>JBDTTE010000091.1:0-12581 GCA_039930785.1 Betaproteobacteria bacterium | reverse complement strand
TTTGCCCTCGACGAACTCAAGGTGCTCGCCAGGGGCCGCGGCATGATCATCATGGGACTCGACGAGGGCGAGAAACTGGCTGCGGTCGCCATTTCCAACAAGCAGACGCTGACCATAACCGGCATCGGCCAGCGCACCGGCAAGGAAAAATCCGTCACGCTTTCCGGTACGAAGCTCGCACATCACATTCTCAAGCGTGCGCGCATGGGACGTGTACTTCCGGAAAAACTCAAAATGCCGCTTGGAATCGCGGTAGAGTAAGCGCCAGGAAGATCAATAAAGTCTTGAAGGGGAGGGGCGCGCTGCGCCCCTCTTGCATTGCCAACAAAAATCAACAAGCACTCATCCCATTCGGAGATTTCATGAAAGCAGACAACATTCTTGCGACCATCGGCAACACGCCGCACATCCGCATCAATCGCCTGTACGGGAAAGGAGCCAACGTCTGGATCAAGTCGGAGCGCGCCAACCCGGGCGGTTCGATCAAGGACCGCATTGCACTGTCGATGGTCGAAGACGCGGAAAAAAGCGGCAAGCTCAAACCTGGCGGCACCATCATCGAACCCACTTCGGGTAATACCGGCATCGGCCTCGCGCTGGTTGGGGCAGTCAAGGGGTACCCGGTCATTCTGGTCATGCCGGACAGCATGTCGGTCGAGCGCCGCCGCCTGATGCTTGCCTACGGCGCGAAATTCGAACTGACGCCGCGCGAGAAAGGCATCAGCTTCTCGATTGCGCGGGCGCAGGAAATCGTCGCGCAGACGCCCGGTGCCTGGATGCCGCAGCAGTTCGAGAACCCGGCCAACGTCGAAGTCCATGCGCGCACCACGGCAAGGGAAATCCTGACTGACTTTCCGGACGGCCTCGATGCGCTTATCACCGGCGTGGGCACCGGCGGGCACATCACCGGCTGCGCACAGGTGCTCAAGAAGGCGTGGCCACAATTGAAGGTCTATGCCGTCGAGTCCGCGCTCTCGCAGGTCATCGCCGGCGGCAAGCATTCGCCGCATCCGTTGCAGGGCATCGGCACGGGTTTCATTCCGAAGATTCTGGATACGAAGCTGCTCGACGGCACCATTCCGGTCGAAGCGGAAGCAGCGAAAGAGATGGCGCGCCGCGCGGCTCGCGAGGAGGGCATGCTGATCGGGCTGTCTTCGGGGGCGACGCTGGCCGCCATCGCGCAGAAACTTCCGGAACTGTCGAAGGGCGCGAAAATATTGGGCTTCAACTACGACACCGGAGAGCGCTATTTGTCGGTCGAAGGGTTCCTGCCTGCGCAGTGAGGATTACCGATGTAAATCTCATCACGAAGAGCACGAAGGACACGAAGAAACACGAAGAAGGTCAAAGGCGAAATCGGGTTTTTGCGGCCCTAGACGCGCGACGGAAGATAGTTTGACTCGACACACACCCACCACCGATCCGTCTGCTGGTGCCTTCTTTTGCGCTCTTCTTCGTGTTACTTCGTGCTCTTCGTGATGAGAAGTAACGTTGTATGTATTGACAGTTGAAATGCTAGATGGAGGTTGAAGCTTCTACCTTTCGCAGCCCCGCCGGCACCAGCCACCGGTCCAGCAACTCGAAACCACCGTCCACCAATAACGCCAGCGCCGCGGCAGGTATCGCGCCGGCGAGCAGCATGGCGTTGTCGTTCAGTGCGAGTCCTTGTGCGATGCGTTCGCCGAACCCGCCAGCGCCGATAAAAGCGGCGATGGTCGCGGTACCTACATTAATCACCGCCGAAGTTTTTACGCCTGCGAGAATCGCGCGGGAAGCCAGCGGCAGTTCGATCATGCGCAGGCGGTAGCCCGCGGACAGCCCGAGTGCGATCGCCGATTCGCGCAATTCCGGCGCGATGTCGGTGAGGCCGGAATAAGTGTTGCGGACGATCGGCAGCAGTGCGTACAGGAACAACGCCACGAGCGCGGGTACCGCGCCTATTCTGCCGAACAGCGGAATGAGGAAGGCGAACAAGGCGAGCGACGGCACGGTCTGGATCACGCCGACCGTCGAGAGTACGACGCGGCGTACGCGCGGCACGCGATACGCAACGATGCCTAGCGGAATGCCGATGGCGATGGCAGCAATCAGCGACAACAGCACGAGCATCACATGCTCGTACGCGAGCCGGGCGAAATCCGGCGCGAACAGCCTTGAGAGAAACCCGCCACCTTGAGTCGGCGAGTTGGTGTCGCCGAGGAAACCCTTTGCGACATCGTTGAAGCTCCTGCCGTCGAGCTCGGCCGCGGCGTTAAGCGCGATCATGCGAGTCTCGTCGAGGCTGCCGCGCAGTTTCGACAGCGCCGCCCACGTGCGCGGCAATCGTTGTGGCAGGTCGGCTCGATACAGCAACACGGCGTCGTAGGCCGGGAAGAAGTGCCGGTCGTCTTCGAGAACGCGCAGCTTATAGCGACCGATCTTGGCGTCCGTCGTGTAGACGTCGATGACGTCTATCTGCGAAGCGACAATCGCCTCGTACGCGAGACCGTGATCGAGGCCGCGCGGCGTACCCTGCGGCAGGCTGTAGGTTTTCTGCAGGCCCGGCCAGCCGTCTGCCCGGCCTATGAATTCCTGCGACAGCCCTAGGACGATGTCGGGATGCGCGACGAGGTCGGAAATGCGCTTGATGCCCAATGCCTGCGCGCGATCTTCCCGCATCGCCAGCGCATAGGTATTGTTGAAGCCCAGCGGAATGCCCGCGGCAAGTCCCAGCGGCGCCAGTGCGCGGTTCAGGGCGTCCAGATCGCGCGACTGCTCGCCTTTGAGGATTTCGCGCTCGATAGTGCCCGTGTATTCCGGATAGACGTCGATCTCACCATTCCTCAGCGCCGAATACACGATGCCGGTGTTGCCGAGGCCAGGGCGATGAGTGGCTTGTGCCTCGCCGGCGCGTTGCGCGGTGAGCGCGATAATCTCGCCGAGGATGTAAGACTCCGTAAATCGCTTCGAGCCGACCGTCAGGGTTTGCTCGCCGTGGGCGGAAAATGCGCTACAGAGGAATAACGAGAGAACCGCAACGGCGGCCTTCATGGCGTTCCCGCCCGCTCGAAGGTCGTGCGCTGGGCGGAAATGAATTCGGTCACATAGGGATCGGCCGGTCGTCGCATCAGATCATCGAGCGAGCCGCGTTGCAGGATCCGGCCGTCGCGAAACAGGATAAGGTCGCCGGCGAAATGCGCGGCCTCGCCCATGTCGTGCGTGACCATGATGACCGTCTTGTGCAATCGCGCGAAAATGTCCTTCAGTTCGTGTTGCAGGCCTCGTCGCGTAATGGGGTCGAGCGCGCCCAGTGGTTCGTCGAGCAGGAGCACGGCGGGGTCGAGCATCAGGGCGCGCATCAGCGCGACGCGCTGTCGCTGGCCACCAGAGAGTTCGTGCGGAAACCGCATCAGAAACTCGCGCCGCAGCGATACGAGTGCGCAGAGTTCTTCGAGGCGCACCTGGACTTCCTGTGCCGGCCTCTTGAGATAACGGCTCGCAAGCGTCACGTTGGATTCGGCGCTGAGGTGCGGAAACAATCCGCCTTCCTGGATCACATAGCCCATGCGCAGGCGCAGGGCCTGTGCATTGCCCGGTTGCAGCGCCTCTCCGTCGAACAGAATGCGACCGTCGTCCGGCGCGATCAATCCCGCGATCAGGCGCAGCACGGTGGACTTTCCACCGCCGCTGGGACCAATCAGGACGGAAATACTGCCGTCCTCGAGATCGAGGGAAAGGGCGTCAAGCGAGAAACGCGGGCCCAGCGTTCGGCTGACGTGTTCAAGGCGTATCATCGGATACGGTCGAGTGTAGGCCGGTGCCGGGAGTGAGGCAAGGAAGGCGCCTGCAGGTGCCCGCGAATGAGACCGGCATAATACGAACCGCGCCATCCGGATCGAGCCCATTCCGAGGGAAAATTGAACACTTCGGACGTGCATCGACCGGCCCGGATCGGCTACTTACTGGGGGGATTCATGCAACCCGCGATCGTCTGGCTTCTCGCCGGACTTCTGCTCGTCGTTGTCGAGCTGATGACCGGTACGTTCTATCTGCTCATCCTCGGCGTTGCTGCCGGCATCGGGTCGGCGATCGCCTATGTCGGCCAGCCGTACTGGATGCAGGCCTTCATCGCGGCCCTTGCCGCTGTTGTCGGCGGCGTACTCGTCAATCGCTATCACCGCCGTGTGAACGCCTCTTCGCCGAAGACCGGCGCGGATGACGTCGGCCAGACAGTCACCATTGAAAACTGGGTCAGCGAGCCGCAGCGCATTGCGCGGGTACGCTATCGCGGCACGGTCTGGGATGCGGATGTGCTCGGTAGCGAACTCATCGCGCCTGGCGCACTGCTATATGTCATCGGCACCGAAGGCAGTCGGTTGAAAGTATCGCCGGTGCGACCGGGGTGAATGCCGACCGCATGCAGTGCCCGCCGGATAACAAGACAGGAGAGTACACATGATTCCGAAACTCGTCGTTGCAGTGATCCTCACCGCCGCCATGTTTTCATTTCCGCCGACGCAGGGCTATGCCGTGCCGTTCTTCATCCTCGCTGTGGCGGTCGTGTTCGTCATCGAAGGCGTCAAGGTCGTGCCGCAGCAGAACGCCTGGGTGGTGGAGCGCCTCGGAAAATTTCACGCAACGCTTGAGCCGGGCCTGAACTTCATCGTGCCCTTCATCGATCGCGTTGCCTACCGGCACTCGCTCAAGGAAGTGCCGCTCGATGTGCCGGAGCAGGTTTGCATTACCAAGGACAACACGCAACTCTCGGTGGACGGGATCATTTACTTCCAGGTCACCGACCCGCGCCTCGCCAGCTACGGCACGTCGAACTACGTGTTCGCCATCACGCAGCTGGCGCAGACCACGTTGCGTAGCGAAGTCGGCAAGATGGAGCTCGACAAGACGTTCGAAAGCCGCGACGAGATGAACAAGCAGGTTGTGGCGGTGCTCGACGAGGCCGGCCGCACCTGGGGCGTGAAAGTCCTGCGCTATGAGATCAAGAACCTCACGCCACCGGAGGCGATCCTGCGTTCGATGCAGGCGCAGATTACTGCGGAGCGCGAAAAGCGCGCACTGATCGCCAAGTCCGAAGGCCAGCGCCAGCAGGAAATTAATCTGGCAGACGGCGAGAAGCAGGCCAAGATACTTTCTTCGGAAGGCGACAAGGCCGCCGCTATCAACAAAGCGTCCGGCGAATCATCGGCCATCAAGATGATCGCGGAAGCGCAGGCGGAAGCCGTGCGCGTCGTCGGCGCATCGGTCGGAACGGAAGCAGGGTTGAGTGCAGCAAACCTGAAAGTGGCGGAGCTCTATGTGGCCGCGTTCAAGGAGCTCGCCAAGGCCAACAACACGCTGATCATCCCATCGAACATGAGCGACCCGGCCAGTTTCATTGCGAGCGCAATGACGGTACTGGATCGTGCGAAACTCGGTGCGGATACGCAAAGGCCAGCGAAGGCTTGAAAGTTATTTTCTTTTGCACCCAGCCGTAACGTGCGTGGCGTATTGCGCTACGAGGGTCAAGACGGCAGGGTGGACAGTAACGCCGTGATGCTCAGCGTGGACCTTCGCAATTTGCTCGATTCCAGGCGCACGCGCATCAACGAATTCGTGGACAAGCTCAAGAGGGAATGCCGCCTGTTTCTACAAGGACGAGGGCTGCAAGTAGCGCGCAGGGAACGGTGACGGGAATGGGTCGCAATGCGGCGGAGTGTTACCAGTCCCGGCGAGATGCATCACAACCATTGCAACGCGTCTCATCGCGCCGCAGCATCAACTCCCTCGCTATCCTGTACCATCTCGGCTTAGTCCCATTCAGACGAGAGCTCATGAACACGAAGAAACCCCTGTCGATGGCGTCGCGACTCCAGCGCAGCATTGCCAAGACCGAAGCTGTAAGCGGTACCTCGGAAGTCAAGATCGTGTTCACCGACGATAGCGATCTGTCATTCCAGGCAGTGACGGGAAACACAAGCCCGATCGTAAACGGCGCCGCGGATTCGCTGGCGCAGGAATTCGCCGCCGGTACCAGCAAGTACACGTTTCTCGCCGCTGGCGTTCAGATGGCGTTCAAGGACGGCAGTTCGTGCAACATGAACTTTGGAAGGGCAATCGACGCGAAGCCGGTTGTTTGAACAAGGCTTCGATTTTCCCCGCGCGTTCGCGCATCAGTCGGGGCCGAAGCTCAGGTAATCGAGCCAGTCGTTACTGCCAAAGGCCGGCACTCGCGGTTTGGGCCGGCGCACGGATGCTCCGCGAAATCTGCACTACGAATGACGCGTCGCGCGAGACGCGCACATCGCATCCCACCTTTCTTGCAAGGGCTCGCATCGGATAATTGTCGGCGAGCACGTCCGCATGAAAGTACCCGATCGCGTTATCGCTCGCGACGTTCACCAGCGCGTTGAGCATTTCTGTTCCCAGCCCCTGGTGTTGCCAGGCATCGCTGATAACAAGCGCGACCTCGCAACTTTCTCCGGATTCGTCGGCGACGTATTGAGCCAGGCCGACGATGCCATCCAGCGGGGAGTTCGCTACAAGCACGGCCTCCCGCCCCGGCGCCGGATGCAAGAGGCGATCGAGCATGTGCCCGGGCAGTTCGCGCACAGCCGCCATGAAGCGTGCGTAACGACTGGCCGCGGAAAGCCGGCGGATGAACTGCAGCAGCGCTTCTTCGTCGGCCGGAACGATCGGACGAACAAAGAGTGCAGGCGCTGGAGGTCGGATCGCGCGTTCCCGCCCTAGTTGCACGATGCGACTTCCGCGGCCAGGCGGGGTGTACGCAGCCGGTGCCGTTGCACGGTGACATCCCGTACTTCCGGACCGAGCAAAAGCAGAGTCGACGTTTCCAGTGCACTGATGACCGTGCGACCCGGTCTGTGAATGGTCAGGACTTCTCCCGCCCTGACAACGGAATCCTTGACTTCACCTTCCTGCGTAACCCACAGGCAGCCGGTTCGGCAGAGCACACGCGTACCTGCCCCCTCCTGTACGGCTAGCACGCTCGACGGTGAGAGCGTTAACGTGGAAGAACTGATGTCGATCTGCATGATGCCTCCTGAGTGGACCAGGGGAATGTGGCGCGATCGATTGACCTGCCAGACATTCCGGTAAATCATTGCGATTGTGATTTTCCGCAGCGCACACCGGGGCGGCAAACGACATTTCGGAATGAATCGCATGAGCCAAACGCATGGCTAGCAAACCCGCTCCGGTCGCATCCCTGGATTTCTTCAAGGGATTCGAAGCCGCCGCCCGCCATCTGAGCTTCACGAAGGCGGCGGAGGAGCTGTTCCTGACGCAATCCGCGGTGAGTCGGCAGATCCAGGCACTGGAGGAGCGCCTCGGCGTAAAACTGTTTACGCGTCGCAATCGCGGCCTCGCGCTGACGGAGGCGGGCCAGCAGATGTATCGCGCCGCCGAAGCAGCGCTGCGCACGCTGCGGGAAGCCGCCGAGCGCGTCGCCCCTGGTAACAGGCAGAAAATGGTGACGGTTACGTCGTCGATGGCTTTCTGTTCGCTCTGGCTGATTCCGCGCTTGTCAGCATTCCGCAAGGTGCACGCGGATGTGGACGTACGCATTTCGGCGAACAACGCCGTTCTCGATCTCGATCGCGAGCAGATTGATGTGGCAATCCGCTATTGCCCGCTATCAGCCGCGCCATCGGGTTCGGTACGCATGTTCGGCGAGGAAATCGTGCCGATCTGCGGGCGGCAGCTGTTGAAGGACCGGACGCGCGCGCCGAAAGCCGCAGCCGATCTGCGCAATCACACGCTGCTGCACTTCGACCATCCCGAGGGTTCGATCCCCTGGCTTTCCTGGAGCGTATGGCTGGAATCTGCCGGCGTGCCGGACCTCAAACCCGCGGGCTCATTGCGTTTCAGCCACTACGACCAGGTTGTTGCGGCGGCCATCGCCGGTCAGGGTGTTGCTCTCGGAAGGCGACCGCTGGTTGCAAATCTCATCGCCGACGGGTCGCTCGTCGCGCCGTTCAAGTCGGACTCTGTTACCGATCGCGCCTATTTCATCGTGCGCGCCGCGGCAACCCGGGGCCGCCACGACGTAGACGATTTTGTTGCGTGGCTGATCGCCGAGAGCGCGGAACTCGAACGCGCGATGGACAGGATGAAAAGCAAAGCGCGCGCGAAAAAGAGGTAGTACCGACCCGCCTCGATACGACTACTGTCGCCGGGGGCCGATGCCCATTTCCGGGTTCCCGGTGGGCCGGCTGCTGTCGCTCATCCGCTGGCTTGCCTTTGCATACTTGATGCGCCGAACTATTTCGTCCTGGCTCAGTGTCGGGTCCACCAGCTTGTCGTCATTCCACGTATGTTCTTTCATGACGTCTATCGGCGCGATTTCCAGCTCCAGCAATTTCTTCTTTCGGTACCGCTGATGCGCCGCGTAGTCGCGATAGATGTGCCGCACGACAAACGCAAGCCCGATGATGCAGATGAGGCCGGCAAATGTTCCGAAGATCACCCAAACCTGATCGCAGTCGTCGAACCGGCCGACCTCGTTAAAGCAGATCACGCCAAGGTCGAAATATTTTTTCAGATGACCGACGGGATCGTGTAACCACGCCTGCAGATTCATGGCTGGACTTTCGGCTTGATTGAATGACCCCCGATTGTCTCTCGCCGTTATACGATTGGCATGATGTCGCACAAATTATTTTTTTTGCTGGTAATCTTTTTTGTGCGCGATCTTCCAATTTAATAGATCTGGTGTCCGTCTCGACGCCGCTAATTTTATTGTTCGTCGATGGCCGCGAGGGTTGCAGCTGAGTGGTAATAACCAGCTATTTTTCGGCATAGACATGTAGGGTTAAGCCGATCAGTACCGCATAGCACACAACCGCCATCGAACCGCGGGACCCTGAGGGACTCGACGGGAGGAGGACGCTAGCGACTGCCGGAGCGGACACCCATTTGTGGATTGCCGGAACGCCTGTTCCGGTCGCTGATTCGCCGGCTGGCCTTTGCGTGCTTGATGCGCTGGATCAATTCCTTCTGGCCCAGTATCGGGCCCGCCAGCCTGCCGTCATTCCATCGACGCTTTTGCATGGCCTCTGCCGACCCGATGTCCCGCCCCAACAAGGTATTCCTGCGTTGGCGCCGATGCGCTACGTAGTCAAGACAGAGATGCTTGACCATAAGCACCAGCAAGATCACGCAAATGGTGCCAGCGAAAAATTGCAAGTTGGCCCAGAGTTGATCGCACTCGTCGAGGCGGCGGACGTCATTGAAGCAGTTCAAGCCGAGCTCGAGATATTTTCTCAGATGCCTTGCGGGATCGCGCAACCACTCCAGAAGATTCATGGTTCGTCTTTCAGCCCGGTTTATTTAATTTCGATTGTCTCTTACCTTTACCCGATTGGCATGAGACCGCGCTAAATATTGTTCGCCAGCGACTATTTTCGCGCACGATCTTCTCAATTGATAGTTTTTGTATCCATCACAACAGGGCTGACCTTCAATTCTTCGTAAGTCTCGAACGCAAGGACCGCGAGCAATCCCGCCAGCACCAGATATTGTGCGGCATATTTCAGACGCACCTCGAGCGGCGCCCGGTAGTAGGCCGATGCCTCGATGTTCCGCGTCTTGAACGCGGTCCATAGTTGCGGGAGCGCGAAGGCCGCCACCAGGATCAGCAGCGGGCTCGGCCGCCAGATGAAGAGCGCGACCAGCATCGGGAAACCGAGAAACCAGATCCGTGGTGAGATGACCGAGACGATGCGACCGCCGTCGAGTGGCGAAATCGGAATCAGGTTGAACAGGTTCAGGACAAACCCGGCGTAGGCGAGGGCGAGCAGCAGATGGCTACCGGTCTGGATCGCGGCCAGATAGCAGAGGAAGGCCGCAGCGCTGCCCAGCATCGGCCCGGCGATGCCGACGAAGGCCTCGGTCTCGGCATCCATCGGTTGTTCTTTCAGCTGGATCCACGCGCCGACAAACGGGATGAATGCCGGCAGGCCCACATTGAGATGCCGTTTCTTCGCGGCAATGTAGTGGCCCATCTCGTGCACAAAAATCAGGAGGACGAAGCCGACCGCGTAAAGCCAGCCGAAGACGAACGAATAGACGAAGACCGAAAGCAGCATGGTCCCGGCGCTCAGGAGGACTTTTCCGAACTTGGCGCCGGCGAGCAGGGCGAGGATCAGTTTCAAGGGCTGTCTCCGCGGATGCGCATGGCCTCGGCGTAGGCGACGTTGATTTCCGCCGACTTGCGTTCGGCGACGGCTTTCAGTTCGTCTCCAAGCGTGGCGACCTTGTCAGGGTGATACTGGCTGACAAGCATCCGGTAGGCGCGCTTGATCTCGGCCGTCGAGGCATCGGGTGAGACGTTCAGGATTTCGTTCCACGCCGGTTCGTGTACGACGGGTGGGGGAATTTCCCCTGTTGGCGATTCCGATGTTGCGTCCGGCGTGGATCGCGGCTTCGGTTTGTCGACGATCAGCTTCGAGACGATCCAGTAGCCGAAGAAGACGCCGCCCACCGAGATCAGGATTTCAATCGTGGACATATTGGCTATTCCGCGAGCATCGCGCGCTGGTGGCGCAAACCGTCCATGCGTTTCGATCCCTCATCTTCCATCTCGATTTCCTCATCGAGGCGAAACAGCAGCTGCTCTCGCGTGGCGTCCCAGGCCTCGGGCGTTTGCAGGCGGCGCGAGGCGCTGACTAGGTCTTCGCGAGCCGGCTGGGCGAGGGAAACAGCCCGGATGAGATTCAGCGAGAACGGTGGACAGGTCAGGTATTCGAAGGCGAGTTTGCCGATCTGCTTCCCTGTCAGGCCCATCGCTTCCCGATACGCCCAAAGGTAGAGGAGCGCGAAGACGATGCTGAGGTACAACAATCCCGCTCCGGCGATCAGGACGCGAGCCCCGAGCGAGGTGAAGAAACCGATCGGCAGTAATACGAATAGCACCATCGCGATGCTCCATACCAGCAGTACAAGGATCGGCGGGGCGTGGCGCTTTGTATCCCGATCCTGCATGTCGTGTTGCAGGGCGCCTCCCTCGAATCGCCATGACAGCCGGTACATCGGTCGGTGCAGGAGCCATGGCGCGGGAACAAATAATTCCTTGCCGGCAATGCGGGGTGCGCGAAGTCCGAACCGGATTTTCCATCCCTTCGCGGCGGGCACAAGAATGCCTTCGTTGGCGAACAGCAGCAGCGCTGAATCGTAGAGATACAGGCCCGCGACGAGGAGCATCAACAGGACCTCGTCCGAAAGCGATATCACGACTTCTTCTTGAAGAGCGACTTGAAGCCGGCCACGCCAGCGACGAGGACGCCCGCGATGATCTTCCAGAACGCCACCAGGAAGCCACCGATGATCGTGAACAAACCTTTTTTCGCGGCCACGGCCGCGGCGCCGCCGAGTACCAGTGCGCCCAGGCCGTAGGCCGCGAGCTTGTCGCCTTGCTTGAACTCCGAATACTGTTCGCCTGCCACGAATGAATATTGCTGGAGCGCGCTGTTGAAAGCCGCGGTATCGGTGGCCAGCGTGCTCTTGCCCGTGACCAGGGTTGCGCTCATCACACCAGTGCGCCCCAGCAGGCGGCTGGTGTAGTTGACGTTCGTGCGGCCCTGGTCGTTCCGCAGGCGCGTGCCCCACTCGAGGCGTTTCGTCTGGCTGTCGTAGTGCGGCGGGACTTCCCATCCATCCGTGTAGATCTTCGACAAGCCGAGGCGCTGGCGCTCCTCGTTCGCGCCCTCATCTGAATCCTTCAGCGATTTCAGCAGCGCGTCCGGGTCTATTTTCTCGTCGTCTTTCACATACCCGGAAGCATCGAAGTTGAACACGGCGAACCAGTTCAGCGTCTTCGGTGCGAACAGATAGAAGCCGTCTCGTGGCGGATTGCCGACCAGTTCGAGAAAGCGGCGCGTGTTCTTTTCGTCCAGGAAGACGTATCCGGCGGGCACCTTCAGCGTGGCTTTATCACTGATCCTGGCTTCAGAGGGGCCGGCCTGCCAGGCGAGCTTGCCCAGTTCCGCTTCGATGTCGGGATCGTTCTGGCCCCAGGCAAAGAGCGGCCACACCAGAAAAATCATCCATAAGACCTGCCGCATGTCGTGTCCCCTTGTGCAATGCGTTCGACCGCCGATGCTTGTGATCTTCGAAAAAGCCAGGCTTCGATTGCAGCCGTCCTTGCCGCGCCGGTCGCCAAGTGTACTTCGATGCGTCGGCACAACGCGCGCCTCATGCGTCACCCGCCTGTCATCGCGTGCAGGAAAACGGGTTCCTTGATGCCGAAAACCGCGCACGGATGTGTCGGGTTACGTCGTGAAGCGGTATGCATGCCGGAGTGCAACTTCGCCTCGTTGGGATAGGTCATATGAAACTCATGGCGCATTGCGGTCATCGATATTCGCGGTGCCGCGTTGAGGAAGGAAGTAAGCGAAAAGTTTGTCGCCGTTGTGCGACAGGCCGCGGGAATTATCCGCGATAAGAGGAGCCGTTCATCCATGAAATTGCCCATCGGCCGCCGGCTGGTCCCCGTGGCTTTGTCCCTGTGGGTCTGTATCGCCGCAGCGCAGACGAATAACGAGCCGCAAACCATCGAGCTGGGACCGGTGCCCGGCGCCCCCCAATCC
>JBDTTE010000090.1:0-12733 GCA_039930785.1 Betaproteobacteria bacterium | reverse complement strand
GGCGACGGTCCGAACCTGCAACTCGACCGGTGAACGAATGGCCGCGGTGACCGTGTTACCTTGAGCAATGAGGTGCTCGCAGGTTGCGCGGCCAACGAAGCCGGTAGCACCGGTGATGAGCACGTTAGCCAAGGCGCATCCGCACTGAAGGATTTCGGCCGACGGGCTTGGTTTGCGATGTCATGGACCGCGGGACGATTCCGTTCCCAAAAGCGATCGATACACCGCCAGCATACCCACCGACATTTTCTGCAGGGAATATCGGTCGTGCGCCCGAACGCGCCCGGCTTCCCCCATGCGTTTGCAGAGTGCCTCATCGCGGATAAGAATATTTATGGCACGCGCGAGTGCCGGGGGATCCCGCGGTGGCACGGCAATGCCAGTCACTCCGTCCTCGTGCACGTAATTCACGCCGTTATTCAATTGCGAAGTGACCACCGGTTTTGCACAGGCCATTGCTTCCACCTGAACGAGTCCAAAGGCCTCGCTGGGCTCGCATGAGGGCAAGCAAAAAATGTCGCACGCATGATAGTAGGCTGCCAGGCCGGCATCGGGGATCCGGCCGGGGAACACTACGCGATCATCGAGTCCTAGTGACGTAGTCAATGCCCGGTTCCGTTCGAAAAGGGGCCCGGTGCCCCCCAGTACCAGTACCGCGTCGGCAATATCGGCCATCGCCCTGATGAGGTATTCGAAACCTTTGTAGTAAACATGCCTGCCTACCGCAAACAGCAGCTTCTTCCCCGCGAATTTCTCCCGCAACAGTTTCGCATCGTTCAGAACTTCGGGCGACGGATCGTACGGGGTGAAATCGAGCCCATACGGCACAACCCGAAACTTGTAGCGATTGGAGGTATTTCCCAACTGCGTGGACGATGAAAAATGGGCAGGCGTCGCCGCCACGATCGCATCGGCTCGATCGATGATGTCCCTCTGGAACGGCCTGTAAAAATTCAATAGCGTGTTTTGCCGGATGACGTCGCTATGCCAGGAAATTACCAGCTTCGGTCCCTTGGGCAACGCGTACCACACCATGTGTGCGAGCGGATCCGGAAAATGCAAATGCACGATGTCGTATCGTGCAGCTGCATGGAGATGCCTGGCTATAAGCGGCATCGTGGGGCTTACTGCTGTCCCGGCAATCAGTCCCAGGCTGGGCGCCTTGATCACGCGGCAGTAACCCAACTGCAAGTCCTCGCGTCGGAATCGTTCGTTGGCGACGAGATTGTCGGAAGTCGCAGGGCCCGCGGTGGCGCGGATCAGAAGGTCTACGTGACGTTCCAGGCCGCCGAAATTGGCAGAGTAGAAACGACCAAAATGCAGTACGCGCATGTTCACCAACGCAGCCAGCTGTGGTGCTGGATATCTGATACCGTCGAATTTAAGGTGCCATTCCTCACGCTAACAGCGCGAACAAGGCTTGCGGCGAAATAGGCCGGGCAATGGGATCAGACCTCGCCATCGACCATAATCCGCACAACATCTTTCATCGACATTGCCGCCCGCCATCCCAGTTCAGACGCCGCCTTCTCCGGATTCGCACGACTCTGCGAAAGATCGCTTGGCCGGAATAATTCGGGGCGAATTTCCACATGATCGCGCCAATCCAGTTTTAGTCGGCCAAATGCCAATTCGATGAAGGCCTCCAGGCTGGTGCTGTTGCCGGTAGCGATCACATAATCGTTGGGCTGGGAGTGCTGAAGCATGAGATGCATAGCCTCTACATACTCTGGCGCCCATCCCCAATCCCGCACGATTTTCGTGTTGCCGAGGGCCAGCTTTTCCTTCGATCCCGCGGCAATGCGAAGTGCAGTGGCGACAATTTTCTGGGTTACAAATCTCGAAGGGCGTAACGAGGACTCGTGATTGAACAGAATTCCGGTGCATGCGAAAAGATTATAAGCCTCCCTGTAGTTTGCAATTTGCCAATGCGCGGTACATTTGGCCACGGCATAGGGGCTTCTGGGATAAAACGGTGTGTTTTCATCGGCGGGCGCGCCTTTGGTATCACCAAAGCATTCGCTGGAGCCGGCATTGTAAAATTTGATGTCTTTGGAGAGATACCTAATCGCCTCAAGAATGTTGAGCGTGCCCAGGCTGATGCTTTCCATCGCTTCTACGGGCTGCTCGAACGACAGCCCTACCGAACTCTGGCCAGCCAGGTAATAAATCTCGTCAGGCTCGGTACGGCTCACGACGTGAAGGACGCTGCGAAAATCATTGGGCGCCATCGAAACAGTCTGTACCTGCTCGCGAATGCCCAATTTCTCCAGATTCGAAAAGGAAGAAATCTGCGCATCACGCGATGTGCCGACTACGTTGTATCCGAGCGACAAAAGGTGCCTGGAAAGATAGCTTCCGTCCTGGCCACCGACGCCGCAAATCAGGGCACGTTTCATGACGCGTTGTTCTCCGTCAATCAATATCGAGTTTCTTCAACCACGATAATAACCGCTGCAGGCAACTTCTCAATCAACGTTTCGAATCTGAAGTTTGCCGGATTTGCCGAGAAGGCCATGCCAGACGCCGAGCGCCATCATCCCCAGTCTTTCCAGCCTCTGCGGAGCGAAAATTCCAAGCAACACGACCCGAGTGGCAAGTCGCATCAACTCGTTGACCTTCCATGGGAGCACGGCTTGTGGCATTCGCCACAGAAGGACCGCATTGCGGAATGCATAGTAGTAGCGCTGAGGTCCGTACAGTTGGACTGGCCGTCGGACAAAGGGTAAATGAAGCAGAGAATCCCCTAGCGTATGCAACATCCGCGCAGAGCAAACACCAAAAAGGGAAAATCCGTTGAACCGTGCCCGGAGCGACCACTCGGTATCGACATGCTCAATAAAAAATTCTTCGCAAAGCATCCCGATTTTCTCGATGACGGCGAGCCTGATCAGAGTTCCAGAAGTAATGAGCAGATCGCAGCGAATAGCGGCCTGTGCGAGTTGGCCGCAGTATTGCGGACGAACACCGAATTTCGTCAAAGCATAGAAAGGCCAGGTCCTGTCCAGCCGGGGATCGTAATATAACGGCCCCACAGCGCCGAGATTCGTTCCTTGCGCGAGGATCTCGGCCTCTGAAGCAAGAAGTTTTGCGACCATGTCAGGGCTGGGTTCGCTGTCCTGGTCGAATAGCAGCACGTGACTGGCATCCCGGGTAAGCGCCCAACGAATGCCAATATTGTGCGCATGGCCGATTCCAAAATTCCGTCCAAGCCGGATTATCTCGGTTACGGCAGGGCAAATCGAGTCAATACTTCCTGATTTCTCGGGGCTCGAGCCATTGTCAACTATCACGATAAGTGCGACCTGGCCTTGAATCGCATCGATCAACCTGCGGAACTCCGGTTCCTTTGGTTGGTAGGAGACAACGATGGCCGCGACTCGGGCTACCTCAGACCGGATACCTGCCGCGCTACTCCTCGCATCGACAGTAGTGGTTTCGCCGGTAGGATTCATAGCCTAATGGTGTTTGAAAAGCGCACAGAATTCCTGATCGTCAGCCCTTTCCGTTCCTGAGCGCACATCTTACGGAAAATTGTTTCAACATCAGACGCAATGCTTCAATCCTTGAAGCCATTCCGGTTCGAAATCACCCTCACCGGGGATAGCCAGCGGTGGTAGGCCCGGCGCAACACCCCGAGACCTGTAGCATCGAGCGCACGACGAATTATGCCCATCAGAATTCGCCGCCAGACGTAGGAATGATAGGAAAACGCATTGTCGGCACCGGGCAAATGCAAGGCCCTCGCCTTCGCCACTTCCCGTTGGGAATCGCGCCAAAGTCGATCACCGACGCCCCCGCCTTGCATGTTGGCGAGGCAACGATCTACCACGGCAATACGCGCGCCCGCAGTTTTGGCGCGCAGCATCCACTCGTAGTCCATCGCCAGTTTGAAGTCGAGACGAAACAGTCCGAGGCGGCGATAACAATCGCGTCGTACAAATACCGTCGGATGACCGACGGTCATGGCACGCGAAAGCTGTTCCGGATCGCTGTTGGTGAGATAGGTCCGATGCGGGCCTTCCCAGTACTGCAAATTTCCGCACACGATGTCGGCACCCGTTTCCTGCATTTTCTCCAGGACCGCGCGAATCGCTCCGGCTTCGTACCAATCGTCGCTATTGAGCAGTCCGATAATCTCGCCGCGCGACAGTGCGATGCCCTTGTTGAAGGCGTCGCTGATGCCACGGTCCGGCTCGCTGACCCAGAGGGCTATGCGTTCGTCGTTGCTGAGCAGAAGTCCCTGCGTGCCATCTTGCGAATTGCCGTCGACGACCACATGCTCAACCCCGTCGGCATCTTGGGAACGCACGCTTTCGAGGGCGCGGGGTAGCGCGACAACGCCATTTCGAACGACAGTAACGACGCTGACCGAAGCGGGATGTACAGACCGTTCGTTCGGATTCTTGCCGGCCAGATGCGAACGCCACCCACCCTTGCGAGATTCGGTTCGCGGCGAAGCCGGGTAATCGTCCAGGGAGGGCACGCTCGAGGATCGCTTGCTAGCAGTCATTGCGGAACACTCATCGCGATTTCCGGCCGAACGAAAAAACCGTCGATCTGCAAGGTCTGTCCGGTTTGCTCGCTCACATATCCTGGAAAAACCGCAAATAGCACAAATCCCATGGCCTCTATGTTCGATCGCATCTGGTCAAGAAGCAGTTGGCCGGCATAAAGCGGCACCAGCGAAAGCTCGCACTGAATCGCGACAATATTCGGAAGCAATCCTTGCGCGCCCCGAAGCACCCGATCCTCATATCCCTGGGTATCGATCTTCAGCAGGGCGCGTTTTGCGTCTGCCAGGAATGCGTCGGCCACGCGATCCAGTCGTCGCAGAGGAACGGTCTCGCCGGACACATACGCTGAACCCGGAGCCGCGCGTTCATGTACCGGCAACATGTCCAGTATTGAGCTGCTGAGCGAATTTCCGGCCACGTGAACCGTGATCTCGCCTTCGGACTCCCCAAGTGCCATACGATCAGCCACCCGCCACAGCGCATCCCTGCGTGCCGCACTGGCGAGAACCTCTCGAACAGCGGCAAGCGGCTCGAAGGAGACCATGCGCCCGGGAAAACCATTCGCTCGTAATCCTTCGGCATAGAGGCCCCGATTCGCGCCAACGTCGATCACCAGATCGATCCTGCAGAATTCAATTAGACGGTTCAGCTGCGCGCCCGCCGACGTGTTGACGGTATAACGGTAGGCCTCGATGCCAGCCTTTCGCAGGAGATTCCGGATGCTTTCCTTCATGGATTTTTAGACATGGGCGCAGCGGTTCGGCGGAGCGCCTTTCGGACTCGCCGCCGCAGACGCTTTAGCAGCGTAGGTTTTATGGATCGATAGTAGTTCTCGAACGCCGTTAGCGCCCGGGGATTTTCGCTAAGCGGCAACCGAACTACCCGTACCGGCGTATCTGAAAGTATCACGTCGAACTCCCCGGTTTCGCCGCTATGCGTTCCGCTATCATCGAAGCCGAAGTTCCTTACTAGCGAACGGCCCGGATAAAGGGTCAGGCCCTGGCGCAGCAGAACCGATGCCTGCCATCTGATCGCCCATGAATCGACTTTCCCCTCGATCTGTTGCTTAAGCATTCCCGAATAATCGAAGGCGCCGTTGAAATCCAGCCTGGACAGCAAATTCAAGCTCGCCAACTGATCCAGTAGAAGTGTGCCATCCGGTTGGAAATGTTTCCATGCGCGGGACCAGGTTGCCCACCCCCAGCAATCGGCCCCTTTGAGGAAAAACGTTTCCGGCAGATCGATCCGTATCGGAAACAGATAGCCATGAATGGAATATACGGTTTCGTCCTCAGCGTATATATCGAGCGCCTCGTTCATATAGTCCAGGAAAAACGGCGATACCAACAAATCATCTTCGACAACAATGACCCGATCATGCTTCTTCAAAATGGACGAAACACCATCGATAATGGATCGCGAAAGTCCCAGATTGGACGGTCTCTCGATGACGACAACCGATTTGAATCCCTCGACTGAACGACATAGCGAACGTACTTTGTCCACCCCTTGTTCATCACCTGCCGTTCTTGGCGCATCTGAAAAAATGACGAGTTCGCTGTGTCGGGCGGAGGGATTGCTTCGGAGGGCGTCGAGCGTTCTCCTCAAGTGCTGAGGGCGCTTATATGCGAAGAGGACAATCGGCGCGGTATTCAAGGCTCGTCGTTTTATCTGTCGTAGGCAATATTTCGCTGTTTTCGCCGGAGTCCCGCCAGGCACAAGACAATCACGGTTTGGCGTCGGGCGGTGGAATTGACTTTGACCGGGAAATCGCCTCTTCGAATATTTTCTTGTATTGGGGAATCACAGCCTCTGGTGCCCAGAGATCGACGGCGCGTGTTCGCGACTGCACGCTGGCGGTCCGGTATCGCTCGTCTGACTCGAGGAGCCATCCCACACCGTGGGCCATCTCGGCGACATCGAACGGTTTGGCTAGATAACCCGTCTGCATGTGTTCGACAGCATCCGGCATACCGCAGATTTCGAACCCGATAACGGGGATCCCGCACGCCTGTGCTTCGGTTGCGACCTGCGGCAAATTGTCTTCCCGCGACGGAACAACCACGACGTCCGATAGATTGTAAATCAGGGCCAGCGTCTGCTGATCGTAGATGCGTGGGATCCAATGCGTCCGAAATGGCAGCCTTGGATTTCCCGCCCGCTCTGCCTGACCGAAAATGCACACTTCAATCTCCGCGGCTTTTGGACTCAGGGCAAGTTGTTCGAGCATCCGAACGAACAGGTCGCTTCCCTTCCTGGAATCCGTCAACAGGTTGTACGCGCCGCAAGTCAGTATTTTTTTCGTGGAACCGATGTTAAATATCGCCCTGCAAAAGTCCCTCGGCAGAGGCTTGAACAGGGTTGTGTCTACCACGTTTGGAATGACTTCCACGCTCCAGTGGCGCGCAACTTCGCTGGCACGCGCGCGTCCGGCGAGCCAGCGACTCGGACAAACAACACTCATGCGGTGACCCCATGCTCGCACCTTCCGATCGCGGACCCATCCATCGGCGTCGAACCACGACTTCTCCCCCGAAGCACCAAGGGCCGGACTGGCGAAAGGCAAATTTCGCACGTCGGGATAGTCGTATTCGTAATGCTTCGCTCCCGCGATCGGCCAAAGGTCCTGGGAAGTCCAGACCACGGGTTTGCGAATATTTCCGATGTCGCGAATGGACATGGTCTCCTGGCCGACCCATTGCAGATTGACAACATCGACATCCATGCCATTAATCAGTGCGGACCAGTTCGATGGCAGGACATTGAGCGACAGCGTATTGCCGTCCTTGTGACCAAACATTCGCTGAAGCACCGCCCCGAAATTATCCCGGAACAGAGTGGACCATTTATCAATGCGATGGCGCGGACCGAGCACATCGGGATCGTCCCCCTGCATGACTCGTGTCAGCATGGTTGCGCTCATACCTTGTTTCTGAAGATGCTTGAACAGCAGGGAAGCCGCTTTGTATGCCCCTCGTTCGCCATCGCTATGGGACACGACCAACACTTTCGGCTCCAGTCGCGTCGCCTCAGAGGACAAAGGCATTGACTTGGGTAACGACGTACTCCAACTCCGAAGTCGACAGACTGGTGTAGAGGGGCAGCCTTACCAGCCTGCTCGCGTGATCGTCGGTAATCGGACATGAACGGCCACGCTTCGACACTTTGAGTCCGTACGGGGCGGAGTGCAGTGGAATATAGTGAAAAGACGCTCCAATACCTTTTGACGCGAGATACTTGATGAACTGTGGACGAATCGCTGCGGAGCCGGTCTTTACGAAGAAGAGGTGACCATTGTGGCCACTCCCGATCGGCGGTTGCATGATCTCCAATGCGTTATTGCGGATATTTTCCTTGTATGCAAGCCACAGTGCGGCGCGCCTGTTAGTCACTTCCTCTATCGAAAGCAATTGTGCTTGCAGAAAAGCGGCACTGATTTCCCCTGGCAGGAAACTCGATCCGATGTCGACCCAGGTGTATTTGTCGACCAGCCCCATCATGAATTGCTTCCGATTGGTTCCCTTTTCACGGACTATCTCTGCACGTTCGAATAGCCTTTCATCATTGACGACCAGCGCGCCGCCTTCTCCGCAATGCAGGTTTTTCGTTTCATGAAAACTGAACGTGGAAAGATGACCTACGCTTCCCAGTGGTACCCCGTCATGGCGCGCGCCAATCGCCTGCGCAGCATCTTCGACGAGCCAAAGCTTGTGGCGATCCGCGATTTTCCTGACGTTCGCTGGCGCACATCCGACCCCTCCGTAATGTACGACGAGGATCGCCTTGGTCTTTTCGGAAATCGCCTCTTCGATTTTTGTTTCATCCATGTTCATGGTGTCCGGCCGAACATCCACGAATACAGGCACCGCTCCCCGAAGGACAAACGCGTTGGCACAGCTTACGAACGTAAAGCTGGGCATGATCACTTCGTCGCCGGGCCGGACGTCAATCAAAATCGCAGCGAGCTCGAGCGCGGCGGTGCAGGATGGTGTCAGAAGGGCCATACCCCCTCCCAACGATTCGCTGATCAGTTCCTCGCATTGCTTTGAAACGGGCCCGTTCCCGCTATAGGGCCCCGATTGTACAACTCGCTGCACAAATTCCGATTCAGCGCCTAGGAGCGTCGGTTTGTAAAATGGGATCTTGATGTTCGTCACGAATTGTCCGGCCACGCACAGAAAAAACAGTAGTTTGAAATGAGCTTCCGGGAGTATCCCTCAGTAGCAGCTCGCGTTGCCACTAAGAATCGGATTTGCCGGGCTTCTCGAATACACCCACCCAGCCATTGGTTTTTCCAATCAATTTACCGCTAAGAAAGAATATGAACACCGCGGCGAAATCAAGAGCGAACAGAGAGTATCGCCAGGGCGAGCGAAAATAGCGCCAGCGGGAATAACTGATTCGGAGCGGACTGCGGCGAAACCATAAGTCGCGCAACACCAACCTGTTGCGAGCGTAGTACTGTACTTGCGCGGAATGCTGGCCGAAAACCATAACAATTCCGTTGGGCTGATAAGGCTTGATGTGGTCGAAATCGTCGTAGAAATAGTCACTCATGAGGGGCGTCGCAACTATCAGTCGCCCGCCCGGTTTGAGATGATCCAGGTAGTCGTCCATGAATGGAAGCAAATCGGCGGGACTGAAATGTTCGATGATATGTGCCATCACAATCACGTCATATTGCCCCCCGGAGGATGTGAACTGCTGCGGGGTAACACATGGCAGCCCCTTTCCGAGATTCGTCGCCACTATTTCAGCGTTGACTTCGACACCCGTTGCATCAAGTCCAGATGCACGCATCAGTGCCAGCAACCTGCCGTAGCCGCATCCGACATCCAGTACACGGGAGTCCGGCCCCAGATCGAGAGATTTGAGGAGCGCCAGAATGTGCCCGGTCTCACCATCGGAATTGACCGCAGAAAGATAAAACGATTGCAGCAGCTTGCGCATGGTCTATCGGAAGGAACGCGTGGGCTGTCGGCAAATTCGAAATTCGCGGAATCTGACCCCTGGTATCTCGTCAGGACTGACGGACGACCAAAAAGAGTGGTGTATTCTTGGCGCTCGATTTTGACTACGCACCTGTCGTAAGAGGACAATGGCCGCAATCATTTTACGTGCAATTCGTTTCATTGGGGGTCGACACGTTGCCCGGAAATTGAACGCCCTGCTGCGTCGAATAACGGCTTTCACGCACCGGGTTCAGTACCTGATCGAGTGGGGCACGACGCCGACTCCAATCTGGTTCGACCATTTCCTCGATCAATATTATTTGTGGCCCAAGACCGGCAATCCGTTGGGCTGGGAACGCGGCATATTCGGATTGCTCGCGATGCGTCAGGGCGCGCGCGTGCTGGAACTCTGTTGCGGAGACGGATTCAATTCCCGCCACTTTTACTCGAACAGGGCGGGCACCATAACAGCCATCGATTTCAACCCGGAGGCCATCGCATTTGCCCAACGGCATAATTTCGCCCCGAACCTGAAGTACCTCGTCGCCGACATACGCACTGAAATCCCCGAAGGTTCCTTCGACAACATAGTTTGGGACGCGGGAATCGACTACCTGACCGAGCAGGAAATTGATGCCGTGATGGCAGGAATCAAAGCTCGCCTGAAAAGCGGCGGCATCTTGTCCGGCTACACGATTCTCGAATTCGGGCGTGGCAAATTGGCTCATGGAAATCGGTATGACTTCAAATCAAAGCAAGATCTGGTTCGATTTCTCCGCCCCCATTTTGCAAACGTGCAGGTTTTGGAGACCATCTATCCGACTCGTCACAACTTGTATTTTTTCGCGGCAGATTCCGAGCTGCCATTTGACGCGTCCTGGAACAGGATGATTGTCGAGAATCGATAGAATTAATCCATTCAATGCCCGCTCTCTGTACATTAGCGACCCATGCTTTATGAGGGTTTGGTTACCTAGCCCTATTCCATGGCAAATCTTGAAACGCGTGAACTGGAATCTGAACCGTGTCGATTATTCATACTTCATGGCGGTCTGCGTTAAATTGTTTGACCTCGATGACAATATCCATCTGGTTTGCTACGGATTCATCGTGAGTGGAAAAGACCACGATCTTTTCCCGATATAGATGGAGAATATTCTCAACTACCTTATTCCGAGTTTCGGCGTCCAGGGCGCTGGTACTTTCGTCCAACAACAACACGTTTCGATTTCGGATGAGGGCGCGCGCGAGCCCAATTCGCTGTCGCTGGCCCCCAGATAGATTACTACCTTGATAGGACAGAATTGTTTCGTATCCCTTCGGCAACTCCTCAACATATGAATCAATGCATACTGCGGCGCCGGCAACTCTGACCTCCGCTTCCGATGCGTCTGCGCCGAATTTTATGTTATTAGCAATTGTGTCATTGAGAATGGTGACCTGCTGTCCTACTAGGACGACATGTGATCGAAGATTGTGGCTGTCAATTTCGTCTGTGGGGATGCCGTTCACCAGCAACTTTCCGGAATCCGGTAAATAAAATCCAAGTAAAAGGTCGAACAACGTCGATTTTCCGCTTCCAGAGGCTCCCACGAACGCGTAACTATTCCCTCGTAAAAGGGTTGCACTGAAGTTTCTGATCACCGGTCGACCGGGCAAATAACTGAACGACACATCACGCAACTCTATTGACTCCACTTTGTCACCAAGTCTCCGGTAATTCGGCGCGTGCCGGATCGCGGGGGGCGCGTCCAAAAGGTGCGTAACATCCGATGCGGCACGCAGATCATTCGATAGCCTCATGAATAGCGATAGCACCTGACCCGCAGCAGGGAAGAATCGTAAAAGGAACGCGAGAGACGTGACCAGTAACGCAAGAGCCGGAGCACTACCTGGACTGAGAAATCCAGCAACCGTCGCCGCCCCAATGCTCACAAGTAAAATGAGGGCCGGTATCAATTTCGCACCAAATGCCAAGGTATCGATGAAGAAGTTGGTTCTCGTGTAGTTGCGAATAATCCATCCGTACTTGGAGGTGACGAAAGCTTCCGCGGACAGCGCTCTGACGGAACGCAAGCCATTCAACGCATCCAAAAACACAGAATGCGCCATCTTAGCCTCCTCGAGTTGCCTTACGCTCAGTGTCTGCGATTTGCGTAATGTCCCCCTTAGACTCACAAAAACCAGAATAAGAAATACGACGACGCCGATTGCCAGCCAATAGGAAAAATAAGCGATTGCTGCGAGATAAACTACCGCTAGAAGACCCGTTGCCACTAGTTGGTTAACCGCGATTACAACGGAACCCGCGCGCGCCGTTTCATCCCCAGCGAGACTGATGAAAGGTCCGGCGGATTTTGCATCGATGTCTCTCAAACTCAGATCTTTGACGATTCGCTCGAATGCGCGCGAAGAAAGGTCGGCTTGCACGCGTTTCCCGATGAAAACGGAGGTCGCCTGATTCATGAACTGAGTGATTAGTCGAAAGGAAAATGCCGCGACAAAGAAGACCAGCGCAGATGAAAATGTTGGGGTCACGCCGACCAAGCTAAAAAATCGAGTCCAAGAGCTGTCGGATCGAATCTGTTCTCCGGCGGCGATAAGGGAAAGTGGCATTAGACTCGCCATCGCTGCGAGTTCGATCAACACTGACAACAGTGCAAGCCCGAGATTAACCAATATAACCGGGTGCTGGCGAAGGCTGAATCTCACCAGTCTTAACAAGTAGTCGGCGCTGCCCGGACCTAGACCAAGCATTTCATTGATCTTCAATGGCCTCGTAGGGTGAGTCGCACCCTATTCGCGAGTTTCCTGAGAAATTGAGACGGCGACCGTCGCAAGAGCGCCAATGCAATCCCCAGGGACCTAAAGAAATCCACGCGACGTGCATGTCCCGCGTAAAGCGGCGCATAGATAGTCGACCGAATCGGATTGTAGATATTGACGTACTTCTGGACGGCCTCCGGAACTTCATAAAACGCTGACGGATCGACTGCTCGACCACTGAATCGTGCTATGTGCCAGAGATCATCGATTTCCTTGCGCCATCCACGATAGGTATGATTCACCTCTTCAAATCCGTAGCGCGCGAGAAGTTGGTTCAAACTCCTGTGCGTGAATAGTGAGTAATGCGCACTATTCATCCACAATTTGGAAAGTCGCGACCTATTGCTGTAGTAGGTGGGAACGGCGGTAAAAATAAAACCTCCTGGCTTTAGAACTCTCGTAACTGCCCTCATTACGGAATCAAGATCAGCCAAGTGC
>JBDTTE010000089.1:0-12770 GCA_039930785.1 Betaproteobacteria bacterium | reverse complement strand
TTCTTGGCACTATGGATTCCCGCCTACGCGGGAATGACAGCTTTACCCCCCTCGCCCCTCGACCCTCGCCCCTCGACCCTTGACCCTCGCCCCTCACCGCGCCGGGCGGCGCACATACCCCCGGTGCGTATATTTGACTTATACCCCATACGGGTATTACCCTGTGGGAACCATGAGTGCCGCCCCTGCTTCCGCAACCCGCACCGTCGATCTCGCCATCGACGGCATGACCTGCGCGGCCTGCGCGCTACGCATCGAAAAAGCGCTGAATAAAGTTCCGGGCGTGGTGGCCACCGTCAATCTCGCCACAGATCGCGCGCGCGTCCGCTTCCCTGCCCCCGTGACCGGTGTCGACGCACTTATCCAGATCGTGCGCAAGGCCGGCTACGACGCCCGCGAACTTTCCGGCTCGTCGCGCGAGGAAGAAAAAGCCCGCCGCGAACAACACCTGCGCCGCGAACTGCGCTGGTTCTGGATTTCCGCGGCACTGACCTTGCCGTTGCTGGTGGAAATGGCGGCGATGGGCGCTGGCCTTCATCAGGACCTGCTGCCGCGCTGGCTGCAATGGCTGCTTGCCACGCCCGTCCAGTTCGTGGTCGGCTGGCGTTTCTACGCCGGCGCGTGGCATGCGTTGCGCGGACGCGCGGCCAACATGGATGTTCTGGTCGCCCTGGGCACCAGCATGGCGTACCTCTACAGCACCGTCGTGTGGCTGTTGGGGCTGGGCGAACGGCACGTCTACTTCGAAGCCAGCGCCGCCATCATCACGCTCGTACTGCTGGGAAAACTCCTCGAAGCACGGGCGCGCGGCAGGACATCGCGTGCCATCGAAAAACTGCTGCGGCTGCAACCCAAACAGGCCAGGGTGGAGCGCGACGGCAAGGTGATCGATGTGGCGCTCGATAGCATCGCGGCGGGGGAAGTCGTCGTGGTTCGGCCGGGTGAGCGCGTCGCCGTGGACGGCGAGGTCATCGACGGCGCATCGAGCGTAGACGAGGCCATGCTGACGGGCGAGAGCATGCCCCTGGCGAAACGCGCGGGCGACCGCGTCTTTGCCGCAACCCAGAATCTCGACGGCGTCCTGAAAATACGCGCGACCGGCATCGGTGCGCAGACCCAGCTCGCGCAGATCGTGCGCCTCGTCGAGGACGCGCAAGGCAGCAAGGCGCCCGTCCAGCAACTGGCCGATCGCGTTTCCGGCATTTTCGTTCCCACGGTTCTCGCGATCAGCCTCGTCACGCTGGTCGGCTGGTGGCTGGCTGGCGATTTCCCAACCGCGTTAGTGAACGCAGTCGCGGTACTCGTGATCGCCTGCCCCTGCGCCCTTGGCCTCGCGACGCCCGCCGCCATCGCGGTCGGCACCGGTCGCGGCGCGCAGGCCGGCATCCTCATCCGCAGCGCGGACGCGCTGGAACGCATGCAGAAGATCGGCGTACTGGTCGTCGACAAGACCGGCACGCTTACATTGGGTAAGCCCGCCGTTGTGTCGGTCAGCGCGGCGGACGGTGTCGATCCTCGCGATGTCCTGCGCCTGGCGGCGGCGCTCGAACAATACTCGGAACATCCGCTGGCCCGCGCGGTATTGGCCCGTTGTCGCGAAACCGGTGTGTCGTGGCCCGCGGCGACGGATTTCCGCGCGACGCCGGGTGCCGGCGTCGGCGCGATCGTCGAGGGTCGTCGTCTGTTCGTCGGCGCCCCCCGCTATATTTCCGGCCTCGGCATTGCCGTCGATGCACACGCGCTGCAGGTCTCGGCCCAGGAAGGCGCCACGGTGGTGGTCCTGGCGGATGAGCAGCGATGCCTCGGCGTGATCGGCATTGCCGATGAGATCCGGCCGGAGGCAGGCGCAATGGTTGCGCAGCTCAACGCGGCCGGCATCGAAGTGCGCATGCTGACCGGCGACAACAACGCCGCCGCCAGTCGCGTCGCCGGCGCGCTGCACATCGAATCCTTTCGCGCGGAGGTCTCGCCCGCGGAGAAGGCCGCCGAAATCCAGCGACTCAAGCAGCAAGGCAAAATCGTCGCCATGGCTGGTGACGGCATCAACGACGCGCCCGCGCTGGCAGCCGCCGACGTGAGTTTCGCGCTCGGCACCGGCGCGGACATTGCCATCGAAGCCGGGGACGTCACCCTGATGCGTGGCGACCTGACCGGCGTCGTAGACGCGATCCGGTTGTCGCGCGCGACTTTGGGCAAAGTCCGGCAGAACCTGTTCTTCGCGTTCCTGTACAACGCGCTCGGCATTCCGCTCGCGGCCTTCGGCCTGCTGAACCCGGTGATCGCCGGCGCCGCCATGGCGTTGTCGTCGGTGTCGGTGGTCACCAATTCCCTGCTGCTGAAAAGATGGAAGCCCCTCAAGCAATGATCATGGAGAAACAATGATGGAAACGATCGTCCTCGAAGTCGGTGGCATGACCTGCGGCGGATGCGTGCGCAGCGTCACGAATGTATTGAAGGCCCTGCCCGGTGTAACCGCCGCGGAGGTATCACTGGAAAAGTCGCAGGCGAAAGTCACGTTCGATCCCGCTGTCGCCAATGCAGCCGCGATGCGCGCGGCCGTGGAGGAAGCCGGCTATGAAGCGCGCTGAGGCCCACGCCGGCCCGGCGGTGCACCGCGCCGACAAGTCGAATCTCGTCAAGCGCCTGAATCGCGTCGAGGGCCAGGTGCGCGGCATTGCCAAAATGATCGAGGAAGACCGCTATTGCGTGGACGTGCTGACCCAGGTCGCCGCGGTCCGCTCTGCGCTGGACGCCATGGCATTGCAGATGCTGCGCGACCACACGCACGGTTGCGTGCAGGGCGCCATCCGCTCGGGCAAGGGCGACGCGGCAATCGATGAACTGATGACCGTCGTGGAGAAGTTCGCCCGCTAGCCGCGAGGCCCGGCGAGCGCCACGACGAGGCGGCGCTCCGCCTGCCGTTGCCGTCCTGGCAGGAAACCGATACAGCCGCGAGCCGGCGGTGGATAATAGCCAACAAGCATCAGGGCGACTTCGTCCGACATCCGCCAGGGAAGCGAACCAGATTCATGCCTCTCTTGGCCGTTGCACCTTTCAATCATCCGCCGGAGAACGCATGACCGGTAATCAGGATTCGTTGATGAACGCCGGCTTCGAGGCCACGCTGCGGGAACTGGGCGCGACCTTCGCCGCCGAGCTGCCGGGCAAAATCACCGAGATTTCGTCGAGCCTGCGCGCGGCCTGCACGGCAAGGCCGGACGCCGCGACAGTCCAGCTGCTGCATCGCAGGTTGCATATGCTCCACGGTTCGGCGAAGACATTCGGCTTTACCGCCATCGCCGATGTGGTGCGCAAGCTCGAACACGCGCTGGTGCCTTTCCGGAACGCCCCTGCCCGCTTCGACTATGAGACCGGCATGCGCCTGCTGGCCCTGCTTGACGAACTCGCCGTGGCCGGCGAGCAGCCGCAGAACATAGCCTTCGCCGGGGCGACGCGAACCACGCCGCCAGGCATCGTCTCACGCGTGATCTATGTGCTCGAGAGCGATCCAAAAATGGCCGCCACGCTGATGGCCCAGTTGAACAGCTTCGCTTATGGCGCGCGACATTTCCAGACGATCAAGGAACTCGCCGCGGCCGTAATCGTCGATCCGCCCGGTGCGATCGTGGCCGACATCGATGCGCTCGAAGACCGCTTCGGCGCCGATACGGTTGCCGAACTGCGCCAGGGCATCGCAGCCATCCCTATCCTCTTCATGTCGAACCGCGCCGACATCGGTGCGCGCCTGCGGGCGGCCCGCACCGGCGGGGAAGCGTATTTTCCGAAACCGATAGGCATCGGACAGCTGATCGATCGCCTGGATGCCCTGGTCCATCGCGCAACGTCCGAGCCCTACCGCGTGCTGGTCGTCGAAGATGCGCCAACCCAGGCTGAATACTTCGCGGCGGTGCTGACGCAGGCGGGCATCCGCTCGAGCATCGTGTCGAATCCCGAGTTGCTGCTCGAAGCGTTGAGCGACTTTAATCCCGAGTTGATCCTGATGGACATGTACCTGCCCGGCTGCACCGGCGATGAACTGGCGGCCGTGATCCGGCAGACGGATGCCTTCATGAGCGTGCCGATCGTATTCCTGTCGGTCGAGCGCGATTTCGACCGACAGCTTTCGGCCCTGGTCAGGGGTGGGGACGAGTTTCTGACCAAGCCGATCTTGCCGGCCCAACTCGTCTCCGTCGTCAAAACCCGTGTGGAACGCTACCGGCAGTTACGCACGCTGATGCTGCACGACAGCCTGACCGGGCTGGTCAACCATTCGCGCCTGCAGCAGCAGCTGGAAATCGAGACGGGGCGATCGCTGCGCCAGGGGCGCCCCCTGGTGCTGGCCATGATCGACATCGATCATTTCAAGCAGGTGAACGATCGTTTCGGCCATCCCGTCGGCGACCGCGTGCTGAAAAACCTGTCGCGCTTCCTGCGCCAGCGCCTGCGCGCAAGTGACGTGGTCGGCCGCTACGGCGGCGAGGAATTCGCGGTGATCCTGCCGGATACCCCGTTGAAAGTCGCCTTCGAAGTCATGGATGGGTTGCGTAGCGACTTCGCGGCCATCTCGCACGAGACCGATGCGGAAAACGTGAACGTGACATTCAGCGTCGGCCTGGCCGCTGTGCCGCGTTACGACAACGCGCGCGAACTTCTAGTGGCCGCCGACAAGGTGCTATACCAGGCCAAGGATGAAGGCAGGAATCGCGTAATCGTCAATACCGGCTAGCGTCGCCCGCTCCACGCGCCCTCACCGGGCGCATTCAACTACCAGAATTTCCACCAGTGGCCGCTCTCGCCGACCTTGACCTTCTGGTCGGGAAAATTGGCGACCAGCGTGCGATTGGCATCGTCACGCAGTTGGTTCATGCCCATCGCGTCATAGGATTTCACCAGTACAACCATCGCGCGCTCGATGGCGGGCGCGCGTGGATAGTTGGTCAACGCATACTGGGCACGGTTCACCGCGGCGACATAGGCGCCCCGGCGCAAATAGTATTCGGCGACATTGACCTCGGCGGAGGCCAGCGCGCTGACCAGATACGTCATGCGCGCCTGCGCGTCGGGCGCATACGAACTCTGCGGGAAACGCGTCACCAGCTCGTGAAAGGCATCGAACGCATCCTGGGCGGCGCGCGGATCGCGTTCGGTCATGTCCTTGACGGCGATGTAACCCATGATCCCCATGTCGTCGTTGAAGTTGATGCGCCCTTTCAGATAGTAAGCGTAGTCGACATTTGGATGGTCCGGGTGCATCTTGATGAAGCGGTCGCAGGCTGCCAGCGCCTGCGCATTCTCGTTGTCCTTCCAGTACGCATAGGCGCTCTCGATCTGCGCCATCTGCGCATAGCGACCGTAGGGATAGCGCGCCTCCAGCTTTTCGTAATAGCCGATGGCCTTCTGGTAGTTCTTGCTGTCGAGTTCTTCGCGAGCCGCGGCGTAAATGCGCTCGGAACTCCAGTTCTTGGTCTCGTCGAAATTGGTAGCGCATCCCGCGACCAGCAGGAGCAGCAGAGCCGCTAAACTACGTTTCATGTCGGAATCCACAAAATCGATGCCGGATTATATAGAAAACACACCCGAAGACCGGAATCACAGCCTCGCGGTCCCTGCCGATTTCGCGGGTTTGCGCCTGGACCAGGCGCTCGCAAGGTTACTGCCCGAATATTCGCGTAACCGCTTGCAGGAATGGATGCGCACCGGTCACGTCACGCTGGACGGCAATGCGGCCGCGGCCAAGACCAAAGTGTGGGGCGGCGAGCGCATCGTGGTCACGCCACAGGCGTCGCCATCGACCGAACGCCACGATCCCGAAGACATTCCGTTGCATGTGGTGTACGAGGATGCGGACATACTCGTCATTGACAAGCCCGCTGGCCTGGTCGTTCACCCGGGCAGCGGCAACTGGAGCGGCACCATGCTCAATGCGCTGCTGCGCCACGCACCGTCGCTGTCCGGCATTCCGCGTGCGGGCATCGTCCATCGCCTCGACAAGGACACCAGCGGCTTGCTGGTCGTCGCCAAGACCATCCAGGCGCAAGTCGACCTCGTGCGCCAACTGCAGGCGCGATCGGTCACGCGCGAATACGTTGCCGTCGTCCATGGCGTCGTCAATCGGGACGGCGCGGTGGATGCCCCTATTGGAAGGCATCCCGTGCAGCGCACGCGCATGGCGGTGGTCGCTACCGGAAAACCCGCGCGTACGTTTTATTTCGTCGAAGAAACGGGTGAAGGCTGGTCCCGCCTGCGCTGCCGGCTCGAGAGCGGACGCACGCACCAGATCCGCGTGCACCTGGGCTCGATCGGCCATGCGTTGATCGGGGATCCCGTCTACGGTGGCGCGCCACGCAAGGCCATGCCGCTGTTTCACCGGCAGGCCCTGCATGCGGCGAAGCTCGCGCTGGTCCATCCCTCCGCGGCCAGCACCATGCACTGGGAGGCGCCGCTCCCGGCCGACCTCGTGGACCTGCTCGAAAAACTCCGGCATGCCGCGCCCGCCTGACTGGATCGTGCCCGACTGGCCGGCGCCGGCACGGGTGCGCGCGCTGGTCACCACGCGCAACGGCGGTGCCAGCGCAGGTCCGTATGCCAGCATGAATCTCGGCCAGCGCGTCGGCGACGATCCTGCGACAGTCGACGCGAATCGACGCTTGCTCAGAACTTTTCTGCCTGCCGACCCGAACTGGCTGCATCAGGTGCACGGCGCGAATGTCGACCGTGCGGACGAGCCCGCCGAGGCACGAGAAGCCGATGCGGCGGTCACGACGCAGGCGAACTGCGTCTGCCCGATCATGATCGCGGATTGCATGCCGGTGCTGTTCGCGGATCGTGCGGGCGGCGCGATCGGTGCCGCACATGCGGGCTGGCGCGGCCTCGCGGCGGGCGTCCTCGAGAACACCATACGCGCGCTGGACGTCGCGCCGGCAAACCTGATTGCGTGGCTCGGCCCGGCCATCGGCCCTTCGGCATTCGAAGTGGGCAGCGAGGTGCGCGATGCGTTCATCGCCGTCGATCCGGCCGCCGCGAGTGCATTCCGTTCGCTACCTGACGGAAAATGGCTCGCCGACCTGTTCCTGCTCGCGCGCCAGCGCCTCGCGCGCGCTGGCGTCAGCGCGGTGTACGGCGGCGGTCTATGTACGTATTCCGATCCGACGCGTTTTTTCTCGCACCGGCGCGACAAAGTGTCCGGGCGCATGGCCGCTTTGATCTGGATGGAATAGCGGGAGGCCTGACACGCCCGCTATACTGATCGGCTGGTTCCACTTACTTCCCTGCCACCGCATGTCCACCCTTGCCTGGATTCTGGTCACCACGGCCGTCGGCGCGATCTTGAGCGTCGCTGCGGCTGCCACGCTTGCCCTGCGCGCGACCGCGCGCCAGGTACCGATGCTCATCAGCTACGCCATTGGCGCGCTGCTCGGCGCGGTCTTCCTGGAAATCCTGCCGCACGCGTTCGAACAGGCCGGCAGCGCGCATAGTGTCGCGACCGTGATTCTCGCCGGCATCCTGTTTTTTTTCGTACTGGAGAAGCTGGTGCTATGGCGCCACTGCCACGCCGAGCAATGCGAAGCGCACGACCATCACGCCGATCCCAACGACCACGGCCGCAGCGGCTTGATGATCATGGTCGGCGACACCATCCACAATTTCGTGGATGGCGTACTGATCGCCGCGGCTTTCATCGCGGACACGGGCCTGGGGATCGTCACGGCCATGGCGATCATCGCCCACGAGATTCCGCAGGAAGTCGGCGACTTCGTCATCCTGCTGCATTCCGGGTTTAGCAAGACAAAGGCGCTGGTGTTCAACCTGGTCTCGAGCGGCGCGACGCTGTTCGGCGGGCTGCTCGCCTATTTCGCGTTGCGCTCGACCCAGGAATGGATACCGACCTTGTTGGGCTTCGCCGCGGCGAGCATGATCTATGTATCGGTGGCCGACCTGATTCCCGGCCTGCATCGCCGCCCGTCGCTTCAGGCGACTTTCGAACAGGTCGCATTGATTTCGCTGGGCATCGGATCAATCGCGCTCGTGCGATTCTTCGTCGGCGGCCTCGCGTAGGCGTGCGCGCCGGCGACGATGCGGCGTACCGACGACCCACAGGAACAGCGCGAGGGGCAGAATACCGTAGCCGAACAGGGTGGCCAGGCCGGAGGTGATTCCTCCCGAAGTCAGTGCCATCATGAGCACCACGAAGAGCCATCCGATCGCGACGATGTACATGCCAGAGCAAGCCTGCCGGAACAGTCGAAGATGAAAAATTCTAGCCGGTTCATCGATTCCCGGGCGGCGCATCGATGACTTCCGCGGCAAAATCACCGGCAGACGCTCTACAGGAACTCGCCCGCACCCAGGCAAGTTTCGTCGAGCGGCTGTTGCGTGACGCGCCGGTACCGCTGACCGGGGACATCAATGCCCTCGTACGAATTTTTGCCAGCGCTGACGCCGAACAGCTGGAAAAACTACGCAGCATCGAGGAGACGTTCTATCGCGAGCACCTCGCACTATTGAGCGGGTTGATCGCGCCCGGCACAGCCGGTGACGCCGCGGCGCCCACGAGCGATGCCCGATTCGAAGCGCCCGAATGGGGCCTCCCCTTTTTTCAGTATGTCCGCCAGGCCTACGAACTGAACGCGAAATTCCTGCGCGAGCTTGGCGAACTGGCCGACCTCGATCCGCAGGCCAAGCGCCGGCTGTCCTATCAGGTGCGCCAGCTCACTGACGCGCTCTCGCCTGCGAACTACGCGGCCACCAATCCGGAAGTCATCAAGCGGGCAGCCCGGACCGGCGGCGAAAGCCTCGCGCAAGGCATGAAATTGCTAAGCGCAGACATCGCGCGCGGGCGCATTTCCATGACAGACGAGCAGGCGTTCGAGGTGGGGCGCAATCTGGCGGTGACGCCAGGCGCGGTCGTCATGGAAAACGAGGTCATGCAGTTGATCCAGTACGCGCCGTCAACGCCGGAAGTCTTCGAGCGACCGCTGCTGATCGTGCCGCCCTTCATCAACAAGTACTACATCCTCGACCTGCAACCGGACAATTCCTTCGTGCGCTTCTGCGTCGCACAGGGCTTCAGCACGTTCATCGTCTCCTGGCGCAACACGCCTCCCGAGCTCGGGTCGCTTGGCTGGGGTGACTACATCGAAAAAGGCGTGCTCGCCCCGATGCGTGCCGTACAGGAAATCTGCGGCGCGGATGAACTCAATACGCTGGGTTTTTGCGTGGGCGGCACCCTGCTCGCCAGCGCGCTTGCGGTGATGGCCGCACGCGACGAGAACAGCGTTGCTTCGCTGACCTTGCTCGCGACCTTGCTCGATTTCTCGGAGACCGGCGACATCAGCGTTTACGTGGATCGCGAATTCGTCGAACGCAACGAGCGCGAGTTTGCACAGGCCGGCTCGATGTCGGGCACCAAGCTGGCGAGCACCTTCGCGATGCTGCGTGCGAACGATCTGATCTGGCGATTCGTGATCGACAATTATCTGAAGGGCCAATCGCCGCGCGCCTTCGACCTGCTGTTCTGGAATGCCGACGGCGCCAACCTGCCCGGCAAGCTGTACGCATACTATTTGCGCAACATGTACCTTGAGAACAATCTGAAAATTCCCGGTAGACTCGAAGCGTGTGGCGTGCCGCTCGATCTCGGCGAAATCGACGTGCCGGCTTTCGTTGTCGCGGCGCGGGATGACCATATCGTGCCGTGGAAATCCGCTTACGCAAGCGCAGCATTGCTCGGGAGCCGCAGCGAGATTGTTCTGGCGGCAAGCGGACACGTTGCCGGCATTGTGAATCCCGCATCGAAGAACCGCCGGCATTTCTGGATCAATGATTCGACCGAACAGGACGCGGACGTGTGGCTGGCGAACGCGGTGCAACACGCAGGCAGCTGGTGGACGCACTGGGCGCAGTGGCTGGCGACCCGATCCGGTGCGTTGGTACCCGCCAGCGCGACGCCGGGGAGCGCGGATTATCCGGTCATCGAGGCAGCACCGGGTCGGTACGTAAAAGAGAAATCAGCTTAGCGCAGAGCAACAACAAAAACGCATCGAGGAGAAAAGCGATCATGGCAAAAAGAATTGTTCTCGTGACCGGCGGGATGGGCGGTCTCGGCGAATCGATATGCACCAAGATGGCCGACGAGGGCTATATCGTCGTCACCACGCATTCGCCTTCGAACAAAACGTCGGGAGAATGGCTGACGGGCATGAAGCAGCGCGGCTATGAGTTTCACGGTTACGCGGCCGACGTCGCGGATTTCGATTCCTGCGTTGCCTGCGCGAAAAAGGTGCAGGCCGAAGTGGGGCCGATCGACGTGCTGGTCAACAACGCCGGCATCACCCGCGACATGACCTTCAAGAAGATGACGAAATCGGATTGGGACGCCGTTATCAGCACCAATCTGGACAGCGTATTCAACATGAGCAAGCAGGTGCTCGATGGCATGGTCGAGCGCGGGTGGGGTCGCATCATCAACGTTTCATCCGTAAACGCCCAGAAAGGCGCCTTCGGCCAAACCAACTACTCCGCGGCGAAGGCCGGCATGCACGGATTCACCAAGGCGCTGGCGTATGAAGTCGCGCGCAAGGGCGTGACGGTCAACACAATTTCGCCGGGCTATATCGGCACCAAGATGGTCACGGCAATTCCCCAGGACATCCTCGATTCGAAGATCCTCCCGCAGATCCCGCTGAACCGGCTTGGCCTGCCGGCGGAGGTAGCTGGATTGATCATCTACCTGGCGTCCGACGAAGCGGCTTTCGTCACCGGCGCCAACATTTCGATCAACGGCGGACAGCACATGTCTTGAGTTAGAGGGACTAGGGACTAGGGACTAGGGACTACGGGCTAGGGGCTAGGGGCTTGGGATTAAATCTTGGGATTCGCCAATCCCTGGCCCCTGGTCCCTAGCCCCTAAACCTGCCGCTATATGTCATTTGAGTGACCTTTTGTGCACGTTTTTGGGGCGAAAAAAACCCCGGTGGCGAACCACCGGGGTTGAACCTTTACCATAGGTAAAGGGGGAGGAGCCTTAAAAACCGTTTCCGGTCAACGGGTGGATTTCTTCACTGCTTCCGCCGTTGCCGCCGCAGCCGCTCTCACGTTGGCGTCTGCGTATCCAGCTGTCTGCCTGACAGCCTTCGAAATTCCTTCAATCACTGTTTTCGCGTTGGCCATTGCTGCCTTGGCCGCTGCAGCCGTCGCTTCCGGCTGCGGGAGCGATGAGCCTTTCAGCGCTTCATCTACCCATTCCATCACTTCCTGACTGTTACTAAGCAATGACTGTTCCAGCACGTCGCCAAGCTGACTTGCAGCTTGCCCGCCGATTTCATAGACGTTCCGGGAGTAACCCGAGACCCGATCCATTCCCGCCTTGTATTGGTTGCCCGACCATGCCGACAGCGCGCCGGCATCCCGCACTTGCGCAAAGCTTTGGACATTCGCCACAGCCTCCTGGAGAAGGGATTTGCCCGCCTCCAGATTCAATTTAACCAGGCTCTCCCAGGCATCGAAACCGATCTGAACCGCCTGAAACGCCACTTCCGCCTGCTTCTTGTTCAACGCGACAAATTTATCGATGGGCTGAGCCATTGCTTATCCTCCTATTTAATCTCGACTATCCAGCAAAGCCGCCATTCAGCTATCACGGCACTGCTGCATCGCACAAGATCAATGTTAGGCAGCGGATCGCGAGGTGTCAATTAATTTTCGCAATGCATAAACTTGGGAAAACTGAATTTTCATATGGTTATAATGCGATACAGCGCGCTGCCGCAGATTGGGTCCCCGGGCGCGCCGATTGAGAGCACGGTAACTTTCCGGATTGCACAAAATGACTGAAGAAATCCGCCTCATAAAGAAATATCCCAACCGCCGCCTCTACGACACCGCCACTAGCAGCTATATCACCCTCGCGGACGTCAAGCAGCTCGTGCTCGATCAGGTCATCTTCAAGGTGATCGACGCGAAAAGCGAAGACGACCTGACGCGTGCGATCCTGCTGCAGATCATTCTCGAAGAAGAAGGTGCGGGATCTCCGATGTTTTCCTCGGACATGCTGTCGCAGATCATCCGCTTCTATGGCAATGCCATGCAGGGCATGATGGGTAGCTACCTCGACAAGAACATCTCGACTTTCGTCGAGATCCAGCGCCGCCTGCAGGAGCAAAGCGTCCCGAAATTCGGCGACAACCCGATGCTCAATGCCGAAGCGTGGAGCCAGTTCGTCAAAATGCAGGGGCCGACGATCCAGGGGCTGATGTCGAGCTATCTGGAACAGAGCGCGACTACGTTCCTGGACATGCAGCAGCAATTGCAGAAACAGGCGCGCTCGATATTCGGCAATTTCCCGTTCGGCAGCGGCTTCCCCGGCGCCGATGGCAAGTCCGATGCGCCCCCCGCCGAATCCGACCCATTCAAGCAGCCGCAGAAAAAAGCCGCGTCCTGACGGTACGGGCAATGACATTCCACCGGCGCGGAGCGCGAAGCTCCGCGCCGTTTTTCATCCGGTCATCGCATGAGCGCAGTCAAGTCAGCAACCCGTAGCAAACCCGCCGCGCAACCGCGCGTGGGTTTCGTTTCGCTCGGCTGTCCGAAAGCGCTGGTGGACTCGGAGCGCATCCTCACGGAACTTCGTGCAGAGGGTTACCTGATCTCCCCGACCTATCGCGATGCCGACCTCGTCGTCGTCAATACCTGCGGCTTCATCGACGCCGCCGTCGAGGAATCGCTCGATGCGATCGGCGAAGCGCTGGCCGAAAACGGCAAGGTCATCGTCA
>JBDTTE010000088.1:0-12843 GCA_039930785.1 Betaproteobacteria bacterium | reverse complement strand
CCTTCCCAGTTTCACCGTTTCCTGGGAGGGATCATGCGGATCGCCATCGTGGGTATCAACTACGCGCCGGAGCCAACCGGCATTCCGGTATACACCACGGGCCTCGCTGAGCATCTGTCGAGGCAGAACCACGCGGTCACCGTATATACCGGTTTCCCCTATTACCCGAACTGGGCCAAGCGCGCCGAAGACAAGGGGCGCCTTCACCAACGCGAATCGATCAATGGCGTCGCGGTCCGCCGCCACTATATCTACGTGCCGGCGCGCCCCTCGGCGATCAAAAGGATGGTGCATGAGTTGAGCTTCGTCGTCTCGAGCGCGCTCGGCTATCTGCTCGGACCGCGTGCGGACCTGACCATCATCGTGTCGCCGCCCCTGTTCATCGGCATTCCGATCGCGCTGATCGCGCGCCTGAAAGGCAGCCGCACGGTTTTTCACGTCCAGGATCTGCAGCCCGATGCGGCGGTCGACCTTGGCATGCTGCCGCGGGGGCCGCTGACGAGTTTTTTCTTCCTGGTCGAAAAGTGTACCTACCGCCTGATGGACCACATTTCCACCATCAGCTACGGCATGCTGGAAAAAATCGTTTCCAAAGGCGTGCCGCGACGCAAGCTCGTGCTGTTCAGGAATTGGGCGCACGACGACCTGGTGTCGCCGATGCGCACCGATACCTGGTATCGGAAAGAGTGGAACCTTGGTTCGCGCTTCGTCGTTCTCTATTCAGGAAACATGGGCGTCAAGCAGGGACTCGACAGCCTGGTCGGGGCGGCGGACGAACTGCGTGACAACAAGGATGTCGTCTTCGTGATCGTCGGAGACGGCGGTGAGAAAGCCAAACTGATGCAGCGCGCCCGCGAGATGGGCCTGGGCAACATCCAGTTTCATCCATTGCAGCCGATGGAGCGCCTGTCCGAGCTGCTGGCGACCGCCGACGTGGCGGTGGTCCCGCAGAAACGCGGCGTCAGGGATATCGTGCTGCCTTCGAAGCTGGGTAATTTGCTCGCAAGCGGCCGGCCCGTCATCGCCGGCGCGGATGCCGATACCGAGTTCGGCCGCATAGTTGCCGACTCGCGCTGCGGCATCCTGGTCGAACCGGGCAATGCCAATCAGTTGGCGACCGCAGTCTCTGATTTATCCGTCGAGCGCAACGAGTGCCTGCGCATGGGGGCCGATGGCCGGCGGTACATGGAAGAAAACCTGGGCAGCCGCCCGATACTGGATGGCTTCGTGCGCTGGACGGCTTCCCTGGCCGCGAGGCCCTAGACGGCGGCTGCCGGGATCCGGTCGCTTTATCGCGCCGTGGTGCCCAGCGGCGCATCGCCAGGCCGGGATGGAACCTCTTCGAGTTCCCGCATTTTCAGAACGATCATGTATTCATAGATCGACTGCAGCGCGGCGTAGGTCAGGCCGGCGCGTCCGTCGAGAAATCCGCGCTTGATCAAATACAGGATCGCGAATTTCAGCAGCGGCCGAAGCGGCAGGCGGTAGAACAATTCCTTCTGGTGAAAGCGGCGTTCGTGAAAATCCTTCGCCACGAAGGCTTTGGTAAATCGGAACGTATCGTTGCGTTGCCGGTTCTCGAGGATCTGCCGCGCCTCAAGGGTGCTGTAGTTGTTGTGCCTTGCCACCCAGTGCGCGAGCCCCTTGCTGAACGGGAAGTGGTCAAGGAAGCCATCCACGTCGGCGGTTGCGCCGTCTGGAATCGAAACCGGATTGACGAGGCGCTCGTAGCGCATTTTCTCGGGGCGGAACAACCTGAGATAGTAGGGCGAAGTCTGGACGTGCTTGAGCCAATGCCCCATGAAGAAGTCCCGCCTCTGCACACGGAAGGCCACGACATCGCCGGGGCTGGAGACTGTCCTAATCATGGCGTCCCTGAGCGCGGGTGTTACGCGTTCGTCCGCATCGATATAGAAAACCCAGGGGTGCCGGAACGTAATGTTCTGCAGGCCCCAGTTCTGGTGGGCCGCCCAGTTGTCGAAGGGGCGCTGCGTGACCGTCGCGCCATGTCGACCGGCAATCGCGACCGTCGCATCGTCGGACATCGAGTCGTAGACATGCACGTCGTCGGACCACGAAACCGACTCGAGGCAACCGGGCAGGTCGCGCTCTTCGTTGCGGGTCAGTATGAGTACGGAGATCATCGATGCCATTACGCCGATCGGGACAGCGGCACGGCATGCCGCTTGCGCTGCCCGACATTGCGCGCGGGAACGCCGGCGTTGATCGACCAGGGTTCGAGATTGCGCGTGGCGATGGACCCAAGCCCAAGGATCGCACCGTCGCCAACCGTCAGATCCATCAACACCACGGCCCGGGCACCGATCCACGCGTAGCGCCCGACGGAAATGGGCGCCCATATCATCGGAAAGGACGGATCGTCGTGGTCGTGGCTCGCCCCGCACAGATAGGCGCCCTGGGAGATCACGCTATGGGATTTCAGCGTGACGACGGCGGGATTGTAGATCTCGACGTCATCCGCCACGCCGACCGAATCCTCGCAGACGAGATTCCATGGCGCCCAGATGCGGGCGCGTGGATAGAAATGACAGTTCGGTCCGAGCTTCGCGCCGAATGCCTTCAGCAAAAAAGACCGCCAGGCATGCAGTGGGCGCGGCGACGGCCGGTAGAGGCAGACGTAGACGAATCCCCACAACGCGCGACCAAACCGGTTTGAGAGCGAGGTCGAGGCCCGCAGATACGGATCGGCCGAGGGCAGGTCGCGGTCCGTGTCTTCGCCAGGCTTGCAGCGCAGGTCGGCAGCGATGGCATCGTCGGGGTTCACGCGATCGTTCGGAAACACGGAACTCACGCCGTTTTCGCAATCACGAAGCGATCGCGTCGCGGCGCGGCGAACACGGGAATTCGTGAAGGAATCATGGGGAAGCGCGGAAGCTTTCGCGGCGGCGGAGCGGCGATTGTCCGCGCGGATTGTTGCGAGACGGTGACGCCGGTGTGTCTTTCGGCGACAGGCCGTTCGGACTATGCGAACTCAACATATCGGACATACGCAACTGATACCTTGCGGGTCACATCGGGTATCAGCGCGAAACGGTGCGCCGACGCGAAGGTCCCCTCGTGGCCGATCATTCCAGGCAACCTTCAGAAACAGGCGCGCACCAGGCCCGCCGGACAGAATAATGAGCCACGCACTGACTTCCCATCCATATGTATATCGTTCGCCGAGTGCGGCATGGGTGTCGTACGCAATCGCCGCCTGCGTTATTTTTCTCGGCTTCCGGCCCGCGATCCTCGACCTGATTCGAATCTGGGATACCCAGGCCGAATACAGCTTCGGCTATGTAATTCCGTTCATCAGCCTGTTCCTGCTCTGGCAGCGCAAAGACCGGCTCGAAAGAATTTCCTTTCGTGGCTCGTGGGCCGGCTTCGCGCTGGTCGTGGCTGCGCTGCTGATCCACGGCGCCGGACAACTCGGGACACTTGGCACGATTTCCCAGTACGCCCTGCTGCTCGCCATCGCGGGGCTCGCGCTTTCGTACATCGGCCAGCGCGGCTTTCGCCTGATTCTGGTTCCGCTCGCGGTGCTGATCTTCATGGTTCCGCTGCCGAACTATCTGCTGCGCGAGATTTCCGGCGTGTTGCAACTGGTCTCCTCCGAATTGGGCGTCGTCCTGATCCGGCTGTGCGGCATCAGTGTCTATCTCGAAGGGAACGTCATCGACCTGGGCGCAATGAAGCTCCAGGTCGTCGAGGCTTGCAGCGGATTGCGCTACCTGTTTCCGCTGATGACCCTGGGGTTCATCGCCGCTTATTTTTACCAGGAGAAATTCTGGAAGCGCGCGCTGATATTCCTGTCGACGATTCCCATTACCGTGTTGATGAACAGCTTGCGCATCGGGCTGATCGGCATCACCGTCGAGCACTGGGGTCGTTCCATGGCCGAGGGCGTGTTGCACGACTTCGAAGGCTGGATCGTCTTCATGGCCTGCATGGCGGTGATGTTCGCGGAAATGTGGCTGCTGTCGCGCTGGTCGCGGCCAAGGCGCCCGCTGCGGGAAGTGTTCGGGCTGGATTTTCCGGTACCGGCACCCCGGGAAATGCGGCGCGAGTATCGCAGCCTGCCGCTGCCTTATCTATTGTCCCTGGGTGCACTAGCGAGCGCAGCGGTCCTGATTTCGAGCATGCCCGAGGTCAGGCATCACGCGCCGCAACGCGAGGAATTCGCGCGTTTCCCGATGGAGTTGGGTCAGTGGAAGGGAAAAGCCGATGTCATCGATCCGGTTTACCTGCCGATGCTCAACCTGGACGACTACGTCCTTGCCGACTATGTCGATGCGTCCGACAAGCGGGTGAATTTCTATGTTTCGTACTATGCGTCGCAGACAAACGGAAATTCCGCGCATTCGCCGCGCGCATGCATTCCGGGCGACGGCTGGAAGATCATCGATTTCGCGCCTCGCGAATTGCATGAAATACGCTTCGACGGAAAACCGCTGTTGGTTAACCGAGTTGTCATACAGAAGGGCGAACATAAGCAACTGGTCTACTACTGGTTCCAGCAACGCGGACGCATCGTGACTGACGAGTATGTCGTGAAACTTTACATTGTCTGGGACGCCATCACGCGCAGTCGCAGCGATGGTGCGATGGTCAGGCTGGTGGCGCCGCTGGGACGCGAGGATTCCGTCGAGGACGGCGACAGGAAGCTGGAAGCCTTCGCCTCGCTGGCTGTCCCGGCGCTTTCACGCTACGTGCCCGACTGAGTTCATGGTCAGAGACAGCGGGACCTCGACGTGACTTTCCCTTTCGCGCTGCTGACCGCGCTTGTCATCAGCATGGTTCTGATCCCGGTGATGATGCGCTTCGCATCGCAACTGGGCATGCTGGACATGCCCGATCCGCGGAAGATCCATGCGAGCCCCGTGCCGAGGGTCGGCGGCATCGGCATCGTCGTCGGCGCGCTTGCCTCCATATTGTTGTGGTTGCCAGTCAAGGGATGGTTGCCCTCGTTCGTATTCGGGTCGATCGTGCTGCTGGTGTTTGGCGCCTGGGACGATCGGCGCGAACTGGGCCACTACGTCAAATTCATCGGGCAGTTCATCGCAGCGACCGCCATCGTCTACTGGGGCGGCCTGTGGGTCGTCCACCTGCCCTTGTTCAGTTTCGAAATTCCCGCCGCGATCGGCAAGCCATTCACCGCGATAGCCATCGTCGGCATGATCAATGCGATGAACCACTCCGATGGCCTCGACGGGCTGGCAGGTGGTGAGTCGTTGTTGAGCCTCGGCTGCCTCGCTTATCTCGGTTACGCCGCCGGTGGGGCGGATTTGCTGATCATCGCCGGCGCGGTCATCGGCGGTGTATTCGGATTCCTGCGTTACAACACGCATCCGGCGCGCGTCTTCATGGGTGACTCAGGGAGCCAGTTCCTCGGGTTTTCACTTGCCGTGCTTGCCGTGTTGCTGACGCAGCAGGTCAACCCGGGCCTGAGCATGGCGATCCCGGCACTGATCCTGGGTCTGCCGATCATCGATATCCTCGCGGTGCTCGCGCAGCGCGTGCACGGTCGCATGAATTGGTTTCGCGCGACCAAAAATCACATCCACCATCGGTTGCTCGCGCTCGGTTATCGCCACTACCAGGCGGTAATCATCATCTACGCGGTACAGGCCGTCTTCGTTTTCAGCGCGATTGCGTTCTCGTATGAATCGGACGTACTCGTGTTGGGTGCCTATGCGCTGGGTTGCGCGTTGGTATTTGCGCTGCTTGCGGTTGCCGAGCGACGTGGATGGCGGGTCAGGCACGACAACCGGATTCACGGCCTCTCGCGACTCGTCTCTCTACCGGTTGCCCGCAAGCTCGCACGTATGCCGTTCCTGGTGGTCCAGACCACGCTGCCTGTGTATTTGCTGTTCACAAGCCTGCGCATCGGTTCGGTGCCGGCCGACAGCGGCGCCGCCGCGGTGATGATGGTTGGTCTGACGCTGGCGGGTATCCTGCTCTACAAGTCTTCGTCTTTCGCGCCGACCTTGATCAGGCTGGGCGTCTTCAGCACCGGCGCATTGCTGATCTACCTGGTTCGGCACGCGGCCCCGGAGGTCTATCCGAACCTCGCGCCGGTGACCTTTGTGTACTTTGTCGTGCTGGCGATCGCCATCGGCGCAACCATCAGCCTGGACACCGACGCCGCGTTTCGCACCACGCCGCTCGACTACCTGCTCGTGGCCCTTGTGGTCGCGGCGGCTGCACTGGCGCGAGGCAAGACCGGGGGCATCGATCTCGGTGCCGTGATCATGCAGCTGGTTGTGCTGTTCTACGGTTGCGAGCTGATCGTCAACCGCAGCAACCGTCGATGGGTCGGCCTGTTGTCATTGGCAAGTTTGTTATCCGCGCTGGTGGTGATCTTGCGCTTTACAAACGGTTGACGGCGGACAAATGGCGCCGCGCGATGGCATGAGTTTTTCGAAGGTCGCATTGATAACGGGCGTTACCGGACAGGACGGCGCGTATCTCACTGAATTCCTGCTGGCGAAGGGCTATACGGTGCACGGCATCAAGCGTGCCAAGCGGGATTGGGGCCACGCGCGCGATTACGTCAGGGCGCAGTGGATGATGCTGCAACAGGCTGCGCCGGCGGATCTCGTGATCGCCACCGGAGAACAGCATAGCGTGCGCGAATTCGTCGTCGCCGCGGCGACCGAGATCGACATGCGGTTGACGTGGCGCGGTACCGGTCGCGACGAGAAGGCATTCGACGATAACGGCGAGTGCGTGGTCGCGGGCGACCCACGCTACTTTCGCCCGGCCGAAGTGGAAACCTTGCTTGGCGATGCAAGCAGGGCGAGGGCGGAACTGGGTTGGCAGCCGAAGGTGCGCTTCGGTGAGCTCGTTGCGGAAATGATGCGCGAAGACATGAAGTCGGCGCAGCGCGACGAATTGTGCCGGCGCGAAGGCTACCGCGTATTCGACTTCCATGAGTGATTTTGCAGCGGCGGGACAAATTTACGGCGAGGGAAAGAACATGGTCATGAGCAAATCGGGAACTTGTCGCGGTCTTGTCACGGCGGGTTTGATCGCGGCGACGTTCCTGGCATTGTCCGGCTGCGGCGGCAAGCAGGAGCGCCTCGCGGCCCATCTGGAAAAAGGCAAGGCGCTGCTGGCGGAGGGCAGGTACGACAAAGCCCGCATCGAGATCAAGAACGTGCTGCAAATTGATCCGAAGGTCGCACAAGCCTATTACGTTGCCGGGTTGATCGAGGAGAAGCAGCAGGAATGGCAGAAGGCTTTCAGCTATTACCTGCGCGCGGTCGAACTCGATCCGCAGGATGCGCGGACGCAGGTCAGGCTCGGGCGGCTGTATCTCTTCGGTGGCGATCTGACCAAGGCGGACGAGTGCGCAGCCAAGGCGCTGGCGGCAGCAGCGGGCGATCCGGCCGCGCAATCGCTGTCGGCCGCCATTCTCGCCAAACGCGGCGACGATGCGGGCGCAATTCGACTCGCGTCCAGCGTCATCGAGAAGGATGCGTCCCAGATCGACGCGGTCGCGCTGCTGGCTGGACTGCGCGCGGCGGGCGGCGATGTCGCGGCGGCGGAGCAGGTTCTGCAAGGCGGCATCAAGGCCAGTCCGCAAAACACGGAACTCAGGCTCGCGCTGATCTCACTCGAGGTTCGCGGCAACAAGCTCGACGAAGCCGAGCGGCAGTTCGTGGAATTGATCCGGGTCGATCCCGACGCACTCGAGCATCGCATTGGGCTCGCGCGCGTGCAGTCCAATCGCAACGATCTCGTTGGTGCGGAGGCCACCTTGCGCCAGTCGATCGCGGCAAAGCCCGACGACGATCGTCGCTACCTGCTGCTGGCCGATTTCCTGGCGACGCGCAAGGATAGTGCGGCCGCCGAACAGTACCTGACGGGCGAAATCGCGGCGCGGCCGAAAGCCTATGCGTTGCAGTTCAGCCTTGCGGCGCTGTACCGGAATGCCGGCAAGGCCGATCAGGCCGAGGCAGTCGATCGGCGAGTGATCGAATCGGACCGCCTGGGTCCGGACGGATTGCGTGCCCGCTCGGAACTGGCGGAGTCGCGCGTGCGCCGCGGTCGCGTGGACGAAGCGGCGGTACTGATTGCGGAAGTGCTGAAGGAGAATCCGCGCGACAGCCAGGCGCTGATGCTGCGCGGCCAGCTTGCGCTTCGTCGCGGCGATGCGCTCGACGCGGTCGCCGACTTCCGGTCCCTCTACAAGGACCAGCCGAATTCCGTCGCGATCATGACGCAACTCGCCCGGGCACACCTCGCCAACGGCGAACCCGAACTCGCCAGGGATATGCTCGGCAAAGCTGTGGCGATGTATCCGAAACAGGCAGACGTACGCGTCCTGATGGCGGAACTCGAGGCGAAAACCGGCGACACCGCGGGCGCCCTGCAGGAATTGGCAACGGTGCTCAAGCAGGATCCGAAGAATTATCGCGCGCTCAACGCACGCGCGGATATCCAGGCTGCGCAGCGCAACTGGAAGGAAGCCGCGCAGGCGCTCGGCCAGTTGAAGACGAACTATCCCGACGACGCTCGCGTAGACCAGCGCCTGGGCGACCTCTATCTCGTGCAAAATCGCTACGATCAGGCGATCAGCGCATATGACGCTGCGCTGGCGCGGGTCCCGGGGGGGATCGAACCGCTGACGGGTTTGAGCAACGCATACGCAGCCCAGAAGCGGCCGCAACGCGCAGTTGAGCGCATCGAAAAATCCTTGCAGGACGCGCCGGGCAATTTCCTCGCCTATGCGTTGCTGGGGCACGTTCAGGCTCGACAGAAGCAATACGACAAAGCCGAAGCAGCGTTCCGCAAGGGCGTCGCGATCAATCCCCGGGTAGCCGGCACGCATTCCGAGCTGGCCGGTTACCTGCTCGCGACCGGCAAGGCTGAGGCGGCCGAACAAGCGTTGCAGGAGGGGTTGCGCAATATTCCCGAGGACTCCGGATTGTCGCTGCGCCTGGCGGAGTTGTATCGTGTTACCGGCAAGACGGACCAGTCGATCGGAGCGTATGAAGCGCTCCTCAAGCACGAACCCGGCAATGACGTCGCCGCGAACAACCTGGCGAGCCTGTTGCTCGATTCGCGTGTCGATCGCTCCAGCCACGAGCGTGCCCTGGCGCTCGTCAGACACTTTGAAAGCAGCAGAAACCCGGCTTATCGTGACAGCCTGGGGTGGGCCTACTTCAAACTCGGGGAATACGCGCAGGCGCTTCCGCAATTGCGCAACGCGGTCGAACGTGCGCCGCATGCGGTGGTGGTGCAATACCATCTGGGCATGGCGCTCTATCGCAGCGGGGATGTGGCCTCAGCCAAGCCTTATCTGCGCAAGGCGATCGATGCCAAGGCGGAATTTCCCGGCATGGATGAAGTGCGGAAGATACTTGCCGAAGGCTGAGCGTTTTGCATGGCGCCGGAAGCGGCGGCGCATGGAGAATCAGGAGGCGGTGCGGTACTTCTTGTAGTAGCTCATGACCCGCGGTACGTAGGTCATGGTTTCCCGGTAAGGCGGAATGCGATTGCCTGCGCGTACCACCGCGTTTTCACCTGCGTTGTACGCGGCGAGCGCGAGTTGCATGTCGTTGTTGAACATCTGGATCAGGTCGCGCAGGTAGCGCGCGCCGCCGCTGATGTTTTGCGCAGGGTCCAGTCGATTCGTCACGCCGTATCGCTTCGCCGTCTCGGGCATCAACTGCATGAGGCCGGCCGCGCCCGCGCGCGAGCGGGCGAGGGGGTTGTAACCCGACTCGGCGGAAATGACTGCGTGGATGAGCGCGGCATCGAGGCGCGTGGCTTTCGCGGCATCCTGGATCGGCTTGGCGAAGCGCGCACGGTCTTTTGCACCGTAGTGGCGGATTTCGCCGGCCAGCGTGTTGGTCACGGGATCGACGGCGCGTTTTTCCTTCAGGTAAATCTTGTAGCGGCTGTCCTGCGGCACATTCGTGAAGTGCACGACGCCGTCAGCGTCGACGTAGCGGAAGATATCCGCGTGCACAATTCCGGCAGTCATCGCCAAAATCAGGAACAAAAAGAAGCGGGGATTCATTGAGTGGTGATTTGAGCAACTTCCAGGCCATTGGTTCGGGCCGCCAGCTTGCGAGCGGCAAGGTCGAACATTGCCTCCACAGCGTTAACGGATCGACTCCGGCTGGAGTTTAGCGATGGCGGGCTTGCGGGACGGAATCAGCACGGTGGCGAGTGAGGCGATGACCAGGGCGAGCGCCACGTATTCCTGCCATTCCGGCGATTCCCCGAGCAGCCAGATGCCGCTGAACACGCCGACCACGGGGATCATCAGGGTGCTGATCGACGACACGCCGGGCGGGGCCGCTGCGGCAATTTTGAACCAGGCCCAGTAGCAGAAAATGAACACGAAGGTCATGTTGTAGACCAGACCGATTGTTGCCGCCGTGCCGATCGAGTGCCAGTGACCCCAGTCAAGGAGGAGGGCGCCGATCATGATCGGCAACCCGCCGATCAGGAGTTGCCAGGCGGTTAGCGCGGCAGTGCCGATGGAGATCGGGTTACGGCGCATCAGCACGGTGCCGACGGCCCATCCCATCGCGGCGCCCAGCACGAGCATGGCCCCCAGCGGCGAAGTCCGCAGGACGCTGAATTCGCCACCCAGCAGGCAAGCCATTCCGGCCATGCCCAGGGCCAGCCCCAGCACGCGACGTCGGGTGAATTTTTCGTTGAGCAGCCAGACGGACAGGATCGCCGCCCAGATCGGCATGCTGTAGGCGAGGATGGCGCTGCGCCCGGCGGGCAGCATGCCCAGGCCGTAGCCGATCAGGATGTTCCAGACGCCGACATTGAAGAAGGAGATGACCGCGAGAATGCCCCATTGATTGCGTGGCACGCGCAGGCTCTGGCCATCCGCGCGTGCGATCACGAACAACCCGAGCGCGCCAGCCGCCACGCACAAGCCGCGGAAAGTCCACACCGGCATTTCGGCCAGGGTCAACTTCATCATCGGCCAGTTGAACCCCCAGCCAAGCGTCAGCATGGCCAGCAGGATCCACATGCGACGCGGCAGGGTTTGGCTTTGCGGGGACATGGAGTGGGAATTCGAAGGAGCGCAAAGTGTACCGCAAGGGGGAATGGCGGTTCATGGCGGTGCGCGATACGGGCGGGCTGCGTGCTAACATTTCCGCATGCTGAGCCATCCCGTCGTGCGCTTCCTGATTTTCTGGGGCGTGAATACGCTTTCGCTGTGGGTCGCCGACGACCTCTTCGACGGGATTTCCTTCACGACGACCCAGTCGCTGCTCATCGCCGGCCTGATGCTTGGCCTGGTCAATACCTTTCTCAAACCTGTCCTGCTGATCCTGACCCTGCCCCTGTCGATCGTGACCCTGGGTTTTTTCGTGCTGGTCCTCAACGCGCTGATGCTGCTGCTGACCGCATGGCTGGTGCCGGGATTCGTCGTGGCGGGATTCTGGGTGGGTTTCTTCGTGGCAATTTTCGTGGCGGTATTCAGTTTCATCCTGAATGCGCTGGTTGGTTACAACAAGGTCCGCGTCGAGCGGATCAAATGACTACTACTGGAGGCAGGTCAATGCAGAAATACCAGCAATACATCGGTGGTGAATGGGTCGCGCCTTCATCGGGCGAATGGTTCGAAACCTTCAACCCGTTCACCGGCGAACCGTGGGCATTGATCGCGCGCGGCAATGCGGCGGACGCGGACCATGCGGTGAAAACCGCCCACGCTGCGTTCACCAGCGGCCCGTGGCCGGAGATGACGCCGACGCAGCGCGGCGCGTTGTTGCGCAAGCTCGGTGACCTGGTCGCGCAGAACGCGCAGCAGCTCGCGGAAGTCGAGGTGCGCGACAACGGCAAGCTGATCGCGGAAATGGGGGCGCAGCTCAACTACGTGCCGCAGTGGTATTACTACTTCGGCGGCCTGGCCGACAAGATCCAGGGCGCCGTCATTCCGCTCGACAAGAAAGGCTATTTCAATTTCACGCGCTATGAGCCGCTGGGCGTGGTCGTGGCGATCACACCGTGGAATTCGCCGCTGATGCTGACCGCGTGGAAGCTCGCGCCGGCGCTGGCGGCCGGCAACACGGTGGTCATCAAGCCATCGGAATTCACGTCGGCGTCCGCCCTGGAATTCGTCAAGCTCGTGGAGCAGGCTGGATTTCCTGCTGGGGTTGTGAACGTCGTCACCGGCTTCGGCAAGGAAGTGGGCATGCCGCTGGTCGAGCATCCGCTGACGGCCAAGATCACGTTCACGGGTTCCGATGCGACCGGCCGGATCATCAACGAAACCGCAGCCCGGAGTTTCAAGAAGGTCGGACTGGAGCTCGGCGGCAAGTCGCCGAACATCGTATTCGAGGATGCCGTCATGGAGGATGCGGTCAATGGTGCCGTGTCGGGGATTTTTGCCGCGACCGGCCAGACCTGCATCGCGGGCTCGCGCTTGCTGGTTCAGGAATCCATCCACGACAAGTTCGTCGACAAGCTGCTTGCGCTGGCGAAGACCGCGAAGATGGGCAATCCCATGAGCCTGGAAACGCAGGTCGGTCCGGTGACGACGCAACCGCAGTACCAAAAAATCCTGTCCTACATCGACGTTGCCAAGAACGAAGGCGCGAAGCTGCGCATGGGCGGGGGCGCGGCCACGCGACCGGAATGCGGCAAGGGCTGGTTCGTCGAGCCGACGGTCTTCACGGGCGTGGATAACAAGATGCGGATCGCGCAGGAGGAAGTGTTCGGGCCGGTGCTGTCCGTAATCCCGTTCAAGGACGAGGAGGATGCCGTGCGCATCGCCAACGACGTGCGCTTCGGGCTGGGATCGGGCGTGTGGACCAACGATATTGGCCGCGCCATCCGCATGTCAGAGCGCATCAA
>JBDTTE010000087.1:0-12953 GCA_039930785.1 Betaproteobacteria bacterium | reverse complement strand
CGCGACGCTAGGCGCGCGCCAGGCGCGAGGCACTAGGCACTAGGCACTAGGCACTAGGCGCGAGGCACTAGGCGCGAGGCACGAGGCGCGAGGCGCTAGGCACTAGGCACTAGGCACTAGGCACTGGATTAAACCCCTCGTGCCTAGTGCCTAGTGCCTCGCGCCTAGTGCCTAACGCTGTAGCGCGCCGCTCGGCGCGCTACAGCGTCTTGAGGTATTCGATCAGCGCGTCCTTGTCGAGCACGGGCAGGTTGGTGCCGAATGCATGGCCGATGTTGCGGCCGCCGCGCAGCGATGTCTCATGCTTCGTGCCGACACGCTCGGCCTCATAGCCCTGGAACACAAATCCGACATCGACCTGATCGTAAACGTCATAGCCGCGCCAGAACACCTTGGTACGCTGGTCGGGAGGCGTTAGCAGGTCGCGCAAGGTCGGCACGGAACCGTTGTGAAGATAAGGTGCGCGCAGCCAGATACCGTCCAGGAACGGCGCGTCGTATCCGATGGGATCCTGTTCGACAAGGCCGCGGCGTTCCACGCCCATGCCGGTCACGATCCGGTTGGCCTCGGTCGCCGCCTGCTTGTTCCAGCTCAGCAATCTGTCCTTGTCCGTGCCGACTTCCGACAGCGGGATGCGCGTGCCGGTTTTGCCGCTGGCGTGGCAGCCCGCGCAGGTTTTATCGAACACGTCTTCGCCGGCCACCACCTTTGCCTTGTCGATCGCAAACGGATACTTCGGCGCGGGCTTCTTGCCCAGGTAATCCACCAGCCAGTCGACCTGGGCCGTGAAATCGCGCTTGCTGTGCGGCGCCGCGCCCAGTAACCCGAGCGCGGAGTCGATGACAACCGAACGGGCGTCGTAGCTGTCACCGGCCCAGTTCAGGCGCCGGTCGTCGCCCTTGTACTTCTGCAGGTTCCAGATCGACGGCATGTCGGTCGGGCCGAAGGTGTCGTCCATCGGCACCTTGATCATGAAGTACTTGGTGAGGTTCATGGCGTCGTCTCGGCCACGTCCCCACTCGGGAAAGTCGGTTCGATAGATCCACTTGAATTGCGCTTCGCGCTCGAGCAGGCGCTTCTTCGTCATCGGGATGATGAGAAAACGATAGGACAGGCGGTCCAATAGCGACAGGCGCGTGACGAGGCCGATCTCGGCCATCAGATTGTCGGCGTTGAATCGCGGGTCCTTCGCGCAATCGACCAGAAAGCGGAAAAAGGCTTCGGCGTTCGTCGTGTGCCCGTTGCCCGCGGTAACGAACACCGGGATGTCTTCCGGGCTCGCGCGATACGTTGCCGTGTGGCACACGGCGCAGGTATTCGCGACACGCGGGAAGCCGATGGTTTTCTTGGTGAAGCCGACGGGCAGTTCCTGGCCCTGCTCCCAGGGCACGCCGAACGAAGCATAGCCACCCGGGCCGGGCAGCTTTTCCGGAAACATTCGCGGCAGTACGTAGAAGATCCAGTAAGGGATGCCGGCGTCGTACTCCGCACCGATTGAACCGTATTTAAAGCGCATGTCCGGCGTGGCCGTGACCCAATCCGGCTGCGCCTCCTCGCGAAAGAACTTGAACCAACCAACGTAGCCTAACAGTACGCCGACAATCACCAGGACGCCGAGGCATACCAGCAATTTGCGCTTGAACGGACCGGTGGTCGGCCCGGCGTGCGTGAATGATCCTCTTGCCATGGTCAGAATGTTTTCAGAAATTCAACGAGCGATTCTTTATCGTCAATAGTCATATTCGTACCGAAACGCCGCCCTTCATGGCCGGCGTTGGCATTGCCCGCGACATCGGTGTCGAAACGGAAATATCTGTGTTCGCCTTCGGTTGCAACGTTGGACCGGAAGCCGACCTTGATCGGGTCATACACGTCGTAGCCACGATAAAAGGACTTCGGCCGGCGCGACGACGGTTCCAGCAGGTCGCGCAAGGTGGGCACGGAACCATTGTGCAGGTAGGGCGCGCGCAACCAGATGCCATCGAGCGGCATGTTGGCGTAGCCGTTGGTCTTGCGGAAATGCTCGAAGCGCCAGGGATAGCCCGCATAAAGGGTGGACTGGTTCACGGCGAGTTCGTAAGTGTACGAATCGAGGCGGCGCCGGTCGGTGCCGATTTCCTCCCACGGCGTGACCTTGCCCACCAGCTTGCCGCTGAAGTTACGACCGCTGGCGCCATGGCACTCGGCGCAACGCTCCTGATAGATCTCGCTGCCGCGCTGTGCCCTGGCTGTGTCGATATCGTAGGGAAACTTCGGCGGCTCCTTCGTCGCCAGCCACTTCTCTACGCGACCCACGGCCTGCGTGTCCAGTGTCGGCGGTGTCGTGCCGGTGCCGAAAGCGGCGCTCTTGTCGCGCTCCTCGACTTTGCTGTTGTTGCCGTCCCAGTGCAGTTGCATGCCGGCGCGCGGCTGTTGCATCCAGATCGACGGAAAATCCGCCGGGCCGTTTTTCTCGGCGTCGGAAAGCTTGTGCATCGGGAAATTGAAAATGACCTTGGCGGAATTGAATGTGTCGACGCGACCTGGGCCCCAGTCGGGCTGGTTCATCACGAACGAGAAGCGCCCCGCGAGCATCAGCAGCCGCTCGCGCATCAGGGCCACGGCGACCGGATAGACGACGTAGCGGTCGATAAGATCCAGGTGCCCGCCGTTCGCGCGCACCAGCCGCTGCACTTCCGGCACGATGTGGTCGGCGCTGAATTTAGGATCGGCCGCGCAGGAGAAAAAGAATTTCTCGAAACCCATGACATCGAACTGCATCGCCGGCATGCCGAGATACACCTTCGGCTTTTGCTGCGGCGTATCGCGTACGGTGCTGGCGTGGCACACCGCGCAGTTCAGGAACGTGCGATCGATCCCCGTGAAACGGCGCTTCGACATGCCCACCGGCAGATCCTTGCCCTCCTCGTAAATCAGGCCAAGTGACGCGTAGCCCTTACCAGGCAGGTGCTCCGCGCACACCTGCGGCAGCGCCTGGAAAATCCAGTACGGAAAGCCCGACGTATGCTCGCCGCCGGTAGACCCGTATTTGAAATGCTCCTCGATATCATCGTAGGTCACCGCCGCGTCGCCGCCGAAGCGATGCCACGCATAGAGCGCCAGCACCACCGCGAGCAAGGTTGGAATCGCAAGCAGGATGAAGAGGAATCGCACCCAGCGCCTGCCGAACAGTTTCGACAGGAAGCCCGGTTCGTCGGCGGAAGTAAAAAGATAGGTCATCTGGTTCAGGCGCCCGCTGCCAGGCAGGGGCGCAGATTTTCGTAGCCGTGCATGAGCAGGTTCGCGAGCTCGGGTTCGCGACCGGTCTCGGTGCGCAGCCAATCCGCGACGGTCGCGCGCAGCGGGGCGATGAACTCGGCGGGCGCCTCCTGTATCCAGGGATGGCCGGCGCGCGCCGCCTGCGGGGGTGGCATCGGCGTCTTGTCGCGGCTACCGGCTTGCATATCCCACATCGCGAGGCGCACATAGATACGGGGCGCGCAATGCGCGAGGTTCTGGCGGATGCGCTGCGCATCGCCAGCCAGGAAATTGGGCGGCACCGGCTCGGTGGTCGCATGGCAGCCGCCGCACGGCTGCTGGAAGCCCGCAGCTTGCGCGGGCAGCGTACCTGTCGTGGCCACCTGCGTTTGCACTTGCGCACGCGGCAGCGCGGACGCATCGTCGCAGCAGCGCACGCCAGGCGCGGCGCCGAGCGCCGCATCGAGTACCGCCATGGTCGTGGTGCGGTTGAACGGCCCGGCGGGAAGCGTGACGGCGGCGAGGTTTTCGCGCAACGCCGAGAAATCCTCGACCACCTCGACCTCGGCTTCTCCCTGCCCTGCGCGATGGCGCAAGGTCACGCGTGAAACCGCGTTGCCGTTCGAAAGTCGCGCGCGCGCATTGCCGCTGCGCGGCGTGAACGCGAACATCCCTGGTTTGCGTGCGGCTTCAGTGACGACCAGATGGCGCATCGGTTCGGCGTCACCGACAGTCAGCAGCCCGATCGCGTTGGCGTCACCCTTGAGCACAAAGTCCCCGATGCAATCGTAGGCGCGCTTTGCGTCGCCCTCGGTGATCGCGCAACTCGCACGAAGCGTCCGCCTGGGCGCGGCGATATTCGCCATCAGCCGTTCGTCGATCGCGCGGATGTCGGCATCGGCGAACATCCGCGCCAACCCAGTGACGAAGCGATGCGCGAGTTCGGAATCATCCGCACGCCAGACTTCCAGCGGCGCACGCGGCACGAGCGCTTCCAGAGGTCCGGCGACATGCGCCTGCGCGCGGCCGCTCGTGCCGGCCGGAAAATCCAGCGGATCGCGATTGGGAATGCCCGGATTCGGAATGGCCAGGCCGTCGGCAAACTGGTCGCGCATGCCGGCAACCAGTGCGCGCGCCACCGGTTCGCGCTCGAAACCGCCGTCGTCCGACAAGCGGTACTGCAGCGCCGCGACCACCGCGACGCGCCGGCAATCCGCATCGCAGGCGTTCATCCACAAGCGCTGGGTGACGCCGATCAGGTTGGCGCGCGCAACCGCATCGTCGATTGCATTCGGCGTTTCGATCGAGACGCGCTGGAACGACGGATTCGCATCGGTAAGGCGCGCGGCCACGCGCACATTCGCGTTGGTTTCATCCCACACCTGCCGCGAAAATATCGGGCCCTGGTTCTGGTGGCAGGCCACGCAAACGCTGCGCTTGGCGTAGACGACCTGCGGCGTTGCGCCAGGACGGTAGTCCGTGATCAGCTGGAACTCGAATCGCGCGGCGGTTTCGTTATAGCTGATGACTTCGATGACACCCGCGCGGCGCTGGTAGCCGAGGTAGATGCGATCGCGCGCCGCGATCGCCCCGTCGCCCTCGCCGGTGATCGCCACGACGATGCGTGGCGACGAAAAGAAACCGGGCGCCGCGGCGGTACGCTGCAGGGAGCGGCCCAGCGGAATGAGCACCTGCCGGTTGCAACCCTCCTTGCAGCCGAGGCGAAGTTCGAGGCGCTGCACGAGCGCCTCGAACGCCGGCGGAATGTCGTACGGCGTTGCGCCGGCGACGCGTCCACCCCGGGTGAAGTCGAGCACGCCGTTATTGAACATGGCGAAATCGAACAGCGAGCGACCGGCGGCCGGCACGTCGCTGCCCGGCGCGGTCGGGTCCAGCGCCCATTGGGCAAGGTGCTCGACCGCCGCTACCGGCGCGCGCTCGGGCGCGTCGCAGGCAGCCATCAGCATGCAGGCCGCAGCGAGCGCCGCGGAAATTTTTTGCACGGAGCACATCCCCAGGCGACACCGTCCATCCACTCACTGCGAAGCGGTCACGGTTGCGCGACGCTGCGAGCCCTGCCAGCAATCCTCGCTGGCCTGGCCGGTTTTCAGGAACTGCGGGCCGTCGCGTTCGGCGACCTGCTTGTTGTAGAGCGTGAAGTTCAGCAGGAACACGCGGCCGATGTAGGCGCGCCCCAGGTAGAACCCCGGCCGCACCATGCGGATTTCATCGCGCACCTGGAAGCCGTTGCGTCCGGCGAGATAGTCCGGCCGTTCGCGATACCCGGGGATGCCGTCGGTGAAGGCGTAGTCGATGATCACGGATTCCCGGCGCGAATCGAGCAGGCTCTGGCCGCAATACAGTTTGGCGGGAAACATGAGCCACTGGTCGCGACCGTTCACGGTGATCTTGGGAATCGTGGAGAGATCGCCGTCGATGAGCGGCTTCAGCAGCGCGAGGTCTTCGATGCGATTGCGCAGCACGCGCTGTTCTCGATAGAAGGCCTTGCCCTTCCACAGCGTTTTGCCGATGAGCTCGACCTTCTGCATGTTGATCTCGACGAGCAGGCCCGGCAATCCGCCGACGATCTCCGCAATGCGCCGGTCGCCGTTCACGCCCTTCGGGAAAAACAGTCCGCCGTCGTACGCACCGTCCGGAATCGGGCCGGCGCTGAGGCGCGCATAGATCTGGTCGATCTGTTCCTGCTCGTAATTCCTGAGATTGTCCGGATCGAGTTTCTGCAGGTCCACCGGCAACAGCGGATAGCGGTATTCGATCTGCGCGAAATCGGGCTTCGAATGATAGTCCGCGGTGTACGGCGCGAACGCGATGCCGGGCGAGGGATGCAGGAGGCTGTTGAGGTAATCGCAGCCACCGAGCGCGAGGACGGCGGCTAGCGCGAATGCGGTTTTGATGGACGGGGACATCACAGCGTGGCCAGGAAGGCGATCAACGCCTTCTTCTCTTTGTCGGACAGGCCTTCGCCGAACGGATGGCCGTCGTTCTCGACGTCGGCCAGGCAGGAGCTGTATACCTCCAGCAGGACCGGTCGCTTCTTGATTGCGTCGACGAGTTGCGTCGGATCCTTCAACACCTCACTGCTCAACGATTGCAATTCCGAGACGACTTTCGTCGCCTGCGCCTCGCCCATCCTTTCGGCGAGCGACTTGTGCAATGTCGCGGGCCGCAGTTTCACGTTAACCAGGTCGTTGACGAACTGCTTGTGCTGGAAATCGCCCAGCGCACCGGCGTTGCTGCCCGCCTGCAACGTCAGCGTGAACCCGACCACCTGCTTTTCCTCCGTGCCATTCCACAGCCGGGGCCCGAGCACGATGGGCACGTCTTCGGAAAAGCGCGTGATTTTCGGGACGCGCTTCGACGGATTCAGCAGATCTTCCATCGATGCAACATACAGCTTGAAGCGTCCATCCACGCTCGGATCGTAGGCCCAGCAGGCCGGCGCCTTGCCCGCGGGGAGCGTCTTGTGGTCTGCATCCACGTACGGCGAGCGGTAGAAATCGTTGGCCTTGTTGGCCGGATTACCGCAGATCTCCGGACCCATGGCGTTGTTGTGCAGGAACGGCGCATGCGCCCAGACCGACAGCAGCGAGATGTTGCGGTAGTAGCCGCGGCCGCCATCGTGCGGCTCTTTCAGCGCAGCATCCGGCGCGCGTGCGCGCATGGTTTCCGATCCGTATTCCGCCCAGATATGGCCAGCCATGTGATTGGAGTGCAGCGCGCGGCAGCGGAAGGTCTTGACCTCGGATACCGGCGTCGACTGGTCGTTGCCCATCCAGTCCGCGCGCAACTGGCGCGGATGATCGGTGCCGGTCGCGCGGAAATCGCGATTCTTGAATGCGCCGGCGGTGGCCTCCGGCAGGCTCGAGTGGCAGCGCGCGCAATTCGCGGCGAAGACTTCGCGGCCGAGCGCGACGCTGCCGGGCGCGAATTGCTTGTCGAGGTCGCGCTCGAGGTCGGCTTCCGCATAAATCGCCTTCGGATTTTTTTCTCGACGCTGGTTCTCGCGCGCCACTGCAAGGTCGGTCGCGTCGTTTTCCTTGGAAGTCAGGAAAGCGAGGATGTTGGTGAGCCGGTCTTCGACCGCGCGAAAGTTGCTGCAATCGCGACGGCATTGGCCGATGTCGAATGGCGTCTGCCCATAGTTGCGCGAATCCGGATCGACCTGGCGCAGGTCGGTCAGATGGTTCACCCAGCATTGCTCGGAGCACGAACCGATGTTGAAGTAAACGCGCTGGATCGCCTCGAGCGCGCCGATGGAATCCTCGCCGCCCTTGAGGATGTGGTGGACGGCTTCCTCCTTGAGCTCGCGCGACCAGCATTTGCTGTCGCGGCCCGGCTCGCACCAGCAGCGGTTCTCCGGCGCGCCTTTCTCGCAGGACGCGACCTTGCGCCATTTCTCGATCTTCTCGCCAGCGAAGGTAGGCCGCCGGTCGATGTTGATGATGGCGTTGATGGTGCCGGGATTGTTGACCTGGTCCGTCGGCACCGCGGAAGTGTCCGACGTGCCGGGCCGCGCGTGGGAGAACACCTGGAACTCCAGGCTCCCCGGCGGCATGCCGGACACCAGGATCTCGGAGATGCGCGTGTACTGGTTGCCGATCGCGCCCTTGATGTTCTTCCATTCAGGATGCGACAGATCCTTGGGCGGATGCAGCGGATCGTACGCGATGTGACAGGCGCCGCAGGCCATGCCGATCAGGAATGGCGGTTCGATCGAGCCATCGGCGAGATGCGTGACAATGCTGTCCGCGTTCTTCGGATCCTTCGCCATCCTGCCGCGAAAACCCTCCCAGCTGGCCTGGCTGCCGTTCAGTTGCAGCCAGCGCTTCTGGTCGAAGCGGGGATTGGGAAATTTGCGAAAGCCGAGTGCGCCGGTTGATGTGCCGAACGCAAGGTCGCACGAGGACTGGCGCTGGTCCTTGTCCTTGTTGTGCACATCGTTCTTGTCGGCGGGCGCATCGGCGAAATCACAGGCCGGATCGCGATAGCCGTCGCGGCCGACATACTCGAGCAGCTGATCGTCCCCTGGACACCAGTCGAAGCCGTACGTTTCCTCCAGCGTCTTGGCCGGACAGTTCTTGTCGCCCGGCTTGCAACAGCCCGGATCGCTGACGAGGCCCCACGCGCGCATGCGATCGTCGCGCTCTTTCGAATTCAGCACGCGATACCAGTCGATCAGTACGCCGACGCGCTGCTGGAAGGTATAGGTGTGGAAGCGGCTGTTGCCGGCGGTGGCCTTGTACCAGATCTCACGCCCCGCGCGCTCCGACGCATTGAGGTCGGCCTCGCCCGCGTAAAAGCCGGGATTGTCGCGCACCGGGGTTGCGGCGGGCGCTGAAATGTCGACGGACGGTACGGCAACCGGCGTTCCTGAAGGCGCGGCCTTGTCGGCCTGCGCGACAACGACCGGCTGCGGTACACCGCGATGGTCTACCGTCGAATTCAGTGCGAGTACCGCACCGATCGACAACATGACGGCCGCCAGCATGCCGGCGATGATTGCGAAGCGTTTCATTCTTCTTTTCCCCTCGGGCTCGCGCCTCCGCAAGGTGGACCCACGCGGATAGATAGCGAAGCGGGATGGCAGACACCCGGTGTAACGGCGTCCGGTTTTGTTGTGGCGTATATATAGCGCCTGCCTCGGAAAAAGGGAAGCAAATCGGTGCGTTGCGGCGATAATTTCCCGAATCTGTGAGGACGACGTCGCCAATCAACGACAGTGTTTCGGCGCCGTCGCGCACGTCGATGCATCTCGCAGTTGGCGCGGCGCTCGTCGCCCGCAAACTCGCGCCTATGTCGAATGCATTGCTCCCGTCGCATCGTGAATCGCGCATGCGCCGCTATGCGCAAATGCCCGTCGCGCGCCCGCGCTATGATTCCGCAATGAACGAAGACACCGACTCGAACATCGTCGGCGACGATGCACCCGTCGGGGCGGACGAGGAAATCAAAACCTGGTGGCGTCGGTCGCCGGACCTTGCCGCAGGCGCGGCCCTGGCGATCGGCCTGGGTACATTCTGGTTCGGCGGCATGCTCTCACGCGTGCCACTCGATTCGCATGCAACGCTCGGTTACTTGTTGATGCTGCCGTTGCTGCTGATCGTGCCGGCATTTTCCGCGGTGGGCTTGCGCCTTTCCTGGCTGGCCATGCAAGGCCGGACCGCAAAGTGGCGTGGGGCCATCGGCCTGGCCATCATCGCGGCAACCGCGGCCAATGTCGCGGCCATCGGGCGTTTTGGCGGCGCCCTGTTGCGCATTTTCACTAACTGAAATAAAAAAACTTTCGAACAATTAAGGCGAACCGGGGACTTCAGGGCACTGTCCATGAATTTGTAACATATGCGCCCAATGGGCGTGTTAGCGTGCAGTTGATTTTCAATTTCGAAAGGCTTACTCATGGACAAGAACGCAAATTATTCGCTGCCCATCGAGAACGCGGCCGACTTCGTCGATTCCCTGCTACGTCCGGTTCCGGACGAGAAGCCGGTCAAGTGGAAATTCATCGAGGGCCGCAGGATGCGCGACCGCTTCCTGGACGAAGTCATTGTTCCATCCGACGTCGGCGATTCGACCCTGTAGACCGGCAGGCGCGGTTCAGTTTCCGCAGTCGATTCCCTAATCAGGTGCCGCGCGGCACCTGCACAGTGCGCACCTGGTCCGACGCGCGTCCCGCAACACCGGTTTTCCCCTCTTGCAATCGGGTCCGGCACAGCCGGGCACGCTTAATGCGATCGCCTTGGCCTGCATCGGCGAAGCCGCGCTGCGAGCAGAACTGCCCCAGCATGAGCACGCCATTGAACGGAGGCTGGCCATGCATCTCAACGCGACTGAACTCGAACGCCTGACCCTGATTACCGCCGCGGAGATGGCGCGCCGAAACCGGTCGCAGGGAAAACGCCTGAGCCACGCGGAAGCGGTCGCGCTGATTTCCGATGAAGTGCTGAGTGCCGCCCGCAAAGGCGCGCCGCATGCCGACCTCGTTGAGTACGGCCGCTCGCTGCTCACGACAGACGATGTCGAACCCGGCGTAGAGAGCCTGATTCCGTTCGTCCGCCTGGAAGCCTGCCTGACCGAGAACGGCAGGCGCATTACCGTGCTCGATCCGATCAAGCCGGGTCGCGGATTGAAAACGAATCCGGGCGGAGCAGCGGGCCCCGGACAAGCGACCATGGAGCGCGAGCGCATTTCGCTCGATGTCCTGAACACAAGCGATCGCGTAATCCAGGTGCGCAGCCACGCGCATTTCTACGAAGTCCATCACGCGTTGAAATTCGATCGCCAGGCGAGCCTCGGCACGCAACTCGACCGCCCCGCGGGCGCGAGCACGCGCTTCGAGCCCGGCGAGATCGCGCGCGTGACGCTGGTTCGTAACAGGATGAAACCGGTTGTCGGAGGCCTGAGCGACATACCCGCCTCGCATCGCAAGGAATCCGATTTCAACGCAAGCACGGGACACACCATCGTTGGTTCCTTCGAAAGCTAGGGAAGCTCCCCGCCGTCTCGCAACAAATACGCGAACTGTCGACTGACTTTTCCGCACACCAGGCACGTGAAGCTGCTTGCGTGCAAAATCGCCGTTGTCATCCTCGGGCACCGACAGCTCGGGCCCGGTAACGCAGCATAGAACGTCCAACAACACGAACCACAAGGAGGCCAACCATGGTGCAGTACCCGACGCCCGACCAGATTCTCGACGCCGCCGATGAAATCGGCTTGGCGCTCACCGACGAAGACGTGAAGTCCTACGCCGGGTTGCTCAAGCCGAATATCGACGCCTATAACCTCGTCGATGCGATGCCCGACTATCTGCCGCCGGTGAAATATCCGCGCACCCCGGGCTATTTCCCGACGCCAGTGGAAAATCCGCGCAACGCCTGGTACGTGAAGACATCCATCAAAGGCGCGTCGTCCGGCCCGCTGAAAGGCAAGAAGGTCGCGGTCAAGGACAACGTGATGGTGGCGGGTGTGCCGATGATGAACGGCAACTCGATACTCGAGGGCTATGTGCCCGAGATCGACGCGACGATCGTATCGCGCCTGCTCGACGCCGGCGCCGAAATCATAGGCAAAACCCACTGCGAGTCGTATTGCATCTCCGGCGGCAGCCACACCGGCGCCAAAGGCCCGGTACACAACCCGCACAAGATGGGATTTTCCGCGGGAGGGTCATCTTCCGGCAGTGGCGTCGCGGTATCGCTCGGTGAAGCCGACATGGCGATCGGCGGGGACCAGGGCGGATCGATCCGCATGCCTTCCTCGTGGTGCGGCATCTACGGCATGAAGCCCACGCACGGTCTGGTGCCCTACACGGGCATCATGCCCATCGAGATTTTCATCGACCACACCGGCCCGATGACCGGCACCGTCGCCGACAATGCGCTGATGCTCGAAGTCATGGCAGGGCCCGACGGTTACGACTGCCGGCAGTACGGCGGCGCCAAGAAAATCAAGTACTCGAAGATGCTCGATGGCGGCGTCAAGGACATGAAGATCGGCGTGGTCAAGGAAGGTTTTGGTCGCCCTGAATCCGAAGCGGCGTCCGACGCGAAAGTCAGAAAAGCGGCAGAGCTCTTCAAAAAACTGGGCGCGAAGGTCGAGGACGTTTCGATTCCCGCGCACCTGGTCGGCCCCGCGCTGTGGACGCCGATCGGCGCCGAAGGCATTACGCAGACGATGATGGGAGGCGACGGCTACGGCGTCAGCCGCCAGGATCTCTACGTGACCAGCATGATGGACAAGCTGCACGGCTGGCAGCTCCGCGCCAACGAGCTATCGGAAACGACCAAGGTGCTGACCGTACTCGGCACTTATGTAAAGAAGTATCACGGCGGCCACTATTACGGCAAAGCCATGAACATCACGCGACGCCTCGTCGAGGCCTTCGATGCTTCACTCGCACAATACGATTTGCTGCTGATGCCGACCATGCCGATGAAAGCCCAGCCGCTGCCAGCACCGGGCTGCTCGCGCGAGGAATACTTCCAGCGCGCGCTGGAGATGATCGGCAACACCTGCCCGTTCGACATCACGCATCACCCGGCGATGACCCTGCCTTGCGGCATGGTGGACGGCCTGCCCATCGGCGCCATGCTGATCGGCAAGCACTACGACGAAGCGACGATCTACCGCGCGGCGCTGGCGTTTGAACAAGCGGGGGATTGGAAGAAGATGTAGGCCCTTTCACCTTGCGGTGAAACGGCAGGGATGAGGGGCGAGGGAAGAGGGCCGAGGAAATTCAAAGGCGTGAAGCATTGGCGCCTTTTCTCGCCCCTCGCCCCTCGCCCCTCGCCCCTTATACTTTCCCAGTCAGATAGTCGGTCAGCATCTCAAAAAATACGACGTACGTCGGTTCCCAATCGCCGTTCATGGCCTGCGCGGCGGCCTGCTCGTAGTCACCATCAGGACGTGGACGCAATCGGATCACGGGGGGAACACCGTATCGCAACAAGATGGCATTCGCCCATAGCCGGGCGGTGCGTCCGTTGCCGTTGGCGAATGGGTGGATGCGCACCCACTCGGCGTGTGCCCATGCCGCCAATTGCAGGACTTCGGCGAGGCCATCGGCATCGAGCTCCCGTCCAACGGGATGCGCTTTGTCCAGAATTCTGACGACTTGCTGCAAGCGATCTTCGAATCTTCCGAGCTCGCCAGCCACATGCATCGATGAAACGCCGGGCATACTTTCGACCTCGACG
>JBDTTE010000086.1:0-13067 GCA_039930785.1 Betaproteobacteria bacterium | reverse complement strand
GCCTAGTGCCTCGCGCCTGCAAGGACAGCTGTCACTTTACGTGACAGGTGTCCTTGTAAATCGAGTTCTTCGGTTTTTCAAACACTCTCTGAACCATCGGCTTGAAGAATTCCAGCGGCGCGTATTCCGCGGTGGCATCGAAAGCCGGATTGTCGTAAATCTCGCAGAACCGCGCGGTGCGCTCGAAATGCGGGTGGCCACGAAACTGTTCGCGCATGTTCGGATCCAGCCCGATGTGCTCGAAGAAAAAGTAACCCTGGAAGATGCCGTGCCGTTCGACCATCCAGTGGTTCGCTTCGGAGACGAACGGCTTGACGATTGCGGCTGAAACGTCGGGGTGGTTCCACGAGCCCAGCGTATCGCCGATGTCGTGCAGGAGCGCACAGACCACATACTCCTCGTCCTCGCCTGCCTTGTGTGCGAGTGTCGCGGTCAACAGGGAATGCTGCAGGCGCGTGACGGCGAAGCCGCCGTTGTCGTCGCCGAGCATGTTCAGGTGCGACAGGACGCGATCGGCAAGATCGGCTGCAAAAGGCTGGTGGCGGGTGACGATGATGTCCCAATCCGCCTTGGTGCTTTCCTTCATCGACTTGAAATTGCTGCGTTGCTCGTTCATGTTGCCCATGGCTTCCTCCGAATGGACTTGTTGCGTTCCCGGAGGAGTATAGCGCCGTGGCATGCCGGCGTCCCGGCGCGGATTGCAAGGCGCGGAATCCGGCTGCCGAAAGCAAAAAAGGACGCCCGAAGGCGTCCTTTTTTTGGTACCGAACCGGACTATTAGCTGCGGCCGACCTTTTCGACGCAGGCTGCTTCGGTCATTTCCTCGAAGCCCTTGCCCTTGCAGGCGTTCTTGCCCTTGCAGGCGTTCATCGACGTCTTGCATCCGCTATGACCCTTGCAGGCGTTGGCGCCATAGCATTTGATTTTGACGTCTTCCGCTTGCGCGGTCGTGACGAGCGCGGATGCGGCGAACAGGGCTGCTGCGGTGCTGACGAGTGTTGCGGTTACGATTTTGCGATCCATGTTTAAAGCTCCTCTATCGTGGGTTCCCAGACCCGGGACTACGGTCGGTTGACCGCCCCGGCGTTCATACGCAACGCTGTTCCGGCGCTACGCGAGCTTCCGTCCCCGAAACCCGGGGGCACAGTGACGTGCTCGGTTGGATTTACGCACCTGCCGGGCGACTGGATTCAACTGATTCGACCCGCCGCAGACCCCAGCTTGACTCCCTGCGGCGCCGCAGGCAAGTTACAGCGCCGCCGGCAGGTCAACCGCGGCGGTTTCTCCCAAGCCCAAGGAGTCGACGTGTCGCTGGTCAACAAGCTCAAAGCGCAGATGGCGCTGCCGGTCATCGGCGCGCCCATGTTCATCGTCGGCGTGCCGGCGCTGGTTATCGAACAATGCAAAAACGGTGTCATCGGTTCGTTTCCGGCGTTGAATGCCCGTCCCGCAGAGCTACTCGATACCTGGCTCACGGAAATCGAGAACGCGCTCGACGCCCATCGCCGGGCCCATCCGCAGGCAAAGGTCGCGCCCTTCGCGGTCAACCAGATCATCCATCAGTCCAACGATCGACTCGATCACGACCTCGATGCCTGCATCCGCCACAAGGTTCCGATGATCATCACCAGCCTGCGTGCGCCCGACGATGTCGTGAAACGCGTGCACGCTTACGGCGGCGTCGTATTTCACGACGTGATCAACATCCGCCATGCACAGAAGGCGCTCGAAGCGGGCGTTGACGGGTTGATCCTGGTTTGCGCCGGCGCGGGCGGACACGCCGGGGCGCTGAGCCCGTTCGCATTGCTGCGCGAAGTGCGCCGGTTCTTCTCCGGTCCGATAGCACTCTCGGGTTCGATCACCGACGGCGACGGCATCCTCGCGGCTGAAGCAATGGGCGCGGATTTCGCCTATATCGGTACGCGCTTCATCGCCACGCGCGAAGCCAACGCGGTGGGTGACTACAAGCAGATGATCCTCGACAGCGCCGCAGCCGACGTGCTCTACACGCCGTACTTCACCGGGGTACACGGCAACTATCTGAAGCCCAGCATCTCGCGCGCCGGCTTAGATCCCGACAACCTCGCGCCCGTCGACAAGACGTCGATGAATTTCGGTTCGAGCCACACCAAGGCCTGGAAGGATATCTGGGGGGTAGGGCAGGGCGTGGGCAACATCGTCGATGCGCCGCCGGTGGGGGAGTTGATCGCGCGGCTAAAGAAAGAGTACGACGCCGCTCGCTCGCGGCTGCAACTAGTGAGCTAGGTCTACACCTCGACGCAAAGACGCAAAGATCGCAAAGGGCGCAAAGAAAGATAAGGAGAAGATTCGCGGGAATTCTTCAGCGGGGGGCGCCGATACGGACGGTCAATGCCCGCGGAGAAGAAACCGACCTCCAACCCCGCGATTATTTCGATCCTCTTGCTTTTTCTTTCCTTCGCGCCCTTTGCGATCTTTGCGCCTTTGCGTCGAGGTGTACGTCCTGTGCCCTAAACAATATCCGCGATGCGATCCGCCATCAGCCCCGCATGTTCGCGTTGCTTGTGGAACTTGATCTCCGGGTAGCGATCTTCGATGACCTTCATCTCGAATGCCGTGTTCGTCAGCACCGCCAGCGCATCGGCGGCATCCTTCGCGAGGCGGCCGGCGTTGGCTTCGACGAATCGGTCGAACGCCACCGGATCGTCGGAAGAGATCCAGCGCGCGCACGTATAAGGCGCGGGCGACAGGCGGGCTTCGACGCCGTATTCATGTTGCAAACGATGCGCGGCTACGTCGAATTGCAGGCTGCCGACCGCGCCCAGCAGCATCATCGTGTTGCGCAGCGGGCGAAACACCTGGATCGCGCCTTCCTCGCCGAGCTGCATGAGTCCGGTGCGCAATTGCTTGGTCTTCAGCGGGTTGACGACTTCGACGATGTGGAAGATTTCAGGCGCGAAGAACGGCAGGCCGGTGAACTGCAGGTCCTGGCCGTCGGTCAGGGTGTCGCCGAGCTGGATTCCGCCGTGCGTCGGGATGCCGATGATGTCACCCGCGTAGGCTTCGTCCGCGATTTCGCGTCGCTGCGACAGGAACGTCACGACGTTGTTCGGCCGGATTTCCTTGCCGGTGCGCTGGACCTTCATCCGCATGCCGCGCTGGAAGTGTCCCGAGCACACGCGCATGAACACCACGCGATCGCGATGCGCCGAATCCATGTTCGCCTGGATCTTGAAAATCACCGCGGAAAACTGGGGGTCATGGGGATCGACCTTGCCTTGCAGCGCCATGCGCGGCTGCGGCGGCGGGGCGATGTCGACCAGCGCATCGAGCACTTCGCGCACGCCGAAATTGTTGATCGCCGAGCCGAAGAACACCGGCGTCTGCTTGCCGGCGAGGAAGGCCTCGCGCGAAAAAGCGGGCGTGGCGCCCTGCACGAGTTCGATGTCGTTGCGCGCGCGCACCAGCTCGTCGCCGAAACGCTCCACCAGTGAGGGATCGTCGAGGCCGCTGACCATCTCCTCGTCTTCGTTGTTCTTCAGCCTGTCCTCGCCGGGGCGGAATACGCGGATGCGGTTCTGCGCCAGGTCGTAAACGCCGCGGAAGCTCTTGCCCATGCCGATGGGCCACGCGAATGGGATGACCGACATGCCGAGCACTTTTTCGATCTCGTCGATGAGCTCGAGCGGTTCGCGGACTTCGCGATCCATCTTGTTGATGAAGGTGATGATCGGCGTGCCGCGCGAACGGCAGACTTCAAGCAGGCGCAGGGTTTGCGCTTCCACGCCGTTGGCCGCGTCGATCACCATCAACGCGGCATCGACCGCGGTCAGTACGCGGTAGGTGTCTTCGGAGAAGTCCTTGTGGCCGGGCGTGTCGAGCAGGTTGATCACATGCCCGCGGTACTCCATCTGCATGACCGAGCTCGCAACCGAGATGCCGCGCTGCTTCTCGATTTCCATCCAGTCGGAGGTGGCGTGGCGCGTGGCCTTGCGTGCCTTCACGCTGCCTGCTATGTGAATCGCGCCAGCAAAGAGCAGCAGCTTTTCCGTCAGCGTGGTCTTGCCCGCGTCAGGGTGGGAGATGATCGCGAACGTGCGGCGCTTTTCGACTTCCGCTGTCAGGGTTTCGCTGGACGTTTCGCTCATGGAACGGGCTGGCTGGATGGGCCGGATCAGGCTTTGAAAGGACGGGCCGACGCCGGTTCACGGAAAAGGGGCGAATTTTACGGCCTTGCCCCACACACGTCCATCGCCGGACCGGAAGGGAGATCGGCACTTTGAGCCAGCGATTGCGGTTATCGTAGCCATTGCCGGTTTTGTCGATCCATATCGGGAAACGGAATGCGCACGCCGAAAGAACTGCTCGAAGCCTACCTGCAGGCGAAAGACCTCGACCAGCCGTCGGTGATTCCCGACTGCTATGCGCCGGAGGCCGTCCTGACCTTCTCGATCGCGACCGACCAGATTTCGTTCCCGACGAGGGTCCGCGGCGCCTATGCCATCGCGCAGACGCTGGTCGGCGATTTCAGGAGGCGATTCGATTGCTGCAAGACCTATTACGTCTGTGATTCCCTCGCGGGTGTCGGCGTCGATATCGACTTCCTGCCGTGGCTGGTTGTCATGCGCGAGAGGTCGACTTCCGCCCTGCGACTTGGCAAGGGTTATTACCGCTGGGCGTTCGAGCGTGGCGAATCGCGCATGTGGGTAGCGGCGATGCACATTCACATCGAGCGCATGGACATCATCGAGGACGGCAATGGGGAAAAGCGGGAGCAGCTGCATGCGGCCTTACCCTATCCGTGGCTGCGGCCGGCGGTGCTGGCCGGGACTTTCGAGCGTTTGAGCCAGCAAAGTCCCGGCTTTGCATTCCTCAGTGATTTCAGCGACCCGGTCACCAGGCCCGCTCGGAGATAAAAAAGTCCCTGGGCAGCGAAGGTGCGTTACATCGTCCTTCGCGCACCATGTCTGAACCATGGATTGCCGCCGGCCGCCACCGCGTCTATATTTAGTCGTCCCTCCGCGCTTCCCTGTGTGGCACGGATCGTGCAAAACCCGCGCGACACAATCCGTATTGTCGCAACGCATAACAACTCGAGGAGAAATCGATGGCCAAGGAAATTCTGTGCGCGTTTGGCGTGGACGTGGACGCGGTCGCCGGCTGGTTGGGGTCCTACGGCGGCGACGATTCACCCGACGACATCTCGCGCGGATTGTTTGCCGGCGAAGTCGGCATGCCGCGCCTGGTCAACCTGTTCAAACGCCTGGGCGTGAAGACCACCTGGTTCATCCCCGGGCATTCCATCGAGACGTTTCCGAAAGAGACGGCGATGGTCGTCGAGGCGGGCCACGAGATCGGCATCCATGGTTATTCCCATGAAAACCCGATCGCCATGACGCGCGAGCAGGAGACCGCCGTGCTCGACAAGTGCATCGAGCTGGTGACCAAGGTGTCCGGCAAGCGCCCCACCGGCTACGTCGCGCCGTGGTGGGAGTTCAGCATGGTCAGCAACGAGTTGCTGCTCGAACGCGGCATCAAATACGACCACAGCCTGATGCATCGCGACTTCGAGCCCTACTACGTGCGCGTGGGTGACTCGTGGACGCCGATCGACTATTCGAAAAAGCCGCAGGAATGGATGAAGCCGCTGGTGCGCGGCAAGGAAACGGACCTGATCGAGATTCCGGCCAGCTGGTATCTCGACGACTTGCCGCCGATGATGTTCATCAAGAAGGCGCCCAATTCGCACGGCTTCGTCAATCCGCGCCATCTCGAGGAAATGTGGCGCGACCAGTTCGACTGGGTCTACCGAGAAATGGACTACGCGGTTTTCGCGATAACGATCCATCCCGACGTCGCGGGCCGTCCGCAGGTGTTGCTGATGCTCGAACGCCTGTTCAATCACATCATCCGTCATCCCGGCGTAAGGTTCACCACGTTCGACGACATCGCCAACGACTTCGCCAAACGCAATCCGCGCAAGAAATAACGGGTCAGCGCCATGTGTGCCCTATGCGGCGTCTTCGTAGGTGAAGCGCACTGGACGGAGGCGGGTGTCGAAGCCGTGGATGGCGGACGCACGCGCCGCCATGAGCGGCTGCATCGCGTCGCGTTGGCCAATCGCGTCCTCAAACAATTTGGACTGAAGCTGGGCGACTGGCAGGGCAGTGCTTACCTGCTCGCCGGCCAAACCGGGCAGACCGCCATCGTGTCCAGCGTGGCCGGCTTGTGGCCAGAGGCGGAACGTTTGCGCCGTCAACCGATCGATCCGCTCGACGAGCGCCTGATCGAAGCGCTCGAACGGGACTGATCGCTTGGACATGACGCGCGACGACCACACGCCGGTCAACGTCCTCACCGGTTTCCTCGGCAGCGGCAAGACCACGTTGTTGCAGCGTCTGCTGCGTTCGCCGCGCATGGCGCACACCGCGGTGCTGATCAACGAGTTCGGCGATATCGGGCTGGACCATCTGCTCGTGCAGAAAGTTGACGAGGCGGTGGTGCTGCTCGCAAGCGGATGCATCTGCTGCAGCATCCGCGATGACCTGAAGGCCGCGTTGCGCGATCTGCTCGGGCGGCGCGAACGTAGCGAGATTCCGTGGTTCGATCGTGTCGTCATCGAAACCACCGGCCTCGCCGATCCCGGTCCCATCCTGTACACGCTGCTAGGCGAGCCTGTTATCCGGCATCACTTCCGCCCCGGAAACGTGATTACGACCGTGGACGTGGTGAACGCCGGTTTGCATTTATCCCGTAATCCCGAAGGCATCAAGCAAGTGGCCGCGGCCGACCGGCTGGTCCTCACCAAGACTGACCTGGCCACGCCGAAACAGACTTCGGCAGTTCGCGACGAACTCGCGCGACTGAATCCGTCGGCCGGCCTGTGGGATGCAGCACAGGAACCGGTAGACGCGGATTTTCTGCTGGATGCCACGCCTTTCGCGCGGACACGGGATCTCGCGCCCTACCGGCTGCGGGAAGACCGTTCGCCCCACGCCGATTCGGTGACGAGTTTCAGCCTGGTGCTTGATCGACCGGCCGACTGGACCGCATTCGGCATCTGGTTGAGCCTGCTGCTCAACCGGCATGGCGACAACGTGCTGCGAGTGAAGGGCATCCTCAGCGTCGAGGGCAGCCCGACGCCGGTTTTTATCAACGGCGTGCAGCACATCGTGCATCCGCCGCAACACCTGGAACGCTGGCCCACCGACGACCATCGATCGCGCATCGTCTTCATCACGCGGGATATCGATCACACGCGATTGCGCCGCTCCCTGGAAGCGTTTTGCCGATTGCGCGCCGCCGAGCTTTCAGAAGCGTAATACCAGCGCGGCTGGTAGTTATCCGCCGAGTACAATCGCGCTGACGACTGGTCTTTCGCGCGACCGGTATACGAAGGCAACCGGACAAACCCATCCTGGCAACCGATCGGAACACGGCCACGAATCTGGAATCACCGCGATTGCGCGATGCGTGGAGTGTGATCGTCGTGCTCGGCATCACCGAGATCGTCAGTTACGGTTCGGCGTTCTACAGCTTCTCCCTGCTGATGGAACCCCTTCAAGCGACGCTGGCTGCATCGAAGGGCACCATCGTCGGTGCTTTTTCAGTCGCGCTCATCGTCGCCGGTTTGTGCGCGACCCACATCGGTAGCACGATCGATCGCGTCGGGGGTCGCATGGTCATGACGCTCGGTTCGGTTGCGACCGGGCTGTTACTGATGGCGCTGTCGCGCGTCGAGACCGTCGCGGGTCTGTACGGAATCTATGCCTGCCTCGGAGCGGCGATGGCCGCGACACTTTACGAACCGGCCTTCGCGGTTCTGACGCGCCACTTCCACGCGAGCGCGCGTCGGGCGATCACGGCGCTCACGTTGATCGCCGGATTCGCCAGCACGGTGTTCTGGCCGCTTACCCAGATACTCATTTCGCACTTCGGCTGGCGCGAGACGCTGCTGATACTGGGCGGGTTGAATCTGCTGATATGCGTACCCTTGCACCTGCGCTTCTTGCCGCGGCGGGAGCGCGGTATCGTGCCCTCGCAGGTAGGCAGGTCCATCGAAGTAAATTCCAGATCCCTGCATGAAGCACTGCGCGACCCCGCGTTCTATTTTCTCGGCGGGACCTTCGTCGTTCATGGCCTGATTTTTTCGGCCATGTCCGTGCACATGCTGTCGATGATGCAGTCGAAGGGCCTGTCGGCGACGACCGCGGCGTTGGTGGGCGCATTGGTCGGCCCGATGCAGGTCGTCGGCCGGGTGCTCGAACTCACGGCAGGCCAACGCTTCCCGATTGCGCGCGTCGGTCTGCTGGCAATGGCGTTGCTGGTCGCCGCACTGCTCGTATTCGCCACTTCGGGTACGCACGCCTGGTCGCTTGTGGCCTTCGTGGCCATGTACGGCTTGAGCAACGGCGTCGTGACCATCGTGCGGGGCGCGATGCCGGCGTTGCTGTTCGGGCGTGAGCACTACGGTGCAATCAGTGGGGCGCTAGCCATTCCGCAAATGTTCGCCCTTGCCTCTGGGCCTTTCGTCGTGTCCATACTATGGATGGCAACGGGCGGCTATGACCCGGTGCTGTTCGTCCTGGCCGGCGTAACAGCGATCGGGTTGATCTCGTTCTACGCTGCGTTGCGCGTACACCGCAGTGTCGGTTAGTCCCGTGCGAATTGCCTGAATGCGATGACGGCGAGCACTGCACCTAAACACTGCGCACCGATGAAACCTGGTACGTCGAGCGGGCGGATGCCGGAAAAAGTATCGGTCAGCGAGCGGGCTAGCGTGACCGCCGGATTGGCGAAGGATGTCGATGCGGTGAACCAGTAAGCACCAGTGATATACAGGCCAACTGCCGCTGGCACGGCGTCCGGTCTGTAGCGCGCGCATTGCAGGATTACCAGAAGCAGCCCGAAGGTCGCGACGATCTCGCTCGAAAATTGTGCCGCTCCGCTACGCATGTGATGCGAAGGAAAGAAGGCGGGAAGCTCGAACATCCAGTGTGCGATGGCCACGCCAAGCAGTGCGGCGAATGTCTGGGTGGCGATATACGCACCGGCCGATTTCCAGGTCTGGTTGCCGAGGAAGGCTTGCGACAGCGTCACCAACGGATTGAAGTGCGCGCCGGATACCGGTGCAAGGGCCACGATGAGCGCATACAGAACTGCACCGGTCGCAATGGCGTTCGCCAGCAAGGCAATTGCAACGTTACCGCCGGAAAGGCGCTCTCCCATGATCCCCGAGCCGACTACCGCCGCCAGCAGGATGGTGGTGCCGATGAATTCGGCGGCCAACTTGTTTCGCAGCTTCGGCATCAGGCGTTTCCGATGTCATGGAGCTTCGTTTGCATGGCAGTCCGCTCGAACTTGTCCAGGGGCAGGCTTGTCAGGATGCGGATGCGCGAATACAGCTGCGTGTAAATGGTCGAGAAGTAACGAGCCTTCTGTTCGTCCGTGCCTTCGAATCTCGCGGGATCGTCTACACCCCAGTGCGCCTTTAGCGGCTGGCCATGCCAGACGGGGCACACTTCACCAGCGGCTTCCGAACAAACTGTGATTACGATGTCCATTCGCGGCGCATCGATCGCGACAAACTCGTCCCATGACTTGCTGCGATATCCTTCCGTGGACAGGCCGGCCTTGCGGATCTGGGCGAGTGCAAACGGATTGACCGTGCCGTTCGGGTGGCTGCCCGCGCTGTAGGCGTGGAACCGGCCGCCACTTGTCGCATTGAGAATCGCCTCGGCCATGATGCTGCGGGCGGAGTTGCCCGTGCACAGGAAAAGCACGTTGAGTGGGGTATCGTTCATGACTGTATCGGTTCGCGAACTCTCGCAGGCGATCGAGAAAAGGGCCGTTTACGTGGCGGGAGCGCAGCAAGCGGATGTTTTCGCTTCGTCCGGTGCCGGACTATCCTCACCGTAGATCGGCACCGATCCGAGTGAATGAAACGATTCCCACGCGATGCCCTGCGGGTCGAGCGTCCAGTACTTGTCGCTTTTGGCGTAGCAGCACGACGCGCCCTTCTGCGGCAGCAGCGCCACATCGGCCTGTGCGAGTCGCGATCCGATTTCTTCCAGTTCGGCGCCGTCTTCGGCCTGGATGCCGAGATGATCGATGCCTTTCTTCTGCGCACGCGTGGATATCGCGAAATTCACCCGCGGATCGTCCAGCATCCATTTTGCGTAGTCGTCCTTCCTTACGGTCGGCTCGGCCGCGAACAGGGTCGAATAAAAACGGATGCTCTGGTTCAGGTCATGCACGCCGACGTGTACGTGAAGTCGCTTCACTTCGATCTCCTTTCAGGATTTTTACCGGTTGTGCCTGGGGCGCGCAGGATTGCCCGTCGCAGCAGTTCTCGGTGAGGTAGCCCACCAGTTCATTCATGGTCGAATAATTTGCCGCGTAAAAGATAAAGCGTCCGTCTTGCCTGGCATCCACCAGCCCGGCGTGGGTCAGTCCCTTGATATGAAAAGACAGGGTGGCATTGGGCAGTCCGATCTTTTCCGCGATGGCGCTTGCGGCCATGCCTTCCGGCCCCTTCTGCACCAGCAGCCGGAATATTTCCAGGCGCGAGTTGTGAGCGAGGGCCGCCAATGATTTGATCGCATCTGTTATTTTCATATTTCCAGTATTGTCGAAATGATTGCGCCTTGTCAACACGGCGTCCCGAGCCGGGACGGTGACTCGGTAGGCGAGTCTTGGATTAAGATGCTGGAAGAGTCTGCCCAAGGACGTCCGACATGTCGTTTATCAACCGCCGCACTATGCGATTTGCTGGCAGGGTCATCGTGCTGATGCTCCTGTTCGCGCAGTCGTTGTCCGCGGCGCAGCCATGCCAGATGTCGGAACAAAAACCGGCAATGGCATTTGGCGACATGGCGGGCATGGATTGCGCTGAAAAGGGCAACCCTAATGCTTGTCTCCTGCAATGCATCGGCACCGATCAGAATACGAATCACGTACCGGTCGGCATCGCCGATGTCCGGCGGATTACGGTTCTGACCGTAACGATAGCTGACAGCCGAGATGTCCCGCCGGCCATTCCGGTTGTACGTCCCGCGCATTCAACCGACCCGCCTCCAACAATCCGCTTCTGTAGTTTCCAGATTTAACCTTCGCAAGCACTGAATCCGCCGCGCGAGCGGCTGTTCGTGTTTTTTTGCGGAGGCCTCATGGAATCACCATTTTTTTCCCCGGCAGCACGCGCTGTCGCGTTCATCCAGTTCGCCTGGACGCAATCGGTAGTCGCGACGAAGCCGGGTGCCGCGCGCCGATTTTTTATCACAATCGGTTTCTTTTTATTCGCCTTCTCCAATATCGCGTTCACAGCCGAAGCGCCGCTGACGCTCACCGAGGCACAACGGCGCGCGGTTGAGCGTTCCCGTCAGATCCCGGCGCAGGATGCGGCCATTGCCGCCTCTCGCAACATGGCGGTGGCGGCCGGCCAATTGCCCGATCCGCAACTCCGGTTTGGCATCGACAACCTGCCTGTCGACGGGCCGGACCAGTTCAGTGTCGGACGTGATTTCATGACGCAGCGCCGAATCGGTATCTCGCAGGAATTCACCCGGTCGGAAAAGCGCCAGTTGCGCGCGCAGCGCTACGAGCGCGAAGCGGAAAAATCCCTTGCCGAAAAGACGGCCATCATCGCGACGATACAGCGCCAGACGGCGCTCGCATGGTTCGATCGGTATTACGCGGAAGCCATGGCGGCCGTGATCGCCGAGCAGGCCGGGGAGGTCAAGCTGGAAATATCGGCCGCTGAAAGCGCTTACCGCGCGGGAAGGGGCACACAAGCCGACGTTTTCGCCGCTCATAGCGCCCTGGCCGGATTGGAAGATCGGGCAAGCGAATTTCGCCGGCGTATCGATACCGCGAGGATCGGACTGACGCGCTGGATAGGTGACGGCGCGGACACCTTGCTTGAGGGCAAGCCCGCCATTGATTCGATCGCGCTGGATTCCTCTTCCCTCGAATCCGAACTTGGCCATCACCCGCAAATCGCGATCCTCTCGAAGCAGGTTGAAGTGGCTGCGATCGAAGCGGGAATAGCCCAGGCCGAAACAAAGGCGGACTGGACCGTCGAACTGGCATACAGCCAGCGCGGCGGAGCCTTCTCGAACATGGTCTCGATCGGCGTCTCGATCCCCTTGCAATGGGATCAGAAGAACCGTCAGGACCGGGAGCTTGCCTCGAGGCTTGCTACAGCTGACCGGGCACGGGCCGAACGCGACGACGTGCTGCGAGCACACGTCGCGGAAGTGAGCACGATGGTTCACGAATGGCAGAACAACCTCGAACGAACCGCGCGCTTTCAAGACCGGCTCATTCCCCTGGCAAGGGAACGCACCAAGGCCGCGCTCGGAGCCTACGTGGGCAACAAGGCGAGCCTCACTGATCTGTTACTCGCGCGGCGTAGCGAGATCGATGTGCGCCTGCAGGCGCTGCAACTGGAAATGGAAGCGGCACGCTCATGGGCGCAACTCAATTTCCTCTTTCCCGACGGGGCAGGGGCAACGCATACAAGGGCTACTTCCAATGCGCCGGCAACAAGGGAGGCGCAATGAAAGCCCGCCTTCTGATTACAGCACTTGCTGCAACGGGTTTGCTTGGCGTCGCCGGATTTGGTGTTTATCAGGCCGGCATCAATCGGGGAATGAAAATGGCCGAACCCCCTGGAAATCCAACGGCCGTCAACAACGATCCGCAACCAACGTCGTCCACGACCAAAAAAATCCTGTACTGGCATGACCCGATGGTGCCTGGCCAGAAATTCGACAAGCCTGGTAAATCACCTTTCATGGACATGCAACTGGTTCCGGTCTACGCCGATGACGCAGGAGACGAAGGCAAGATCGCGATCAGCCCGCGTATGCAGCAGAACCTCGGCCTGCGCACGGCCGAAGTCGTCGAGGCCGCCATTGCACGAACCGTGGAAGCCGTCGGAACTGTGGCGTTCAACGAGTACGATCAAGTCGTCGTCCAGGCTCGCAACAATGGTTTCGTGGAAAAACTGTATGTTCGCGCGCCGCTTGATCTGGTGCGAAAAGACCAACCGCTGGCCGAGCTGTACGTGCCGGAGTGGGTCGCAG
>JBDTTE010000085.1:0-13196 GCA_039930785.1 Betaproteobacteria bacterium | reverse complement strand
GGATCAGCATACCCGAGGCCGATGACAATTTCTTTTTCGCGCGCCTCCATAGTCTTGGCCTCGTCGTTGTTTTCATGATCGAATCCCTGCAGGTGCAACATGCCGTGCACCACCAGGTGCGCGTAATGTGCTTCGAGCGGTTTGTGTTGCGCGCGCGCTTCCTTTGCAATCACGGGCGCGCATAACACGATATCTCCGGCCAGGGGCTCGAACTCCCGGTAGGCAAACGACAACACGTTGGTCGCGTAATCCCGTCCCCGATAGTCTCGATTGAGCAGGCGTCCTTCCCGGGCACCGACGAATCGGAGCGTGACCCTCGCGTCATCGATCAATGCGGCCTTTGCCCATGCTCTGAGGCGTGGCCGGGACGGCAACGCAGCCTCGTCGACGCCGTACTGTACGGAAAGCGACAGTTCGGGACATTTTCGCGTCAGGGTTCGCTTACCCCTGCTTGCTTGCCTGGTACTGCTCATAGGCCTGCACGATGCGTTGCACCAGCGGATGGCGCACTACATCGTCAGCGAGAAATTGCGTGAATGCGATGCCACGCACTTCGCGAAGGATGGTGGACGCCTCGACGAGGCCGCTCTTCTGGTGCTTGGCCAGGTCGATCTGTGTCACATCGCCGGTGACGACCGCACGACTGCCAAAACCGATGCGCGTCAGGAACATCTTCATCTGTTCGGGCGTGGTGTTCTGCGCTTCATCCAGGATGATGAACGCATGGTTAAGTGTCCGGCCGCGCATGAAAGCCAGCGGCGCGATTTCAATCAGGCCGCGCTCGAACAGTTTGCCGACTTTCTCGAACCCCATGAGATCGTAGAGCGCATCGTAGAGCGGGCGCAGGTAGGGATCGACCTTTTGCGCCATGTCTCCGGGCAGGAAGCCCAGCCGTTCGCCCGCCTCGACCGCCGGTCTCACGAGCACGATGCGTTTGGCGGCCTCGCGTTCGAATGCGTCGACCGCGCAGGCCACCGCGAGATAGGTCTTGCCGGTGCCCGCCGGGCCGATCCCGAATGTGATGTCATGTTCGCGAATCTGCCGGATGTACTGGATCTGCCTGGGCGTGCGCCCGTGCAGGTCGCGACGCCTGGTTTGCAGGACCAGCGCGTCCTCCCCTGTTGCGGACGCCGGCGCGCCGGCAATTTCGATCAGGCCGAGCTGGATTTCCTCGCGATCGAGCACGTGGTCGGCGTGCTGGTAAAACCGCTGCAAAGCCTGCGCGGCGAGCCGGGCAGGCTCCGTTGCGCCGGAAATACTGAAATTTTCGCCGCGCCGCGCGATCGCGACATCGAACGCGCCCTCGATCTGCTTGAGGTTCTCGTCCAGCACGCCGCACAGGTTGGCGAGCCGCTGGTTGTCGACCGGGGTGAAAGAGAGTTCCAGGGGAGTCAGACAGTCTCGGTTATTTCGATCTCGCCGCGCAGCGTGTGAGCCATCGCAGCGGTGATGCGCACGTCGGTCAGCGTCCCCGCCAGGCGGGGCAGTCCGGCGAAATTGACGACGCGGTTGTTGCTGGTGCGGCCGGCAAGCTCGCGCGGATTCTTGCGCGAGGCGCCCTCGACCAGAACCGATTCGACGCGACCGACCATGCCTTCGCTGATTTTCCGGGCGCTGGCTTCGATTGCAGCCTGCAGCCGCGCCAGCCGCGCCTGTTTCACTTCGAGCGGCACCTGGTCGGGAAAGTCCGCCGCCGGCGTGCCCGGCCGCGGGCTGTACATGAAGCTGTAGCTGTCGTCGAATTTCACATCTTCGACGAGCCCCATGGTTTGTTCGAAATCGCGATCCGTTTCCCCGGGAAAGCCGACAATGAAGTCCGAGGCGACGGAGATGCCGGGACGCACGAGCCGCAGACGGCGAATGATGGATTTGTATTCCAGCGCCGTGTAACCGCGCTTCATCGCGGCGAGCACGCGGTCCGACCCCGATTGCACGGGAAGGTGCACATGGTCGACCATCTGCGGCACGTTGCGATAGACATCGATCAGGCGCTGGGAAAATTCCCGCGGATGCGAGGTGGTGTAGCGCAGGCGTTCGATGCCGGGCATTTCGGCGAGATATTCGAGGAGCAGGGCGAAGTCGGCTATCCCGCCGTCGCTCATGGGACCGCGCCAGGCGTTCACGTTCTGCCCGAGCAACGTGACTTCCCGCACGCCCTGGTCCGCCAGCCCGGCGATTTCCGTCAATACGTCGTCGAGCGGCCGCGATACTTCTTCGCCCCGCGTATAAGGCACCACACAAAAGCTGCAGTACTTGCTGCAGCCCTCCATGATCGACACGAAAGCCGTGGAGCCGTCGGCGCGCGCGGGTGGCAGTGCATCGAATTTTTCGATCTCGGGAAAAGCAATGTCGACCTGGGACCGGCCGCTGGAACGCCTTGCCTCGATCAGTTGCGGCAGGCGGTGCAATGTTTGCGGGCCGAACACCACGTCGACGTACGGGGCCCGATCGATGATGACGGAGCCTTCCTGGCTCGCGACGCAACCGCCGACGCCGATGATCAGGTCGGGCCGCGCCTCCTTCAGTTCGCGCAGTCGGCCGAGTGCATGGAACACGCGCTCCTGCGCGTTCTCGCGCACCGAGCACGTGTTGAAGAGAATGACGTCGGCTTCAGCCGGATCCTGCGTTTTTTCGTAACCATCGGACGCCGCGAGGACGTCTGCCATCCTGTCCGAGTCATACTCGTTCATCTGGCAGCCGTAGGTGCGGATGTACAGCTTGCTCATGCGGCGCGGTTATCTTGACGGTGGCGGATTGACGGGGATGGCTGCCCTGCCCGGTGGATGCAGGAGCGCCTCGGTAGCAGTCAGCAGCCAAACCTGCGATACGTCACCGCGCGTGTCCAGCATGTACATGATCGGCGTGGGCGTGTTCTGCACCGCGACCGGCATGATGATCAGGTTTTGCTTGTTGTAAATGCGGCAGCCTGGCGATAGCCGGTACGCCCTGTCGCCGATTTTCATCGTGGGGTATTTGAAAGCCTTCATGTCGCCGCGCACGGCGCTTTGCGGGAAGTTGCGTTCGGCCAGGGCCGGCGCCGTGCAAAGCAATGCCATGAATGAAACGATGAAGGCCAGCAGGAATTTTTGCACTGTCGTGACTCCGTGGCGCCCGGATCGCCCGGCAGGCGCAAACGGAACGGGGTTGAGCTTGGGGACCGCGGGCATTGTATCGCGCCGGCGCGAAAGCGGACTGCCGGGCCGCTCGGTTGGGGGATCCTGCAACGCCGGACCTTGCAACCCCATGCATGTGGTGGTGATAGGTGGACTTGAACCACCGACCCCAGCATTATGAGTGCTGTGCTCTAACCAACTGAGCTATATCACCGGAAGTCATAAATCGTTTCTGCGCGGGGCTTTAGCACCACTTCGACCCCCCCGCTGCAGGGTGCGGAAGATTACTGACGGCCCCCCGCAATGTCAAGGCAAGGCACCCGCGCGCGGTCGTCTTTCCCACCCTGTAGACTGCCGCCATGAAATTTGATGTTGCCATTGTCGGCGGCTCCGTGGTTGGCGCAAGCCTGGCATGCGCGCTCGCCGCGGCCGACCTTCGCGTCCTTATCGTGGATCCGAGGGCGGCGAGGGCTTTGCCTGCCGAGGGTTTCGACCAGCGCATCTATGCATTGAACGGTCACAGCCGCCGCTTTCTCGAAGGAATTGGCGTCTGGCGACGGCTGGCGCCGGGGCGGTTCACGCCGGTGCGCGACATGCAGGTATTCGGCGATGGGGCTTCTTCGATCGAATTCAGCGCATACCGCAATGGCGTCGCCGACCTGGCGACGATCGTCGAGGAAGCCAACCTGCTGCAAGCACTGCGCGCCGCATTTCCGGAACAGCCCAATCTGACTTTGCTCTGCACCCAGTGCACCCACGCCGAATGGGACGCGGGGGGCGCGCGGCTTTCCCTTTCAGACGGCACGCGCGTGGAAGCCAATCTCGTGGTGGCCGCGGACGGCGCCGAATCCGCTTTGCGCAAGGCGGCGGGCCTGGACGCGCATATCCACGATTACGGCGAAAGCGGGCTTGTGGCCAATTTCCGCATCGAAAAACCCCATCAGGACACCGCGTGGCAGTGGTTTCTCGGTGACGGGATGGAAGTCGGGGGCGTGCTCGCAATGCTGCCACTGCCGGGCGCCCACGTGTCCATGGTCTGGTCCATGTCCGACGATCATGCGCGTAGGCTGCGTTCGGCCGAACCGGAAGAGCTTGCCGGCAAGGTTGAAACTGCCACCTCGGGACGATTTGGCCGCGTAACCCTGATCGGCGAAATCGCCGCCTTTCCTTTGCGGCGCATGCGCGTCGAAAGACTCGTCGCGCGGCGCCTTGCCCTGATTGGGGACACTGCCCATAATATTCATCCGCTAGCCGGACAGGGCCTGAATCTGGGCCTGGCCGATGCACAATCGCTGGCGGGCATCCTGCTGGCGCGTGGGCCGGAAAACGATTGCGGCGCGCCCTCCCTTTTGAGACGCTATGAACGCAGCCGGCGCGAAGACCTGCTGGCGATGGAAGCGGTCACGGACGGTCTCCATGCGTTGTTCGGAAACCGCACGGTCGCGGCGAAGCGCCTGCGCAACGAAGGTCTGCGACTCACCAACCGGGTGGCGCCAATAAAAAGATGGCTTGTGAAACGAGCAATGGGGTAACAAGGTCCAACGATGCCTTTCATCGTCAAACGAGGTCTGTCCCACACAAATATGTCAATCCGCATCCTTAGCGCAATCTTCTGCACGTTGTTGTTTTCCGCAGGCGCCGCCCTGGCCGATGAGGCTTCGATCCGCGCCGAGTTCATGAAGAAGTATCCCCAGGCCAATATCGAAAGCATTACGAAGATGCCTTTCCTCGGCCTCTACGAAGTGCTGGTCGATGGAGAGGTGCTGTACTCGGACGCGGACTTCAACTACCTGATCGTCGGCAACATCGTCGAGACCAAGTCGAAGACCAACCTCACGGAGGAGCGCCAGCGCGAGATCGAGGACAAGAAACTCAAGAGCGTGGCTTTCCCGTTCGATCAACTGCCGTTTGACCTGGCAATCAAAAAGGTGAAGGGAGACGGCAGCCGCAAGGTCGCCATATTCTCCGACCCCGACTGTCCGTTCTGCCATCGACTGGAAAAAGATCTCGACAAGATCACGAATGCGACCATCTACATATTCCTTTTTCCGATCGAGCAATTGCACCCGAAGGCGCCGGAAATCGCGCGTGCGATCTGGTGCGCGCCGGATCGCGTGAAGGCCTGGGATGACTACATGTTGAAGAACGTTGTGCCGAAGTCGGCGAAGTGCGACACGCCGATCGACAAGATCGTTGCCTACGGCCAGGGCAAAAAAATCAACGGCACGCCGACGATTTTCTTCGCGGACGGCAAGCGCGTACCGGGGGCGATTCCCGCCGATCGAATCGAGGAATTACTCAGCAAGGCGAGCGGTCCGGGAAAATCCTGAGGAAGTAACCTGGCTTCTCGCGCCGGAATCGCTTTCGGCGCGCTTACCTTGCAGGAGGGCGTGTGCGCAGACTCCGGAATGTTTCTCCGGCGCTTCCTCGCGTGGCACTGGACCGCCTCGGAGCGGCCGTTGTCGCTTCGGCGGTCGCGCATGTCCTCCTGATTTACGCGCTTGTGTTGCCCGACGGTTCACGTTCCGGCCTGCGCGAGATCGTCATCCGTGCGCGACTCGATGTGGAGCAGCCCAGCCCCGGGACCCCCTTGGCGGAGTCCGTCGCACCTCGCGTTCTGCTAACGCCCGAGCGGGGTCCGCCACCGAGTCTTGCTGCGGATGAGCACTCAGCCGAAACGTCAGCCGTGGCGCAGCCAGCAGTCCAATCGTCGCTCGTGACCGTGGAAGCGGCGCTCCCGGGCGATGCCACGCCTGCAAGCGCCGTGACGGAAGTTATTCCTCCGCGCAGTGAAACCGAAATAGCCGCCATCCCGGATCCCGTGCGTTACGAAGCGCGAGAACTCGATGTGTATCCACGCCCAATGCGGCCCATTTCACCGACGTACCCGGCAAGCGCCCGGGATGCGCACCTCGCAGGTTCCGTCACACTGTTGGTCTTGATCGACGAAGGCGGTCGCGTGGTCTCGGCAGCGGTCGTGGATGCCGAGCCCGGAGGAATCTTTGAGCAGGCAGCCCGCGAGGCGGTCCTGGACACGGCGTTTTATCCCGCGCAGCGTAATGACCGTACGGTGGGCAGCCAGACGCTCATCAAAGTGGAATTCGATCCGCTCGCCAACCTGTAAATAATCGGCGAGCGGTGAATCAATTCGGCTTCGGCGCGAGTCCGCGCGGATACAGCATCCACATTTTTCCGCTTTGACGCATGCGGCCCGCGTTCTGGCCGGCATCGTCTCCGAACCCGAAAAAGAAATCAGCGCGCACCGGACCCTTGATGGCCGTGCCCGTATCCTGCGCGACGACGAGGCGGCTCAGCGGCTTTGTCGATAGCGGCAGGGTCGTCGACAGGAACACCGGCGCGCCCAGGGGCGTTGTCATCGGATCCACCGCGATACTGCGGCCCGGGGTCAACGCGACATTCTGTGCCCCGATCGGACCGAGCGACGATGCAGGGAGCTCGCGGAAAAAAACGTAGGCGGGATTCATTTGCAGCAGCGGTGCCAGCCGTGAAGGATTCTTCGCCGCCCACTGCTTGATGCCCTGCATCGAGGCCTTGTCGGCTGTGAGTTCGCCGCGTTCGACCAGGATCTTGCCGATCGATTTGTACGGATAGCCGTTGTGTTCCGCGTAACCCATGCGCACGATCTCGCCGTTCGGTAATCGCACACGGCCGGAACCCTGCACCTGCAGGAAGAAAAGCTCGATGGGATCGTCTACCCACAGGATCTCCCGGCCACGCAGCGGCGCCAGGCCGCGTTCGATCTCAGCTCGCGTGAAATACGGAACGATCTTGTTGTTCTGCATACGCCCGCGCATGCGAATGCCCTTGAGGTCGGGATTGCTTTCTGCGAGATCGATGACCACGAGATCGGGTGGCACGCCGTAAACGGGGTAACGAAACGACTGGCCGAACTTGCGGCTGCCTTGCAGCAGGGGTTCGTAATAGCCGGTGATCAGGCCGTCCGTTGCGCCGGCCGGGTCGCGAATCAGCCATGCATTGAACGCCGACTCGAAAAACTGGCGCGCCGCCATCGGATCGCCGGCTGGCACGCGCAATCCGGCCAAACATGCAGAAACCCAGTCGGGGGCGGACTTCAGCGCATTGCAGGAGCGCAGGAAAACAGGTAGCGCCTCCGCGAGGTTGTCGTTGTTCCAGTCCGGCAACGCCGCCCAATCCTGCAATTCGTATGTTCGGGACGCGGGTAGGGGTGCGGGTATGGGCGCGGGTGCCGGCACGGGCGTGACAGGTAGTTCGGGTGGCGGCGGTGAAGCTTGCTGCGCGGTTGGCTCGGGAGGGGCTTGCACTGGTGGCGATGTGTCGGGATTGGTTACACTCGCGCATCCAAAGGCGACGGCCATAGAAAGCGCAAGCGCCAGCCAGCCAGGCACTTGCACCCGGAAATCAGACATGAACTTCTTTCGATGTGAAATCGGCAGCGCCTTCAATCCAGGGCTGCCCGGCATGGGCGGGGCGCCGCGATGATCTGGCTGGCGCTCGAAGCGGTGCTTTCGCTGGTTCTGTTCGGACTCATCATCTGGTGGACGCTGCCGCGCAAGCGCGACCAGGACCGCGACGGAAAAGGCAAGTAACGGCCGTGGCTGACGGCGGGATCCGGTGCATGCGCGGTCGGTCAACGCCGCACGCGCGAGCGCAACGAGTATTGGCTTGCTGCGCATTGCGCCCGATTTCGCGTCGACAACGCGCTCGTCGCGCCGTCGTATTTCCTGTTTTCTGCCACCGCCGCATTTGACCCGATTCGTCGTCAGGCGGCAAGGCCGGACACGTTACAATGTCGCGGTCTTTCCGAGCCGAATTTTTCGATTATGTATCGCATCGCACCCAGCATTCTGTCCGCAGATTTCGCGAAACTTGGAGAAGAGGTGCGGTCGGTCGTCGCGGCCGGCGCCGACATGATCCACTTCGACGTGATGGACAACCATTACGTGCCGAACCTGACGATCGGTCCGATGGTTTGTAAGTCGATCCGCCCGCTGACCCAAGCCTTGATCGACGTGCATTTAATGGTCGAGCCCGTTGACCGCATCGTTCCGGATTTCGCCAAGGCCGGAGCCGACATCATCAGCTTCCACCCGGAAGCCTCCGCCCACGTGGATCGCACCATAGGGTTGATCAAGGATTCGGGATGCAAGGCCGGACTTGTGCTGAATCCCGCAACCCCGCTTTCGTGCCTCGATTACACGCTCGACAAACTTGACCTCGTTCTGGTCATGTCGGTCAATCCCGGCTTCGGTGGACAGAAGTTCATTCCCGCAATGCTGGCGAAGCTGCGCGCGATTCGCGAACGCATCGATCAATCGGGCCGGGAAGTCTGGCTGGAGATCGACGGCGGTGTCAGGGCCGATAATATTGCCGAGATTGCGCGCGCCGGTGCGGATACGTTTGTGGCAGGGTCGGCGATTTTCGAAACGCCGGACCACAAGGGTGCCGTCGCGGCGATGCGTGCGGAACTCGCAAAGGCCTGAACAGCGTGTCGACTGAAACCCGCGGCGAACACAGACGGTCGCGACCGGCGTTGTCGTTTCCTATTGAAGTCAAAGCCGTCGCGTTCGACCTCGACGGGACTCTGGTCGAGACCTTGCCGGACCTGCACGAATCGGCGAATCGCATGCTCGCCGACCTGGGACGTTCGGCGCCTTCGGAAGAGACGGTCCGTGCCTACATCGGGGATGGTGTCGACCGCCTGGTCAAGCGTTTGCTGACGTCGTCGGTCGATGGCGAACCCGACGCAAGCGTGTTCGAGAAAGCCGCGGATAGTTTCCGTGGACACTATGCAAAGATTCTGTCCCGCGCTTCCCACCCGTTCCCCGGCGCCATCGACCTTCTCGACCTTTTGCGCAAACGCGGGTTCAAGCTGGCGTGCGTCACCAACAAACCTGCCCGCTTCACCGAACCCCTGCTGCGGGAACTCGGAATAGCCGGTCGACTGGAGCTCATTCTCAGCGGCGATAGCTTGCCTGCGAAAAAACCCGATCCGATGCCGCTCGTCCATACAGCGAGCACATTCGGCATTTCGACCGCGCACTTGTTGATGGTCGGGGACTCCCAGGTCGATACCGCGGCGGCGCGGGCTGCCGGGTGCCCTGTTTTCTGCGTGCCCTTCGGCTATCGCGGTAGCCTGGCGGTGCAGGACCTGGATTGCGATGCTATAGTGCCGGCGCTTGCAGATGTGTCTGAATTGATCCGAATTCCACGTTCATGAACTCGTCGAAACTCGAAAATCCGGGGTTGGAAATCCTGGCCGGCTGGCGCTGGTGGCGCCAATCCGCGTCCTGGCGCCGCGTCTGAAGACCGGCGTCGCTTCCAACTTTTCAGCGTTTTTCGCAGTTTCAGGAGTTCATCATGACCGAGCAGGAATTCACGCAACTTGCTGCGCAGGGTTTCAACCGCGTTCCGCTGGTTCTCGAAACCTTCGCCGATCTGGATACCCCCCTTTCCGTTTACCTCAAGCTGGCCAACCAGCCGTATTCCTATCTGCTCGAATCCGTGCAGGGTGGAGAACGATTCGGCCGCTATTCGTTTATCGGTTTGCCGGCGGAAACGCGCTTCGAAGTTCGCGGCAATACGTGCAGCGAGTATCGAGGCACCAAGCTGATCGACCGGGCCGAGCACGCCGATCCGTTGCAATACATATCGGCCTGCCACGCGCGCATCAAAGCGGCGCCCACGCCCGGCTTGCCGCGTTTTCTGGGTGGTCTGGTCGGCTGCTTCGGCTATGAGACGGTTCGCTACATAGAGAAGAAGCTGCAACGAGCCGCCAAGCCGGACACCTTGCAGACGCCGGATATCCTGCTGCTGCTTTCCGAGCAACTGGTGGTACTGGATAACCTTTCCGGAAAACTCTTCCTTGTCGTCTATGCGGATCCGGGCGCACCGGGCGCCTATTCACGCGCGCAAGAACGGCTGCGAGAATTGCTGGGGCTACTACGCCAGCCGGTGGTAGTGCCCTCCGAAGAGCCGGTCGCGCCGGCATCCGTCAGCAGCGAGTTCGGCCGCGAGGCTTTCATTGCGGCCGTTGAAAGGGCCAAGCGCTATATATTCGACGGCGACATCATGCAGGTCGTGCTCTCGCAGCGCATGAGCCTGCCGTTCCGCGCGTCGCCGTTGTCGTTGTATCGCGCCTTGCGCGCGCTGAATCCTTCGCCCTACATGTTCTATTTCGACATGGCTGATTTCCATGTCGTCGGCGCCTCGCCGGAGATTCTCGTGCGACTCGAGAGCGGCGCCGTGACGGTCAGGCCGATCGCGGGGACGCGTCCGCGCGGCGCGTCCCGTGAACTGGACGCCGCGCTCGAGAAGGAACTGCTGGCCGACCCGAAAGAACGCGCCGAGCACGTCATGCTCATGGACCTGGGCCGCAACGACGTCGGGCGCGTGGCGCAAACGGGCAGTGTGCGCGTCACCGAGAACATGACCGTCGAGCGATATTCACATGTGATGCACATCGTTTCCAACGTGGAAGCGACGCTCAAGAAAGGGCTCGACGCCATGGCTGTGCTGAGGGCCACATTTCCTGCGGGCACGGTCAGCGGCGCGCCGAAAGTACGGGCGATGGAAATCATCGACGAACTCGAGCCGAGCAAGCGCGGCATCTATTCCGGCGCCGTCGGTTATCTCGGATTCAACGGCGACATGGATTTGGCGATCGCCCTGCGCACCGCGGTCGTGAAAGACGGCATGCTGTACGTGCAGGCCGGGGCGGGCATCGTCGCCGATTCGGTACCCGACAACGAATGGAACGAAACGCAGATCAAGGCGCGTGCGCTGCTGCGAGCGGCGGAAATGGCGCAGGCCGGTCTCAATAGCGGTCTGCGGTAGGGGAGACGAACATGCTTCTGATGATCGATAACTACGATTCGTTTACCTACAACCTCGTGCAGTATTTCGGTGAACTCGGCGAAGACGTGAAGGTCGTGCGCAATGACGACTTGACGGTCGAACAAATCGCCGCGTTGAAGCCGGCTCGGATCGTTGTTTCGCCCGGCCCGTGCACGCCGAACGAAGCGGGGGTTTCCATGCCGGCGATACGCCATTTCGCCGGGAAAATCCCCGTGCTCGGCGTTTGCCTGGGACACCAAAGCATCGGCCAGGCTTTTGGTGGAAGGATCGTGCATGCAAAGCAAGTCATGCACGGTAAGGTCTCCAGCATCCGGCACCGCAACGAAGGCGTCTTCAGCGGGCTACCCGATTCGTTTTCGGCAACGCGCTATCATTCGTTGGTCATCGAGCGGGAATCGCTGCCCGAAGTTCTCGAGGTGACGGCGTGGACCGAGGACGGGGAGATCATGGGCGTGCGGCACAAGCAACTGAATGTCGAAGGCGTCCAGTTCCATCCCGAGTCCGTTTTGACCGAATGCGGGCACGCCCTCCTGGCGAATTTCCTCAAAGGGACGCGCAAGTGACGCCGCAGGAAGCCCTGGTCCGGGTCATCGAACATCGCGAAATTTTCCACGAGGAGATGCTGTCGCTCATGCGGCAGATCATGGGCGGCGAAATGTCGCCCACGCTGATTGCGGCCATCCTCACCGGATTGCGCGTCAAGAAGGAAACCATCGGCGAGATCACGGCGGCCGCGCAGGTCATGCGGGAATTCTCCACCAGGGTCGAGGTCGCCGATCGCACGTACTTGCTGGATACCTGCGGGACCGGTGGCGATAGTGCTCATACCTTCAATATTTCCACTGCGACGGTGTTTGTCGCGGCTGCAGCGGGTGCCAGGGTTGCAAAGCATGGCGGACGTTCCGTCTCCAGCAAATCCGGCAGCGCGGATATCCTCGAAGCGCTGGGCGCCAACCTGGCCCTGAATCCCGCGCAGGTCGCCCAATGCATCGACCGGACCGGCATCGGGTTCATGTTCGCGCCCAACCACCACAGTGCGATGAAGCACGCGGCACCGGTACGACGCGAATTGGGCGTCAGAACGTTGTTCAACATCCTCGGCCCGCTGACCAATCCCGCCGGGGCCGACAATCAACTGCTGGGTGTGTTCCACCCGGACCTCGTCGGCATTCTCGCGCGCGTGCTGCAGCGGCTCGGCAGCCGCCACGTCATGGTCGTGCATGGCAAGGATGGTCTCGACGAGATATCCGCTTCCGGCGATACCATGGTCGGCGAGCTGAAGGACGGGGAAGTTCGCGAATACCTGATCAATCCAAAACAATTCGGAATGGCGGTCAGCCATCTCTCGGACATCCAGGTGGCCGACAGCGGCGAATCAAAAGAGATGATGCTGGCGGCGCTCTCCAATCGCGAGGGGCCCGCGCGTGACATCCTGGCGTTGAATGCCGGAGCGGCGATTTACGCGGCGGGCATTGTGGAGACGCATCAGGCCGGCGTGCAAAAGGCGCTGGCAGTCATCGCCAGCGGGGCTGCGAAGGCGCGGCTCGACCAATTCGTTGCCTTCACCCAAAGTCTGAAAGTGGCCTGACCAGGTATGTCCGACATCCTAGAAAAAATTCTTCGCGTGAAGCGCGAGGAAGTGGCGGCGGCAAAACGATTGCTGCCGCTTGTCGGGATGCAGGCGGCCGCACGCGCGGCGGAGAAGCCGCGTGATTTCCTCGGGGCACTGCGCGACAAGATTGCCAATGGCGTGCCTGCAGTCATTGCCGAAATCAAGAAAGCGAGCCCAAGCAAGGGCGTGCTGCGACCCCAGTTTGATCCTGCAGCTATCGCACACTCCTATGCCCAGCATGGAGCTGCCTGCCTGTCAGTGCTTACTGACAGACAGTTCTTTCAAGGTAGTCCCGATTACCTGATTCAAGCGCGCAGCAATTGCACCTTGCCGGTCCTTCGCAAGGATTTCGTGATCGATCCGTATCAGGTGTACGAGGCCAGGGCGATGGGTGCGGATTGTATTTTGCTTATCGTTGCGGCGCTCAACGATGCCAGCCTGGTCGAACTGGAAAGCGTGGCGCTAGACCTCGGGATGACGGTGCTCGTCGAGGTTCATGACTTCGAGGAGTGCGAGCGCGCGCTCAAACTGAGGACGCCTTTGCTGGGCATAAATAATCGCAACCTGCGAACGTTCGAGACACGTCTCGAGATCACGCTGGATATGTTGTCGCT
>JBDTTE010000084.1:0-13260 GCA_039930785.1 Betaproteobacteria bacterium | reverse complement strand
GTGGCGGGCATGGGGTTCACGCGCGCGCTCTGGGCGATGATCATCGGCAACATCATGATGTTCGGATATGTCGGCGCGCTGGGCCTGCTGGGCTCGCGGCGCGGGACCAACTTTGCGCTGCTGGCGAGCGCGGTGTTCGGCCGGAAGGGCTACGTATTCTCATCGGCGCTGCTCGCCTCGTTGCTGCTGGGGTGGTATGCGGTGCAGACCGGTATCACGGGTAATCTCATTCACACCGCTTACAACGTGAACTATCTGCTGATGACGGTCATTGCCGGGGTGATCTACTTCGGCATCACGTTCGTCGGCATTCGTGGCTTGCACTGGATCGGCATTATTTCGGTACCGATGTTCGTCATCCTCGGTGGCTGGGTGGCGCTCGACAGTGCGGCGACAGCGGGCTGGGGCGCGGTGTTCGCGTATCCCGGCGTGAAGCCGGAGTCCTCGATGGCTTTCGGCATCGGCCTGACGATCGTCCTGACTCTGTTTGTCGACGCGGGTACGGTAACGGCGGACTTCAACCGCTGGGCCAAGGATGACAAAGGTTCGCTCATCGCGACGTTCTGCGCGTTTCCGTTCGCCAATCTGATTGCGATGCTGGTGGGCGGTATCATGACGGCGGCACTGGCCGTCCCCGATCCGCAACCGTTCGGCACGGATAACATGTTCGGGTATCTCTTGAAGCAGAACATGCCGTGGCTCGCCGTGCTCGCCTTTGTTTTCCTATTGTGCAACCTGGGCTCGGTCTGCGCGCATTGCCTGTACAACGCATCGGTGGGCTGGTCGCGGATCGCCAAGAGCCACATGCGCCTGTATGCGCTCATTCTCGCGGTGATCGGCATCGCCATCGCCGCCGCGAACGTCTGGGCGCTGTTCATACCGTGGCTGTCGCTGCTCGGCATCCTGGTGCCGCCGATCGGCGCGATTCTCATCGTGGACCTGTATTTCGTGCGTCCGAACGCCACGATCGACAGCGACTGGCGCATGAAGCCGTTCATCGCCTGGATCATCGGCTCGGTTACCGCGTTCATCGTGGAAACCAGCGCGCCGCAACTTTCCACGGCGCTGTCGGCCTTCATCGTTGGCGCGATTGCCTACTTCCTGCTGACCATGGGCGAGCGCTCCAGCGCGCCGATGCGCAAGCCGGCGTAAACGCCTCAACGTATCTCGCAGCGGCGGCCGCCCTGGTCGCGGCTGCGAGGCACGCCCCTTTCATTGCTTTGCGGGGAGCAAATCATGTCCAGCCCTAACGAAATCTGCAGCATGGATGCGGTCGCGCTTGCGCGACGTATCCGCTCAAAAGAACTGTCCCCGGTTGAAGTTGTGGAGGCGGTGCTCGATCGCATGGCGAAGCTCGAGCCGAAGGTACACGCGTTCTGCACGCCTACGCCGGAACTGGCGCGCCAGCGCGCAAAGGAAATCGAAGCAGACATCCAGGCCGGTCGCCCCGTCGGGCCGCTCGCGGGCGTCCCGGTCGGCATCAAGGATCTGGTTTGCACGGAAGGCATTCGTACCGTGTCGGGTTCCTGGGCCTACGCGGACTTCGTTCCCGATGAAGACGACGTCGTGGTGGAAAGGCTGAAGAACGCCGGCGCAATCATCATCGGCAAAACCAACGTGCCGGAGTTCGGCTACAGCGGCGTCGGGCACAACGAAGTTTTCGCGACGACGCGCAATCCGTGGAATCCGGAGCGCACCTCCGGTGGGTCAAGCGCAGGTTCGGGTGCAGCAGTCGCCGCAGGCATGGGGCCGTTCGCGATCGGCAGTGACGGCGGCGGGTCGGTGCGCATTCCGAGTTCATTCTGCGGGCTGTATGGAATGAAAGCATCGATGGGGCGCGTACCGCTCTATCCCGGCGTGAAGGACGAGCGCTATCCTGGCGTCTCGAGTTGGGAATCGCTCGAGCACATCGGCCCGATGAGTCGCACGGTCGCCGATAGCGCGCTGATGCTGTCGGTGATAGCGGGCCCGGACGATCGTGATCGCCGCACGCTGCCGGTGGAAGCGGGATTCGACTGGATGCAATCGCTGAAGAAGGGCAGCCTCAAGGGCAAGAAGATCGCCTACAGCGCGGACTGGGGTTATGCGGCTGTCGATCCCGAAGTCCGCCGCGTCGTTGGCGAGGCGGTGAAAGTTTTTGAACGCGACCTCGGTTGCATCGTTGAAGAGGCGAATCCCGGCTGGAGCGATCCGTACGAAGCATTCTGGGGATTGGTCGCGCGCGAAACCGATCTCAAGGGCATGCGTGCGATGGCGGACAAGCTCGGCGACAGGATGACGCCGCACGTACAGGAATTTTTGCGTACCGAATGGACTGCCGAGCAATTCACCGACGCGCTGGTAATGCGCAAGGCCGTCAACAACAAGATCTGGCGCTTCATGCGCAAGTACGACCTGCTGTTGACGCCCACGCTGGCCGTGCCGCCGTTTGAGCTGCAAATCCAGGGCCCGACCGAAATCGAGGGTCGCACCGTCGAACCTTTCGCCTGGCTTGCCTTCACGTTCCCGTTCAACATGACCGGGCAACCCGCGGCGACCATTCCCGCTGGGTTCACGCGCGACGGATTACCCGTGGGGCTGCAAATCATCGGCCCGCATCTGGGTGACGCGGCTGTGCTGCAGGCCTCAGTGGCGTTCGAGGCGGCCGCGCCCTGGGCGCACAAGTGGCCGGCAATGGTCCAGGCGTTGAAGTAGCTCCGCTTTTCCGGATCGACTGCATCGACCTTTATCGCGCGCCGCATCTGCGCGCGTTCGCGACGCGGATTCAGCCGTTCATTCCGCCTGCAAGGTGTCCGCAGACCGTTCGTCATGGGATATCCGCCTTCCATCGGGTGGCCGTGACTCTTCCGCTCGCAAGCCGTTAAATGGTCACGAGCCCAGCCTGCGTTTTCAGGCGGAAGGAAAGACCATCATGATCGAGTTCCTGGAATTGATTGCCGACCCGCCCGTCGGGCATAAGCCAAAGCCGACCGCGGCGCAGCAGGCCTTGCGCGAACGCACGGTGATGTCCCTGAATACATTGCAGCACGGCGACTACTATCTCGGACTGCTCGACGACATGACCCTCACCGCGCGCTGGCACGGGCAGAAGCGCAGGTTCGTCTGCCGGATGCACATCATCGGCCAGCCCGTTTTGAAAGCCGCGCCTCACGTGGCGGACCTCGGCATGGGATGCAGGTTCGCGCCGATCTCGCGGCAGGAAGTCAACGCGGGAATTGCGATCAGCGACTTCGCATTGGAGACGACGCGTTAGACCCAATACCCGGTTTCCGCTTTCCCGCCGGCCGGCCTATACTTTTCCCCATGCGGCAACATAGCCGTGTGAGCGTCGTTGGAATTCATCATAAAAAAGGGAGGGAGCCATGAATAAATCTGCATTGGTGGCGCTATGGGCGTTGTGTGCCATGAGCCTGCCCGCAGCAGCAGAAGGCCTGTTGAATTCGCACGAGTCGATCGAGATCAAGGCCTCGATCTGGAAGGTCTGGGACGCGGTCAAGGACTTCGATTCACTCGACAAGTGGCATCCGATGTTTTCCAGCGATGAGATCAAGTCCGGCGGCAACAACGAGGTCGGAACGATCCGGACCATGACGGTCAAGGACGGTCCGAGTTTTGACGAGGAGTTGCTGACGTTCGACGCATTGGACAAGAAATTTACCTACCGCCTCATCGATCCGGTGCCGCTGCCGATCGCCGAGTATCACTCCAGTTTTCAGGTGATGGAGGGCAGGCGCGGTTACACGCTGATCATGTGGAGCGGATCCTTCCTCAACCATTCCGACGGAAAGATGACTGATCGCGAAGTCATGGACTTCATCAACAATGCCTATCGCGTGGGCCTGGAAAATCTCAAAACGATGGCGGAGGCGAAGTAATTGCGTTCCACCCGCACGATCATCGCGGCGTGGATCAGGACAGGAGCGGTAGCATTCGCGTGCGCGGCCGCCATCAATGCCATGGCAGCCGATCTGGCCTGCTCGCCCAATGCGGAAGAAACGGCGGGTCGCATCAAGAACTGGATGCACCTTCAGGACCACTTTCACAAATACGGACTCGGCGCTTGCGACGATGGCGGCCTTTCCGAGGCCTACAGCGAACGAGTCGACAAGCTGCTGACCAGGAACTGGAAAGACATTTCCACGCTCGCCTTCCTGGTGAAGTCCGATCCGGAATTCCTGCAATTCGTGTTGCGGCATGTTGACCAGAAGTGGGCACAGGGTGACGCCGCGAAAGTCGCTGCCAATGCACGCAAGAAATGTCCAAAGAGCGCCAGCAAGGTTTGCGCAGAAATAGTGACAACCATCGACGCGTTGATCGAACCCATACCGGATTCGGCGGAGAGCAAGTAGGCATCGAGGCGGACCATGCTCGTCGAATTGTTCTTTATCGAAATGGAGCCGAAACGTTCCCGTGAATACGATTCGCGCTTGCAACGCGGGTGATGTGCCGGCGATCTTCGAGATCGTCAACGACGCGGCGATAGCTTACAAAGGCGTCGTATCGGAGGATGCGTGGCACGAACCGTACATGCCGATGACGGAGCTGAATTCGGAAATCGGCAAAGGTGTGCGCTTCTACGGTTGCGAAGCGAACGGTCGCTTGCTCGGTGTCATGGGTATCCAGGACGTAAAAGACGTCACCCTGATCCGCCATGCTTACGTCAGGACAACTTTGCGCGGTAGCGGCATCGGACGCAGCCTGCTCGATTGCTTGCGAGCGCTCACGCAGAGGCCGATCCTGATCGGTACGTGGAAGGCCGCCGACTGGGCGATTCGCTTTTATGAGAAGAACGGCTTCGCCCTTGTCGGCGCAGTCGAGAAGGACCGGCTGTTGAAGAATTACTGGACAGTCTCCGAACAGCAGGCCGCGCAATCGGTTGTCCTGGCGGATAGAAACTGGACCCGGCGTGCCAATGACGCGCACTAGCGCGACCGCGATTATCTTTACAATCGCCGGCGGTGCCGTGCCGTGCGATTCCGCTGCGCGAATAAAAAAGAATAGACTTTTTCCTAGCCCCTAGCCCCTAGCCCCTAGCCCCTAGCCCCTAGCCCCTAGCCCCTAGCCAAAATGAAATATAACAACCTACCCGGCACTGAACTGAATGTATCCCGCGTATGCCTGGGCACCATGACCTGGGGCGAGCAGAACAACGAAAAGGAAGCCCACGAACAACTAGATTACGCGGTTCACCAGGGCATCAACTTCATCGACACGGCGGAGATGTATCCGGTGCCGCCGAACGCGAAGACACAGGGCCGCACTGAAACCTACTTCGGCACCTGGCTCGCGAAGCAGCAGCGCGACAAGCTGATCGTGGCAACGAAAGTCGCAGGGCCCGGTCGCCGCGACTGGATCCGCAACGGCCGCACGGACCTGACCCAGGATGTCATCGCCGATGCCGTCGAGACCAGTCTCGCGCGCCTGCAAACGGATTACATCGACCTCTACCAGATCCACTGGCCGCAACGGAATGTGCCGAATTTCGGTGCGACGGAATTCGATCCGACGAGAGAAAAAGAAGGCCCCGCGATCCACGAGCAGGTAAAAGGCATGGCCGCGATGATCAAGGCGGGAAAGATCCGCCACTACGGCCTCTCCAACGAATCGGCCTGGGGCGTATGCAAATTCCGTGAAGCGGCGAAAGAACTGGGCGTGCCCGCGCCCGTCACCATCCAGAACAGCTACAGCCTGATCTCGCGCAACGTCGACAACGATCTTGCCGAAACGCTGTTCCGCGAAAAGATGTCGCTGCTCGCTTACAGCCCGCTGGCGGCCGGCATTCTCTCAGGCAAGTACATGGGCGGCGCAAAGCCGCCGGGCACGCGCTTCGTGCTGTTCGATTCGCTGGGCGTTCGCTTTCGCAAGCCGATGGTGAGCGAAGCAGTGGATGCGTATGCCGCGCTCGCGCGAAGGCGCGGCATGAGCCTGGTGCAACTGGCTTTGGGCTACGTGAACAGCCGCTGGTATCTCGGTGCGTCGATCGTCGGTGCAACAACCATCGCGCAACTCGCAGAGGACATTGCCGGCGCGCAGGTTGAGCTGGACAAAGAGACGCTGGAGGACATCAAGGAAATTCAGTTCAGGTTTCCGAATCCGGCGGGGTGAAATTATAGAGCGCACATCTCGACGCAAAGACGCGGAGGACGCAAAGGTACGCAAAGGAAAGCTGGACGAAGTGAAGAGGGATTCAAAATCTCGCTCTCCCCTCATGGGACAAGGGCACACTTGAAACGCAGCAGAGGGCCGGGGAGAGGGGGGAAGGGGGGCGCACCATGGAACTGGGCTTGAAAGGTAAAACCGCCGTAGTGACCGGCGCATCGAAGGGGATTGGCCTCGCCATCGCGCGGGGGCTGGCGGCGGAAGGTTGCGCCTTGCATATCGTTTCGCGCAGCTCCCCGGCCATTGACGACGCGGCAGATGGCATTCGCGCCGAGTACGCCGTTAAAGTCACGGCTCATGCCCTCGACCTGGCCCGAAGCGAGAGCGTCGGCGCATTGCTCGCGGCAACCGGTACACCGGACATTCTCGTCAACAACGCGGGCGCAATTCCAGGCGGCGATCTGCAGGCGGTGGACGAGGCGCGCTGGCGTGCCGCGTGGGACCTGAAGGTGTTCGGATATATCAACCTGTCCCGGGCCTACTACGCCGCCATGCGCGTGCGGCACAAAGGCGTGATCATCAACGTGACCGGCCTGGCTGCCGACCGGCTCGACGCCGGTTACATCGCCGGCTCGGCAGGCAATGCGGCGCTCAACGCTTTTACGCGCACATTAGGCAGTTACAGCATCGAGGACGGCATTCGCGTGCTGGCCGTCAGCCCCGGCGCCGTGGAAACCGAGCGCATCGTCACGCTCATGAAGACGCGCGCCGCCGACAAGCTCGGCGATCCGGAGCGCTGGCGCGAGTTCCTGAAAGGCCTGCCGCTGGGCCGGCCTGCCAGCGTCGACGAAGTCGCCGATGTCGTGGTGTTCGCTGCTTCAGTCCGCGCGGCGTATTTGAGCGGCATCGTGATCAATGTGGACGGCGGCCACAATGCACGCATGGGCGCATTCAGCTGATTGAAGCAGTCGCGAATCCGGCGTTGGGACGGCTCCGGAGCAGAGATCCGGATGGATGCCGCGAAATTCGACTCTGACCCTGTCTGCTTTTTCCCACAACGGCCGTTAAATAAGGTTGTTGGCACCCCCGTGTACGACGAAAAGGAGATACTTCATGGCTAACCTGGGATTGACGCCGATCGACAGCGATGCAGAGGCGCAGATAAGCGCAACACAGAAGGTGCGGTTGGAGCAGCAGGCGATCAAGCCGGGCGACCTCACAGCGGGAGCGTACTACCGCGGTTACCTTGGCAATACGCTCACTGTCGGCCGCTGGAGCGGGCAACACTATCGCTTCGTGGTTTGGGCGCAGGAAAAGAGCGCAGCGATATTGAAGGGCGCGCGCCACATCCTCGAACCCGGCATCGGCGATGCTTTTGCACCGTTCGAGCAGGTACAGGCCGAGAAGGAAAAGCAGATCAGCGATTTCGATCTGGCGACGACCCGCTGAACGACGAGATTCGACTCTGACCCTGACGATTTCTCCTGACTCTGACTGCTGCGGACTGTCGTAACGCTAGGTTCCCGTTGTTGCGACGATGTGGACGCGGCAGAGCGCGAGAACCATTGCGGTCGCGGCAATTGCGCCGGCGGTGCTGATCGCAATGGCAATCCGGTTCGCGGTCGTACGCTCGACACCACGCGTCAGCATGATGTAGCGAAGTCCGCAGGCCGCGTGTGTCGTCAGCGCCCATACCCCTACCAGATAGTGCGGGATGAGCCGTACGCTCCATCCATCGCCAAGCAATCCTGCCGCTCCTCCAGAAGCGAACCAGAAATCGCTTTCCTTGCCCGCAAACCAGCGCTGGTAAATGAACACCGAGTTCATGTGTCCGGGAATAAAGAACAGAAGATAGGCCGCGGTCGCTGTTTGCACTGTTCCAAAGAAGTCCGATCCACGCGTGAGTCTGGCGCGCAACAACACGAAACCGCTACCGGCCATGAACAGCATCAACGCGACCAGAACGGGTTCGACGAAACCGTTGCGATACCAACCGCGCAGCACTTTCATGACGGCAATATGCGTTTCCGCACTCCACAATCCGGTCAGGTGGTTGAAGAAATGCAGCAGCACGAATCCCGCGATGACGGTGACGGCCACGGTGCCATGCGCGGGGGCCAGCCATTTCGGCGCACCGCGCGAATCGACGGGACCCGTGCCTTCAAGCGACAGCCAGATGATTGCAAGCGGCCAGATGATTACCCATGCCCAGTAGTCGCCATTGGGCAGGCCCGCCATGTAGGTCAACACGCCGATGAAGGTGTACAACGGTGGCGCGGCGAACGCGAGATGCGCCGCGACTCGTAGCCTGTGAGTGGCGACTGACGGATCGTCACCCGCGCCGCTCCGCCGGATGACGGCGAAGGCAATGGCGGGAACCGCGAACACCAGCGCCAGCGTGACAAACAGGGCGAGCCCGCGAATCGCACCGGTCGTTTGCCCGGCGCGAAACAAGGCAACGAGCAACAAGGGATAGAGCAGGGCTGCTACCGGCGCCGCGTAGAAAAGTGCGCGCGGGAAGCGTGTGTCTTTGCTGGCCAAGGCGTTTGTCATGCGGGATTGGTCATCTTCTGCTGGATGCGATGAGGACTAGCGTACTCGACGTTGGCAAGTTCAGGGAGCGCGGATCGAGTCGGCCAGGGAAACGCTACAGGACATCAAGTAGATTCAGTATGGGTTTCCGAATGTGGCGGGGAGAGGGGGCCAAACAAACCGGCGCCGAAGCGCCGTTTTGTTTTGCTGGGTCAGGCTTACTAACCTATCGCGCCGTCTGCCCCGCCGGCTTCGGTTGCGGTTTCGGCAGCAAGAGAGTTATCACTGCTCCCGCCAGCGCGAACGCTGCCAACGCAAAGAACGCTGCTGCCGAGTCGCCACCAGTCGCTGTTCGAATGCGCCCGATCATGTCGGGACCGAAATAACCACCGAGGTTACCAACCGAGTTGATCAACGCGATGCCGGCGGCCGCCGCCGTCCCGGTCAAGAACGCAGTCGGCAGCGACCAGAACGTCACCACATACGCGCCCCAGCCGATGGTGACCAGGGTCAGCGCGAACATCGACATGATCGGCCAGTGCGGCATCAACGCAAGCAGCAGCATGCCGACCATTTTGACCAGGAAGCCCGAGGCCGAATGCCAGCGGCGTTCCTTGGTGCGATCCGAGTGGGTACCCCAGTAAATCATCGCGACGATGCTGGCGGTCCAGGGAATCATGGTGAGCAAACCGACCTTAAGGTAGTCGTGCTTGTCGATGCCCAGTTCCTGGACGATGGTCGGCATCCAGAAGCTGATCGCATAGAAGGTGACGGCCCCGCAGAAATAAACGGCGCACAGTGCCCAGACGCGCCAATCCATGAAGGCATCGACAAGGCTGTGTCCACCGGCGAGATGCTTCTTGTCGGCATTGTCGGCCTCGATCCGCGTCACGATCAGGTCCTTTTCCTCGGGCGTCAGAAACTTCGCGGTTTTCGGCCCGTTGGGCAGCACCGCGAAGACGAGGAAGCCGACGAGAACGGATGGAATGCCTTCGAGCAGGAACAGCCACTGCCAGCCGCGCAAGCCGGCGGCGCCGTCCATGAACTGCATGATGGCGCCGGAAATCGGTGCGCCGATGACATTCGATACGCCGATCGCGGTCATGAACAGCGCCACCATCCTGGCGCGGCGCGCGCCGGGGAACCAGTAGGTCAGGTACAGGATGACGCCCGGGAAGAAGCCCGCTTCCGCCACACCGAGCATGAATCGCAGGAAGTAGAAGCTGAACTCTGCGTCGGTCAAATTGAACATCGTGGCGATCGAGCCCCAGTGGATCTCCCCCGTGAACATGAAAGCCGATGAAATCAGGCCCCAGGTGATCATGATCCGCGCGATCCACACCCGCGCCCCGACCTTCTCCAGGATCATGTTGCTGGGCACCTCGAAAATGAAGTAGCCAATGAAGAAAATGCCGGCGCCGGCTCCGTAGATGGCATCGCTGTAGTGGAGGTCTCCCGCCATCTGCAGCTTGGCGAACCCCACGTTGACGCGGTCCAGAAAAGCGACGATGTAGCACAGGAACACGAAAGGGATGAGGCGGTAGGCGACCTTGTGGAAGGTCGCGTTCTCGAATTCCTGCGAATAAGCGGCGGCCATGCGTGTTTTCTCCTCTTGGCGATTGTATGGGCGCGAACCCGGGCCGCTCGGCAGTTGTTTGTTCGAATGGGTCCGGCGGCCGCTGCGCGCATGCTACCCCGCCGGGAGAGGGCGCGAAAGCTCCTTGTAGGCCGCGATCCCCCCGGCGCAAGCGTCGGCGCGGCGCACAATCAAATTCTCTTGTAGCCCTTTCAATGCAGGTTTATTTTGCGCATCCACGCAGAAAAGGAGTCGGTCATGTCGCCCTTACGCCGTGTCGCTGCCTTGCTTGCCCTGTGGTTACTCGCCTTTGTTGCCCTGGCCGGCGATTTGCCCCGGGCCGATCCGGAGTCGGTGGGGCTGTCGTCGGATCGCCTCGAAAATATTCGCAAGGTGCTCGGAGCGAAGGTCGACGCGGGCGTCATCCCCGGCTATGTGGCCCTGGTCGCGCGGCACGGGAAGGTCGCGTACTTCGACGCGTACGGCGTGCAGAATCCGAACACCAAAGAGCCGATGGCGACGGACTCCATCTTCCGCGTCTATTCGATGACCAAGCCGATCGTCAGCGTGGCGGCGATGATCCTGGTGGAAGAGGGGCGGATCAAATTGTCCGATCCGGTTTCCCTGTACCTGCCGGAACTGAAGGACATGAAAGTGGTGGCGAATCCCGACGCCAAAGACCCCGTCTGAGCTTCAGACCAAACCGGCAACGAAACCCATCCGCGTGCTGGACCTGCTGATCCACACCTCCGGCTTCAGCTATGCGTTCTTCAAGACCGTCCCGGGCGGCGGCGCGCTGGAGCAGATGTACATCGACCAGAAGGTCGGCGAGTTCGACGTCAGCAATGAAGAGTTCGTCACGCTCATAGCCAAAATGCCGCTGAAGTACGAACCCGGCACGACGTGGTGGTACAGCCACTCGACCGACGTGCTCGGCCGGTTGATAGAAGTCGTGTCCGGCATGACGCTCGGCGAATTCATTGAAAAGCGCGTGGCCCAGCCGCTGGACATGGGGGACACGGCATTCAGCGTCGCACCCGACAAGGTCTCGCGCTTCGTCGAACCGTTCGACGACGACAAAAAGGGGCTGGTCCTGCAATACACCGACCCGACCAAACCGGTGAAGTGGGAGGCGGGCGGTCATGGCCTCACAGCGACGGTGATGGATTACGCACGCTTTGCGCACATGCTGCTCAACAAGGGTGCATTGGACGGCCAGCGCGTGCTCGGCAAGAAAACCGTCGAGCTCATGACAACCGACCACGTGGGAAATATATTCGATCACGGTCCGGCTTATCTGCCCGGGCAGAATCACGGCTTCGGATTGCTGGGCGCGGTGCGCATCGAAGGCCCGCGCGCGCCGGCCGGGTTGAACCCGATGGACGGTTCCGTCGGCGAGTTTTACTGGGCCGGTTACGCCGGAACGTTCTTTTGGGTCGATCCGAAGGAAGACCTGGTCGCCGTGTATATGATGCAGTCCGTCAGCCAACTCGCGCCGTTCTCCAACTCGTTCAAGACCTTGGTGGAGCAGGCGATCGTCGAGTGATTTCACCCCTTCTCTCCGCCCCCTCTCCCCGGCCCTCTGCTGCGCTTCAAGTGTGCCCTTGTCCCACAAGGGGAGAGGGCGTCTCAAGGAAAAATCGCGCGTAGCGAGCGACAAAGAAAAAGCTTCATATCTCCCTCTCCCCTTGTGGGAGAGGGCCGGGGAGAGGGGGGGCGAGGAGAAGCTTCATCCCGCCCTTTAGTCAACTCCCCATGGAAATATTTGCTTCCGTAAGCGGGCCTGCTTTGGTGTACGCTACAGCCGAATAGATACGCGTCACCGCCGTCTGTTGCCATCCGTTACAGCGCCGAGCGTCAGTCTGTTCCCACTTTTTTCCGAGCCTCGACGATGACAACTTATCCCACCCAGTCCGAGCTTCTGGATTGCCTGGTCACCATAGCCAGCAACGCAGGCGATACCACGCAGTTACCGTTTCGCGTGGATGTCATCCCCCAGAATGGCAAGCCGCCGATGTATTCGATCATGATCAAATCGCCAGTCAGGGATCTGCTGCGCAGGCAGATCGGCCAACTCCTGGATCGCGGGTTTGCGCTTGGCGCGACGTCGTTCATGTTGAGCGGCAGCGAAGCCGTATCGCTCGTGAAAAAGGGCCAGCCGCAGTAACCCCCTCTACCCGGCCCTGTGGCGCGCTTCGAATTTGCCGTTATGCTTTAATTCACAGGGAACGGTTGCGAAAGACAAATAAGGCGACGCCCGGTCGCCTTTATTTCTGTAGTTCACGCGGGTCCGGTTTTCATTCGAACAATAGAAGTTTCGGAATCGCGGCGGAAATCTCTCGTCGGCCTGTCGTATTTTTTTGCTTGAATCACAAACGTTATCCCTCCCAGGAGATTTCACCATGCGTATCGTCTCGGTAATGGCGGCAGGATTGCTGGTACTGGCGTGTTCATCCTCATGGGCGATCGAGATGCCCAAGGTTTCGGACATCGAAGGGCTGACCAAAGGCTCGCTGCTGGACAAAATCAACAAAAACCTCGCCAGCCAGCAGGCCAAGGATGGACAGTTCGAGTTCAAAACCGGGAAAGCGCAATTCGCTTCGGGCAACGCGAAGCGGATCAGCGGGCTCCTTAAAATTTTGACGGGTAATTCCAAGACGCTGTCCAACATACCCAATCTGCATGTCAGCGCCGAAGGCCATACCGATGCGGACGGCACACCGGAAGCGAACCAGAAGTTATCCGAGGCGCGTGCGAAAACAGTCTGCGCGGCACTCAAGGCCAAGGGAATGAAAATGCCCTGCACGCCGAGTGGCGTCGGTTCTTCGAAGCCACTCGTCTCGCCGGAGAATTCCCCGGCGGACAAACAAAAGAACCGGCGCGTGCTGGTTCAGTTGGCGAAATAACTTTCTCCGACCTCCATCAGTTAAATCTCACCACGAAGTGTTCAGATTCGGAACACGGCGCGGAAATAAAGCCTGAGCGCCTACGGATTACTTCTCACCACGGAGACACGGAGAACACGAAGGGACACGGAGAAGGACGAAGAACAA
>JBDTTE010000083.1:0-13423 GCA_039930785.1 Betaproteobacteria bacterium | reverse complement strand
GCCTCGACTCTGGCAGATCCAGGCCCGGCAATGTCGCGCTCCCGGTGCGCGATCTCGCCTTAAACTGCGCAGCCTAAACCGCAATATTTCATTAGAACTCTGGCGTTTGCTCACGATACCAAAAGAAAGATGAAAAACAGATGAAGTTGCTGATAAAAAAAGCAGATAACGACGGACGGCTGGCCCTGATTCCGCAATTTTTGCAAACCCAATGGACAATCGGGGTAGCCGACAGCAACGACCGGCGGGAACTGGCCGGCGCCCTTTCCGACGCCGACGCAATGATTTCGATGAATTGGCGCAAGGACATGCCGCCTGCACCAAAATTGAAGTTGTTGCATTTGCCCGGTGCAGGGACAGACGACATTGCCTTCGAGGCGGTGCCGCCGCAGACAGCGGTTTGCAATGTGTTCGAGCACGAAATCGGCATCGCCGAATACGTACTCGGCGCCATGCTGCAGTGGGTAATCGGAATCCCGCGCATGGATGCGGCGCTACGCCGGGGCGACTGGTATGGCTCGCATCTTTGCGGCCCGCGCCATGGAGAGTTGTACGGGCAAACACTGGGCATCGTCGGATATGGCCGGATCGGTCGCGAGGTCGCGGCACGCGCGCTGCCCTTCGGCCTGAAAGTTGTCGCCTGCAGCCGCACGCCCCGATCGGGAGACGCGCTGGTCCGGCAAGTCATGCCGATGAGCGCCCTCGACACCCTGCTGAATCAATCCGATTTCGTACTGCTCGCCCTGCCCCTCGACGGATCGACCGCAGGCCTGATCGGCGAGGCGCAAATAAACCTCATGAAACCTGCCGCCGTGATCATCAACGTGGCGCGCGGCGCACTGATCGAAGAGCGCGCGCTCTATGAAGCCTGCCGCGACCGGCGTATCGGCGGTGCTGTAATCGACACCTGGTACCGTTACCCCGCATCAGGAGAAACGCGCGGTGCGCCTTCCGCTCTGCCGTTTCAGGAACTCGACAATGTCATCATGACGCCCCACGGTTCGGGCTGGACCGAGGGCTTGTTGCCGCGGCGCTGCCGCCTGATCGCACAGAATCTGGATCGTGTTGCACGAGGCGAACCCTTGCAGAACAAGGTCCACAGCCCGATGGCCGCAGATTGATCCCGATAACCCGTTATCCCATCCGGAAGATGACATGGAACATGCCGCCATAGAAAAAGCCGCCAGAACTTTGTGGTCGACCTGGCAAACGGGCGGACGCATCGACGCGTTGCCTGTCGATTGCCTCCCGAATACACGTCTCGACGCCTATGCCATCCAGGCGCAGATCGCGCGACTGTCTGCGCAGAATGTATTCGGGTGGAAAATTGCCGCCACCAGCAAAGCGGGCCAACGCCATATTGGCGTGGACGGTCCGCTCGCCGGACGCCTGCTGGAAATGCGGGTAGCTAACTCCGGGGCGCAAGTGTCGCTGGCGGACAACATCATGAACGTCGCCGAGGCCGAGTTCGCCTTTCGCATGGCGCGCGACCTTCCGTCACGCAAGGCGCCCTATTCCATTGAGGAAGTCCTTGCCGCCGTCGCGAGCCTGCATCCTGCGATCGAGATCCCGAATTCACGTTACAGGGATTTTGTTTCCGTCGGCGCGGCGCAACTTATCGCTGATAACGCCTGTGCCGGCAATTTTGTCATCGGTCCACCGGTCGTCGCTGACTGGCGTCGGCACGATCTACCGCGCCACACCGTCGTGGTAAATATCAATGGCAAACCCGCGTGCACCGGCATGGGAGAAAACGTGTTGGGCGATCCGCGCATCGCGCTCACATGGATCGCAAACGAACTGTCGCTGGCGGGCGACACGCTGCGAAAAGGTGAAACTGTGACGACGGGAACCTGCATTGTCCCCGCCGCCATCGCCCCTGGCGATCACATCGTCGCCGATTTCGGTGTGTTCGGTCGTGTCGAGGCTCACCTGACAATCTGATACTTTGCCCGACTGCGCGGCGCCGATGGCGAACGCCCGCATTCCGTGCGATAGTTCGGCCTGCGCGCACGCACGGGTCCGCCGCGATCGTTGGAAAATCCGAAATAAATGACGACGGAATTCACTCGCGATGGCGGCCATCCCGAAGCCGCGATCCCGAGGTCCAGTTGGCGCCATGATCGTCATGAAACGATGAGCTCTTGTTGATGCAGCTCTACTATCCCCGCTCGTTTCTCAAGCTGATTCTCGCCGGATTTTCATTGGCGGTATTGCCGCTGATTTTTGCGCTCATCAACAACGCGTATTCCATCCATCAGCTCGCCACGCATAGCCAGCGCGCCGTATACCAGGCGGTGCAGACCACCCAAAGCACGCGCTTCCTGATCGAGCAGATCACCAGCATGGAACGCAGCATCCGGCAGTTCGCCATCATCGGCGACCCGTCGCTGTTGCAAGGCTACGGCCTCGCGCACGAACGCTTCATCGAAACCGCGCACAAGATGTCGATGCTGCCGCTCGACGCCAAGCAGAAGCGCGCCATGGACGCCCTGCAGAATCGCGAGGGCGCGGTGTTCGACCGCATCGGCAAGGCATCGGGCAGGCCGGAAGCCGTCAACCTCGCGGCGGCGGAACTCGCCGGCCTCTCCGACGTCGCCCGCACGCTCGACGAACAAGGCAATACACTCGTCGATCGGGAAGTCGACACCATGCAGAAAATGGCCGGCGAGGTGCAGCGATTCATTTTCTGGCAGCTGCTCGCGCTCGTGCCGATCGCACTGCTGCTGGTGGTCGGCGCCACCATGCTGATCTCCAAGCCGATTGCGCAACTCGAGTCGGCGATTCAGCGGCTGGGCGAGGGTCGATTCGACACGCGGGTCTCGGTCAACGGCCCGGCGGACCTGGAGTCGCTCGGCCGCCAACTGGACTGGCTGCGACTTCGGTTGCTGGACCTCGAGGAGCAGAAATCGAGATTCCTGCGCCATGTTTCGCATGAACTCAAGACCCCCCTGACGGCGTTGCGCGAGGGCGTCGAACTGCTGTCGGACGAAGTGACCGGGAAAATGACGGCGGGTCAGTTTGAAATTGCCCGGATCCTCAGGCAGAACACACTGCGACTGCAGAAGCTGATCGAAGACCTGCTGAGCTACCACAGCGCCCAATTCCACACGTCGGCGCTCGCATTTTCGCAATTCAACGTAAAGGCGGTCGCGGCGCGGGTCGCCCAGCAACATTCCCTGGCAATGCGCGCCAAGAACTTGAGCCTGAACCTGGCGGCGTCGGAATTCACGATGGAGGCCGACGAGAAGAAAATCGATGCGATCCTCGACAACCTGCTTTCCAATGCAATCAAGTTCTCGCCTGCGGGCGGCACCATTCGCATCCAGCTGCGAAAGCGGGGCGCGGACGTAGTCATCGACATCATGGACGACGGTCCGGGCATTTCGCCGGAAGACAGGGAACAGATATTCGAGCCCTTCTACCAGGGCGGTGCGGAATACACCGGGCCAGTCAAGGGTACCGGCCTGGGGCTGGCAATCGTCCACGAATATGTCGGCGCGCACCGCGGCAGCGTGGAAATCATTGTCGACGGCAATCCGGGAGCCCATCTGCGTGTCATACTGCCGGCACGCCAGACGGAGATCGCGGCGTGACATGGAGATTGGCCTGGGCGGCCCTCCTGGGCCTGGCGGTCGCGGGTTGCGTTCCGGCGAGCACGACCACGCACACGGAAACAATCTGGTACTACAACATGGATCCGGCGCGAAGCGATGCGGAACGTGTCGCCCGATTCTACGAGCGCCTGCTGACATTGAAGGGCAGCGAGCTTGCCTCCGAGCTGGAGCGCAGGCGAGCCGCGTTCGAGAGGGAGAAATCGGAACTAAACCGGCTGCAGCTTGCTCTACTACTATCATTGCCCGCTGCGCCCTTCCACGACGACAACGCGGCGCTCGCATTGCTTGTCCCTTTCGTACGGGACAAGGCGCAGGACGGTTCCAGCCTGCGCGCCCTCGCCTTGTGGCTGCACGCCCAGCTTGTAGAATTACGGCGGGCCGACGAATCCCTGCAGCAGCAGACCGCCAGAATGAAGGACGAACAGCGCCGTGCGGACGCTTTGCAACAGAAGCTCGATGCACTCCTCGACATGGAAAAGAAAATGATTGAACGCGAACAGCTCGCGCCGAAGAAGAAATGAACATGACCAAGGCCCGCATCCTCATCGTCGATGACGACCCCGATCTGCTGCGCCTGCTGACGTTCAGGCTGGAAGGCGCGGACTACGCCGTGGAGAGCGCGGACAGCGCAGAACGCGCGCTTGCCCGGCTTTCGGTGGCTACGCCGCAAGTGGTGATCACCGACCTGCAAATGAGCGGCATGGACGGCATGGCGCTATTTGAAAACATCCACAAAAGCAATCCTGCACTCCCGGTGATCATCCTCACTGCGCACGGCACGATCCCGGATGCGGTCGCGGCGACACAGCGCGGCGTGTTCGGCTACCTGACGAAACCGTTCGACAGCAAGGATTTGCTGCAACTGGTCGAGAAGGCGGTGGCGCTGAGTGGAGGCCGAGGCGAAAACGCCAACGGCGATTCCGAGTGGCGTTCTGAGATCATCACGCGCAGCCCGGCCATTGAAAGCATCCTCGGCAAAGCCAAGCTGGTTGCCGCAAGCGACGCCAGCGTGCTCATACGGGGCGAAAGCGGGACGGGCAAGGAGCTGCTGGCTCGCGCGATTCACAAGGCGAGCCCGCGAGCGGCCCGCCCCTTCGTGGCCATCAATTGCGGCGCCATTCCCGAGCAACTGCTCGAGTCGGAATTGTTCGGCCACATGAAAGGGTCCTTCACCGGCGCGGCGCGCGACTACAAGGGCCTGTTCCAGGCCGCCGAGGGCGGCACGGTGTTCCTCGACGAAATCGGCGACATGCCCCTGCCGCTGCAAGTAAAGTTGCTGCGCGTATTGCAGGACAAGGAAGTCCGCCCCGTTGGCACCACGCAGACCCTCCCGGTCGACGTGCGCATCATATCGGCCACCCATCGCAACCTCGAGGAAGCCATCAAGACGGCCAGCTTCCGCGAAGACCTCTACTATCGGCTCAACGTCGTCGCCTTCGGGTTACCCGCCCTTGTCGAGCGGCGCGAGGACATTCCGGTGCTGGCCACCCATTTCCTGAACCAGCTGACCGAGCGTTATAAAAAGCCCGTGAACGGATTCGCCTCGGAAGCCATGGAAATACTGGTCAAGGCGTCCTGGCCCGGCAACGTGCGCGAGCTGTACAACGTCGTGGAACAGGCGGTCGCACTGTCGACCACTTCGATCATCACCCCGGCGCTGGTGGATAGCGCCATGCGCGGACAAAGCGCCGAACTATCCTCTTTCGAATCTGCGCGCAGCGAATTCGAGCGCGACTATCTGGCGAAACTGCTCAAGATCACCGGTGGGAACGTGACGCAGGCCGCGCGGCTCGCCAAGCGCAACCGCACGGAGTTCTACAAGCTTCTGCAGCGCCATCATCTGGATCCCAAGCTGTTCAAAGCGATGTGATCGTGGCGGGCCGGGCACGCCCACCCGCCTCACTTCCCGCCTGGCGATCCAACAATCTGTCGTCATTTGGCGACGCAAAACCCGGGTTGTTCGTTGCGCTTCCAGCACAAACAGTTGTTTTCAGGTGCCTCCGCAGTTGGCATGGGCAGTGCTTGGAAGACCTGTAAGTTTATTTTCCAAGACCGGCTAACGAGTGGGAGTGGACGCGCCGTAATAGGCGGTCTGAGTTACCTGGACGCTTCAACATGAACGAACAACAAAATCGCTTCTACATTCCCCTGATTGCGGCCGCCGCACTTTCCGTCATAGCGTTCGGCGGCATAGGTGTCGCCGCTATCACCGGCCACCTCTCGATCGCGCATTCGAACCTGAATCCGTTCTCCGGTTTCAGTAAGGCACCCGCAAGCCTGGTCGAGCTTTCCGCGGCCTCGCCGTCCGCGAGGCATCAGGGACTCACCCGGCATCTCGACGAGCCTCAGGTCGAGGGAAAACCCGTCGATTTCCAGCTCGGCGCACGAGTGCTCCGTCACAAGCAGGCCTGCCCGGACTGCGGCGTCGTGGATTCGATTAACCCGGGCCGCACCGGCGCTACCACCAAACTCTTCGATCCCTCGTCCGCATTTACGGCCCAGGCTGGAAATATTCTGAAAACGGGCACGGACAGCGTGACGAACGCTGCGCCCGCCGGATTCGTAGTCCGTGTCAACATGGAAAATGGCACGGTGCGTACCATTTACGAGGCGGAACGCCCGACGTTCAGCGTTGGCGAGCGCATCAAGCTGGTCAACGGCGCCGTAATCAGGATTGGGTGATCACAAGAAAAACGACTCCGGCATGAATTTGAGTGGCATGGCTGCACGCGTGGTGATATCCACGGGCCAGGTCCAATCCTTTTAAACGCGCTTTGCGTGTTCGACGCCCGATTCCCTCCCTTATCGGGCGTTTTTTTTGGTCGCGCTCGCCAACCTTGCCGGGTTGGACCAGGGCGAATTTCCGCGGGCGGTGCGAGATCCGGCGCCCGCGCGATAAAATAGTCGCAATTGCACGTACGGAAGGCCGCACGTACGAAAAACCGATGGTGAGTGCGCGAAGGAATCCGGTGTCGACCAGAAAAATTGTCCTGCTCCTGCTCGCAATAACGGCGGCGGCCTGCACGCCGGCCAAAAAGGAGGCGAACGTCAACCTCGCTGGTTACCCGCCGGCATTTCGCGCCGGCTATCTCGACGGGTGCGACACCAGCAAGCGAACCAGCGGACGCACGCGGGACGAGGAGCGCTTCAAACACGATCCGCAGTACGCTTCCGGCTGGCGCGACGGCAACGACATCTGCACCAAGCAGCGAAAATCCAAGGAATGAGCGGCTTCCCCGAGGCCTGACGGGCACTCGCCTGTGCGCCCTCGCAACTTCCGCCGCGCTTCTTAAGGTTGCCGTGGATGACTTAAAATACCGCGACCTCGCCGCGGTGTTACCGCAACCAGCCTCTCACAGGAGATTCCCATGAATGCCCCCAATATCCGTCCGTCGTTTCAATGGGAAGATGCGCTGCTGTTCGAAGAACAGCTGAGCGACGAGGAACGCATGGTGCGGGATTCCGCCCGTGCGTACTGCCAGGACAAGCTCATGCCGCGGGTTTTGATGGCCCACCGGCAGGAACGCTTCGATCGCGAGGTCTTCACGGAAATGGGCGCGCTCGGCTTTCTCGGTTCGACCCTGGAAGGCTATGGATGCGCCGGCGTGAATCACGTTTGCTACGGACTCATCGCTCGTGAAATCGAACGCGTCGATTCCGGCTATCGCTCGATGATGAGCGTGCAATCGAGCCTGACCATGTATCCGATTTATGCCTATGGCACCGAGGCGCAGCGGCAGAAGTACCTGCCCAAGCTGGCTTCGGGAGAATTCCTTGGCGCCTTTGGATTGACCGAGCCGGATTTCGGATCGGACGCCGGCAGCATGATCACGCGCGCGCGCAAGGTCGACGGCGGTTACGTGCTCAAGGGCGCGAAAATGTGGATCACCAATGCGCCGGTCGCCGACGTGTTCGTCATCTGGGCGAAAGACGATGCGGACATCATCCGGGGGTTCATTCTGGAGCGCGGCATGAAGGGTTTGTCGACGCCGAAGATCGAAGGCAAATTCAGCCTGCGCATTTCAATTACCGGCGAGGTCGTCCTGGAAGACGTGTTCGTGCCGGCGGAGAATTTGCTGCCGGACGTGCAGGGACTCAAAGGCCCCTTCGGTTGCCTGAACAAGGCGCGCTTCGGCATCGCCTGGGGCGCGTTGGGTGCGGCGGAATTTTGCTGGCATGCGGCGCGCAGCTACACCATGGAAAGAAAGCAGTTCGGCCGGCCGCTGGCGGCGAACCAGTTGATCCAGAAAAAACTAGCCGACATGCAGACCGAAATCACACTCGGCCTGCAGAGTGTGCTGAGGGTCGGAAGATTGATGGACGAAGGCCGCGCCGCGCCGGAAATGGTCTCCCTGATCAAGCGCAACTCCTGCGGCAAGTCGCTGGACATCGCGCGCATGGCGCGCGACATGCACGGCGGCAACGGCGTCTCCGACGAATACCACGTCATGCGCCACCTCATGAACCTCGAGGCCGTCAACACCTACGAGGGCACGCATGACGTGCACGCGTTGATTCTGGGTCGTGCGCAGACGGGATTGCAGGCCTTCACGGGGTAGACGACGCAACGCAATCCACCCATCCACCTCCCCCACCTCTCCCCGGCCCTCTGCTGCGCTTCAAGTGTGCCCTTGTCCCACCAGGGGGCGGAGAGGGTGAAAAGTCAAAGACCCGCACGACGTGCATGCGCTGAATGCAAAGGCGGCCGAATTTCGGCCGCCTTTTTTTCTCCCTTTCCGCCCCTTGGGGGAGAGGGCCGGGGAGAGGTTGGGGGGTGGGATCGTCGTTTAAACGCACCTCCCGCCGTCCACCTCGATGCACGCGCCAGTGATGAAATTCGCCTCGTCGGAAGCCAGGTAGAGGCAGGCGTTCGCGATATCCAGGGGCTGGCTCAGGCGACCGAGCGGAATGCTGGCAATGAATTTCGCGCGAATCTCCGGCGTGTCGGAGCCCATGAATTCGGCGAGCAACGGCGTATCGCCAGCAACGGGATTGACGACGTTCACGCGGATCTTGTCGGGTGCGAGCTCCACCGCCATTGCGCGGCTGGTTACGATGGCCGCGCCCTTGCTGCCGTTGTACCAGACCAGGCCCGGGCGCGGCCGGACGCCCGCCGTCGAGGCAATGGTGATCAGCACGCCCCCGCCTTGCTTGCGAAAGTAAGGCACCACGGCCCTTGCGCTGTGGTAGAGGCTTTTCACATTGACGGCGTAGACGCGATCGAATTGTTCTTCGGTCACGTCGAGCAGTGACTGGTTCCGGTGCGTCGTACCTGCATTGTTGATGACAATATCCAGGCCGCCGTAGGTATCGACCGTCGCTTTCACCAGTCTTTCCCAGTCGGCCGCCTTCGAGACATCGCCCTGGACGAATTTCGCCTGGCCGCCGCCGGCGGACAACGCCTTGGCCACGCGTTCACCGCCCTCGGGCTTCAGATCGTTAACGATGACCTTGCAGCCTTCTTCGACGAAGCGCTTTGCGATGCCTTCACCGAAACCGGATCCCCCACCGGTGACGATCGCGACCTTGTTCTTGAGCCTCATGCCTGTCTCTCCTCGTTATAGTTGGTATGACGGATTGTATGAAAAAGAAAGGGAGCCTGGCGGGCTCCCTGTCATATCGCAGCGAGCCTGGCGGGCTCCCTTTATTCGTGGATGCGGGTCGGGCAAAACTAGGCGGTCACGCAAATCTGCTGATTGCCGTCCGTGGCGTCTTCAAGCTCACGCGTGCCAACCTTGTCGAAATCCATGCCATGCCGCGTGGCAATCATCTCCGCGAGGATGGCCACCGCAATCTCAGGCGGCGTTTTGCTGCCGATGTTCAAACCGATCGGGCCGTGCAGGCGGCCGATTTCTGATTCGGAAAGATCGAACATCGCGAGCCGTTCGTTACGCTTCTGCGAATTGAGTCGGGAACCCAGCGCGCCGACATAGAACGCCGGCGATTTAAGCGCCTCCATCAACGCCAGATCGTCGAGTTTGGGATCATGGGTGACCGCAACCACCGCGCTGTGGGAATCCAGGTTCATTGCCAGTGCAACGTCGTCCGGCATGCCGCGATCGAGTACCGATCCCGCAACATTCCAGGATTCGGCGTATTCCTCACGCGGATCGCACACCGTGACGCTGTAATCCAGCGCCTGGGCCATCTGGGCAAGATACTGCGACAACTGGCCGGCGCCGATGATCAGCAGCCGCCAGCGCGGCCCGTGCACCGTGGTCAGCTGCTTGCGATCGAAGCTCAGCGTGCTGTCCATGCGATTTGCCGGCCGCAGCGTGACCTCTCCGCTACGCATGTCCAGGGAGCGCGCCGTGAGTTCGTGGCGATCGACTCGCTTCAACAGATCCGCAAGCGTGGCTTTGTTTCCAATGGGTTCCAGCACCAGTTCGAGCTTGCCGCCACAGGGCAGGCCGTAGCGCGTGGCTTCGTCCTTGCTGATGCCATACGTTGCAATTTCGGGCTTGTCGATTGCGAGCGATTTGTCGCGAATGCGGAAGATCAGGTCGTCTTCCACGCAACCGCCGGATACCGACCCCGCGACCACTCCGTCGTCGCGAATTGCCAGCATTGCGCCAGCCGGGCGCGGTGACGAACCCCAGGTTTCCACGATGGTCGCCAGGATTACGCGGTGGCCCGCTTCGAGCCACGCGACGCTGTTGCGAAGGACTTGCAGATCGACGCTATCCATGTTTACCGCCCTCAATCCAAACCGTTCTAGCCCGCTGGGTATAACGATTCTAAACCAGCCTCGCGCGACAGAACCAAGAAAAAACCCCCGACGGATGAGGCCGGGGGTCCAGATCAGAACAGGTCGCCCGGCCTCACGGCCGGGCTGACCTCATCTCAGGCAGAGCCTTTGATGTTTTCCGGCGAGAACGGCAGGTTGCGGCAGCGCTTGCCGCAGGCGGCAAAGATCGCATTGCCGATGGCCGGCTGGATCACCGCCGTGCCCGGTTCACCCAAGCCACCCGGCGTGTTGTCGCTGCGGATGAAATGGACTTCCAGGGCCTTCGGCGCATCGCTCATGCGTGCAACACGGTACATGTCGAAGTTGGTCTGTTCGACGCCGCCGTTCTTCAGCGTGATCTCACCCCACAGGCAGGCGGACTGGCCGAAGTTGATCGTGCCCTGCATTTGCGCCAGGGCCTGATCCGGGTGGATCAGCGTGCCTGCATCGACCACTGCGACGACCTTTTCGACGATCACGTCGTAGTTGGCGGAAACGGATACCTGCGCGACCATTCCGATCACGGTGTTGTAGCCTTCCATGACCGCTACGCCCATGCCATGGCCTTCAGGCAATTTCTTGCCCCAACCGGACTTGGCGCGTACTTCTTCCAGAACCTTTTTCATGCGGGCACCGACCGGCACGCCGGCAGACAGGCCGGACCATTGGTGCTTGGTCGAACCCATGTCGAGCATGTCGATGCGGTACTGGATCGGATCCTTGCCGGCAGCAGCAGCCAGCTCGTCCACGAAGCACTCCAGCGCAACCGCGTTAAGGTTATGCGACACGCCGCGCCAGTAACCCGGCGTCACCCCGGCATCGTGCATCTGGTACGTGAGCTTGATGTTGGGTGTGTCGTACGGATAGTTGTCGATCCCCTCGACCGCGAACGGGTCGATCCCGTCCTTGACGATGCTCGGGAACAAGCGTGCGGAGATGGACGGGCTGGTGGAATGGAAACGCATTGCCACCGGCTTGCCCGCCGCGTCCAGACCCGCGCTCATCTTGATCAGGCTGGCCGGACGGTAGGAGTCATGCGTCATGTCGTCTTCGCGGCTCCACACCATCTTGACCGGCGCGCCCACTGCCTTGGAAATTTCCGCGGCGTCGATCGCATAGTCCACTTCCACGCGACGGCCGAAGCCACCGCCCAGGAAGGTCGTATGCACTTCGACCTGTTCCGGCTTCAATCCCGTAGCGCCACCAACGACGTGGGGGATCAATTGCTGGAACTGCGTCGGCGTAATGATGATCGCCTTGTCGGCGCGCACATCAGCCGTGGTGTTTTGCGGCTCCATCGGCGAATGCGAGAGGAAAGGCAACTGATAGACGACTTCCACCTTCTTGGCTGCGCCGCCCATGCTGCCGTCGACGTCACCATGTTCGCGGAACACCGCGCCAGGCTGGTCGCTCGCAGTGCGAATGCCGTCCCAGATCGACTTCGAATCGTTGCTGCCGTTCGGACCGGCGTCCCACTGGATCTGCAGCAGGTCCTTGGCTTTTTTCGCTTGCCAGTAGGAATCGGCAACCACCGCTACACCGCGGCTGTATTGCACGACCGCTTTGACGCCCGGCATCGATTTCGCGCGGGTATCGTCAAAGCTGACCACCTTGCCGCCGATGGCCGGCGACATCGCGACCGCGGCGTACATCATGCCCGGGACGCGTGTGTCGATGCCGAACTTGGCCTGACCCTTGACCTTGGCGGCCGTGTCCAGGCGCTTCTGCTTGCCGTTGCCGACGATCTTGAACTGGCTCGCGGGCTTCAGCGGCACATCCTTCGGCACTTCCATGCCGGACGCCTTGGCAGCGAGCTGCCCATACGTCGCCTTTTTCTTGCCGGGGCCGGTCACCATGCCGTTCGAAGCCTTGCACTGGGACGCGTCCACATTCCATTCGCTTGCGGCAGCCGCCACCAGCATCATGCGGGCGGAAGCGCCGGCCTTGCGAAGCTTTTCCCATGCATCGCGCACGGAGGTCGAGCCACCGGTCAATTGGCCGCCGAGCAACGCGTTGATGTAAACCTCGGCGGGCGGTGCGAACTCGATCTTGACCTTGTTCATGTCCACTTCGAGTTCTTCGGCCACGAGCATGGGCATCGACGTGTAAACGTCCTGACCCATCTCGGAACGCGCGACCATGATCGTGATGGTGTTGTCGGCGCCGATCTTGACCCAGGCATTCGGGCTGGAGGTCACCGTTTCGGCGGCCAGCGCAACGTTGTGGCGGCCGGGCATGTAGAAACCGAGCGCCAGACCACCGGCGACGGAACCGCTGACTTTCAGGAAGTCGCGGCGCGTTTCATTCTTGAGCATGTTTTCCATTTGTCATCCTCCCTCAGGCCATCTTCGCGGCTTGCTTGATCGCTGCGCGAATTCGGGGATACGTGCCGCATCGGCAGATGTTGCCCGACATGAAGGCGTCGATATCCGCGTCGGACGGGTTCTTGTTGGAAGCGAGCAGCGCGGAAGCGGACATCATCTGTCCGGGCTGGCAGTAACCGCATTGCGGCACATCCAGCGCGATCCAGGCTTTTTGCACTTTGTGGTTGCCGCCCAGGCCTTCGATCGTCGTGATCTTCTGGCCCTGAACCGAACCGATGGGGGTCTGACAGGACCGGATGGCCTGCCCGTTGAGGTGCACCGTACAGGCGCCGCAGAGCGCCTTGCCACAGCCGAATTTGGTACCGGTCATGCCGAGTGTGTCGCGCAGAACCCAGAGCAAGGGCGTGTCAGGTGCGACATCCACGCTGGTGCTCTTTCCATTTACGATAAACGAGGTTGTCATTGCAGAAGCTCCCCTTAGGTGGGAATGAAGTTATATAGATGTAACGAATGGGAAGTTACGCAGGCCAAAATACACGAATGCACTGGGCGTTTCAACCTGCGAGCCACTTTAGTTTGCATGCGGCGCGCACGGTCAATCGACCGCAAACCCGCGCCACACTGGATTCGCGCCAATTGCGAAACTCTCCCGGACAAAGACTCACGCGAGATTCAGGGAGAAAATCGCGTCCGTGCTCGATGCTGCATTGCAACCTTGCGCAATGGAACAGCGTACGCGGCCGATGCCGATGCCG
>JBDTTE010000082.1:0-13427 GCA_039930785.1 Betaproteobacteria bacterium | reverse complement strand
TCGCGTCCAAGGCCGGCGTCGATCCCGGAAAAGTGCGCACGGCGCTGATGGGTGGGTTCGCCTCGTCGCGCGTGCTCGAAGTACACGGCGAGCGCATGGTCAAGCGCACCTTCGATCCGGGGTTCCGCATCGAGTTACACCAGAAGGATCTCAACCTCGCGCTGTCTTCCGCACGCGCGCTGAAGATGAGCCTGCCCAACACGGCGACTGCGCAGGAGTTGTTCAGTGCCTGCCAGGCGCAGGGCGGCGGCAAATGGGATCACTCCGCGATGGTGAAGGCCCTCGAAGCGCTGGCGAATCATCAGGTCGCGAAATAGCGGAAAAAGAATCAACTTTCACCGCGGAGGACGCGGAGGACGCAGAGGCAAAACAAATGCAGGAAAACAAATCGGCCTTGGTTAATAGCATATTGTTTATGTACGTCCTCGCCCATGCTCGCTTCACCTTATCGCGAACCAATGAGCAACATAGCAGACTGGACCTCTTCTTTTGCCTTTCCTCTGCGTCCTCCGCGTCCTCTGCTGTGAGAGCTTAGGTGATCATGAATCAGAATCCGCGCGCGCTGTTACGAGCCATGTTCGACGCGGCGATCGCCGCCGCGCAACCGGACAAGACATTGCCGGCTTACCTGCCCCAACCGCCGAAGGGCCGCACGCTCGTCGTCGGCTGTGGCAAGGCGGCGGGCAGCATGGCAAAGGCCGTCGAAGACCATTGGCCGGGCGAGCTCTCCGGCATGGTCGTCACGCGCTATGGGTACGGCGTGCCGACGAAGCGCATCGAAGTTGTCGAAGCTTCGCATCCCGTACCGGATGAAGCGGGTCGGGCGGGTGCTGCACGCATGCTGCAGATGGTGCAAGGGTTGAACGCAAACGATCTCGTGCTTTTCCTGGTGTCGGGTGGCGGTTCGGCGCTGCTGTCCCTGCCCGCTCCGGGATTGACGCTCGCCGACAAGCAAGCGATCAACAAGGCGCTGCTGAAAAGCGGCGCCAACATCACCGAGATGAATTGCGTGCGCAAGCACCTTTCCGCGGTGAAAGGTGGTCGTCTCGCCGCCGCCTGTGCGCCCGCCCGCGTGGTTACGCTCGCGATTTCAGACATTCCGGGTGACGATCCCGCCGTGATCGCGTCCGGTCCGACGGTGGCGGACGCAACGACGTTCGCCGACGCACGCGCCATTCTGGAGAAATACGGCATCACGGAACCGCGTGCCGTCATCGACCACCTGCGTGCGGCGAAGGACGAAACACCGAAACCGGGCGATTCGCGCCTGGCAAATACCGAACTGCACATGGTGGCAACGCCGCAGATGTCGCTCGAGGCGGCGGCAGAAGCGGCGCGCAAAGCCGGCGTGACGCCGGTGATACTGGGCGACGCGATCGAAGGCGAAGCACGCGAAGTCGCCATTGTCCATGCCGGGATCGCGCGCCAGGTCAGGCGCCACGGCCAGCCGGCGAAAGTACCCTGCGTGCTCCTGTCCGGAGGCGAAACGACCGTAACGGTGCGCGGTAAGGGCCGGGGCGGTCGAAATGCGGAGTTCTTGCTGGCACTGGCGGTTGCGCTCGGCGGCGAACCCGGCATTCACGCGCTGGCCGGCGATACGGACGGGGTCGATGGCACCGAGGACAACGCCGGTGCGATTCTCACGCCGGATTCGCTGTCGCGGGGCGCCACATCCCGGGTGGACGCCAAAAAGATGCTCGCCGATAATGACGGCTATAGTTTCTTCTCCGCCATCGGCGATCTCGTGGTGACCGGTCCGACCATGACCAACGTCAACGATTTCCGCGCGATATTGATCACCTAAGACACACCTCGACGCAAAGACGCAAAGGACGCAAAGGTCGCAAAGGAAACCAGGAACACATGAAAAATCGTTTACGTGCAAATGGCGCCGATTTGCCAGCGGCCAACCCTGGTGCCAATGCCATTTCTCGCTCGCCCAATTATTTCGCTCTTCCTTTGCGCTCTTTGCGTCCTCTGCGTCTTTGCGTCGAGAAGTTGACCTAGATGGGCATGCCCGCTCTGCTTTCGTCCGAGACGCTGGAACCGCAGGTTCCGCTCGCGGATCTCGTCGCGCAGTTGACTGCCGTGCTGCCACCGGCCTCGCTGCTGCACGAACGCGAAGACCTCATGCCTTTCGAGTGCGACGGCATGACGGCGTATCGGCGCATGCCGCTGATGGTCGCGCTGCCGGAGAACGAAGACCAGGTGCGTGAAGTCCTGCGCATCTCCCATCGCGGGCGCGTGCCCGTCGTCTTTCGCGGCGCAGGCACCGGATTGTCCGGCGGCGCCCTGCCCTACGCCCAAGGGTTGCTGCTGGTCATGGCAAAGATGAAGCGCATCCTGCACATCGATCCTCTGGCGCGCACGGCGCGTGTGCAACCGGGTGTGCGCAATGCCGCCATTTCCGAAGCGACGGCGATGTACGGCCTCTATTACGCGCCCGATCCGTCGAGCCAGATTGCCTGTTCGATCGGCGGCAACGTCGCCGAGAATTCCGGTGGCGTGCATTGCCTGAAATACGGCCTGACGGTGCACAACATCCTCAAGCTGCGCTTCGTCACGATCGAAGGCGAGTTGCTGGAGATCGGTTCCGAAGGATTGGACGCGCCTGGCTTTGACCTGATGGCGCTCCTGACCGGGTCAGAGGGCATGCTCGGCGTGGTGACGGAAATCACCGTCAAGCTGCTGCCAAAACCGGAGAAAGCGCAGGTGGTTTTGGCTGCTTTCGACGACATCATCAAGGCCGCACAAGCGGTGGCCGACGTGATCGGCGCCGGCATCATCCCGGCCGGCCTCGAGATGATGGACAAGAAAGCCACCGCTGCCGTCGAACAATTCGTGCGCGCGGGCTATCCGCTCGACGCCGCCGCGATCCTGCTGTGCGAATCCGACGGCACCGCGGAAGAAGTCGCCCACGAAATTGCGCGCGTGAAGGAAGTCATGCAAAAAGCCGGCGCGACCGAGATCCGGGTTTCACGCGACGAGACCGAGCGCCTCAAATACTGGGCCGGCCGCAAGGCGGCGTTTCCCGCGGTGGGGCGCATCATGCCGGACTACTACTGCATGGACGGCACCATTCCCAAGAAGCAGCTGCCTTACGTGCTCGAGCGCATCGAAGAGCTCTCCGCGAAATTCGACCTGCAATGTGCCAATGTCTTCCACGCAGGCGACGGCAACCTGCACCCGCTGATCATGTTCGACGCCAGCGTGGGCGACCAGAACGAGCGCGCGGAAGCGCTGGGCGCGGCCATTCTCGAATTGTGCGTGGAGGTCGGCGGCACCATCACCGGCGAACACGGCGTGGGCATCGAGAAAATAAACCAGATGTGCGTGCAGTTCGGCACCGATGAACTCAAGGTCTTCCACGCGGTGAAAAAAGCGTTCGACGAATTCGGCCTGCTGAACCCTGGCAAGGCCGTACCTACGCTGCAGCGCTGCGCCGAAGGCGGCAAGATGCATGTGCATCGCGGCCAGGAAAAATTTCCCGAACTGCCGCGCTTTTGAAGCGAATCCATTCAATCTCGACGCAAAGGCGCAAAGAGCGCGAAGGCCGCAAAGGAAGTGACACAGGGGCGGCGTTCCATTGAGACGTCGAGCATCGGCATTGGCAGGCCAAATACGACATATGCAGGCGTTAATGAAACCCAGACCGACTGTCCCATCTTCTCCTGTCCCGTTTTTACTTTGCGCTCTCTGCGTCCTTTGCGCCTTTGCGTCGAGATTTTTCGCGGTTGTGCTTGAATGCAAGAATTAATCCAGAACTTATCAGACACCATCCGCAAGGCCGGCGCCGAGCGCCGCCAGTTGCGCATACGCGGCGGCGGCAGCAAGGACTTCTATGGCCTGGCGCTGATCGGTGATGTGCTCGACACGCGCGCCTACAGCGGCGTCGTCGACTACGAGCCGACGGAACTTGTCATCACCGCGCGAGCGGGCACGCCTCTCGATGAAATCGAAACTACCCTCGCCGCAGGCGGTCAGATGCTTGCGTTCGAGCCGCCGCACTTCGGTGAAGCAACCCTGGGTGGTTGCATAGCCGCCGGGTTCTCCGGTCCGCGGCGGGCAGCCATGGGTTCCGCACGCGATTTTGTGCTTGGCGTACGCATGGTCAACGGCCTGGGCGAAGACCTGCGCTTTGGCGGCCAGGTCATGAAAAACGTCGCCGGCTACGACCTGTCGCGCCTGATGGCGGGATCGTTCGGCACACTGGGGCTGATCACGGAAGTCTCACTCAAAGTCCTGCCAGTGCCGGAAGAAGAGCGCACGCTGCGTTTCGACCTCGCTGAGGCAGCGGCCGTCGAATCCATGAACAAATGGGCCGCGAAACCGTTGTCGATCTCCGCCACGTGCCATGTCGCTGAAAATCTTTACGTGAGGCTTTCTGGCGCGAGCCCTGCGGTTACGGCAACACAGAAAAAAATTGGCGGCGAGCCCGTGGCGGATGGCCCGGCGTTCTGGCGCTCGATTCGTGAACAGTCCCATGAATTCTTCCGCCAGGCGCCCGCGCTTTGGCGGTTTTCGATCCGATCGACCGCCGCACCGCTCGGACTGGGTGCGCAGTTGACCGAGTGGAACGGCAGCCTGCGCTGGGTGGCGGCGGATCTCGACCCCACCAAAGCCTTCGAAAGCGCGCATAAAGCTGGCGGCCACGCGACGCTGTTCCGCAATGGCAACAAGCGGCACGGCATCCAGCAATTCAACGCGGGCCTGCTTGCCATACACAAGAAACTGAAGCGCGCACTGGACCCGCATGGCATCCTCGGTCCGGGGCGCATCCATGCGGATTTCTAGAGCCGTGCGAACCTACACCTCGACGCAAAGACGCAAAGGACGCGAAGTGCGCAAAGGAGACCAAAAGCAGATCGGAAATGATTTGCGCGCCCATTTTTGCAGAATTGCGGTCACCCTAACCGGTTATGCGTCTGACTTCCTGCACCCAAACTTTCTTGCTCTTCCTTTGCGCTCTTTGCGTACTTTGCGCCTTTGCGTCGAGACGTTGCCCTAGATGAAAACCAACCTCGCGGATTTCATCAAGTCCACCCCGGAAGGGCTGGAAGCCGACAGCATCCTGCGTGCCTGTGTGCACTGTGGATTCTGCACCGCGACCTGCCCGACCTATCAGTTGCTCGGCGACGAACTCGATAGCCCGCGCGGACGCATTTATCTGATGAAGGAGGTGCTCGAGGGCAATGAGGTGACCGCGAAAACGCAGACCCATCTCGACCGCTGCCTGACCTGCCGCGCCTGCGAGACGACCTGTCCGTCCGGCGTGCAGTATGGGCGGCTGGTGGACATAGGCCGCAACATCGTCGAGCAGCATGTAGGGCGAAAACCCGTCGACGCCCTCAAGCGCGCGCTGATCCGCACGGTCATTCCACGTCCCATGTTGTTCCGGCCGCTGCTGCGCATGGGCCAGATGGCGCGCCCTTTCCTGTCGGCCGCCCTGAAAAAAAAGATCCCGCCGCGCGACACATCCGATGTCACTTGGCCAGCACCGCGTCATGCACGCAGGATGCTGGTGCTCGACGGATGCGTGCAGCCGTCGCTTGCACCTGGAATCAACCCCGCAGCGGCGCGCGTGCTCGATCGTCTGGGCATCTCGCTGCTGCGCGCGGAACAGGCCGGGTGTTGCGGCGCCGTGGCCTTCCATTTGAACCGGCAGGACGACGGCCGCGATTACATGCGCCGAAACATCGACGCCTGGTGGCCGCACGTCGAAGCCGGCGTGGAAGCTGTGATCTTCACCGCCAGCGGTTGCGGCACGCTGATCAAGGAATACGGCCACCATCTTGAGTACGACGCGAAATACGCCGCCAAAGCGGCGAGGATCAGCGAACTGTCGCGGGACATCAGCGAAGTCATCTTCGCGGAACGCGAAAAGCTCGAAGAGATTATGGGTTCACCCATCACCCATCGCCCATCGCCCATTGCCACGCGAGTCGCTTTTCACTCGCCGTGCAGTCTGCAGCACGGCCTGCAGATTCGCGGCATGGCGGAAGCGATCCTGGTCTCGGCGGGCTTCGAACTGACGATGGTGCCGGACTCGCATCTTTGCTGCGGCTCCGCGGGCACCTACTCCATCCTCGAACCGGAATTGTCGCAGCGCCTGCTGAAAAACAAGGTCACCGCGCTTGAATCCGATCAGCCCGCGGTGCTCGCGACCGCGAACATCGGCTGCCTGACCCACATACAAAGCGGCACGGCGCTGCGAGTAAAACATTGGATCAACTTACTGGAAGAGAGACTGAAATGACCAAGACTGCACTTATTACGGGCGCGACTTCGGGTTTCGGCGAGGCATCCGTGCGACGTTTCGTCAAAGCCGGATGGCGCGTCATCGCGACCGGCCGGCGCGCCGATCGCCTGAAGAAGCTCGTCGCCGAACTCGGCACCGACAAAGTACACGCCGCCGCTTTTGACATGAGAAAAGCCGATGCCATCGACGCCGCCCTTGCCGCCTTGCCGGCATCGTTTCGCGATATCGACCTGCTGATCAACAACGCAGGCCTGGCGCTCGGCACAGCGCCGGCGCAGGGAGCGAGCCTGGACCAATGGAACCAGATGATCGAGACCAACATCACCGGACTCGCGACCATGACCCACAAGCTGGTGGGAACGCTGATCGCCCGCAAAGGCGCGATCATCAATATCAGTTCCGTTGCCGCGTCGTACCCCTATCCGGGCGGCAACGTGTACGGCGGCACCAAGGCATTTGTCTCGCAGTTTTCGCTGGGATTGCGCTCCGACCTGCATGGCACGGGTGTGCGGGTGACTTCAGTCGAACCCGGCATGGCGCAAACGGAGTTCACGCTGGTGCGCACCAGCGGCAACCAGGAAGCGTCCGACAAGCTTTACAAGGGCGCGGATCCAATGACTGCCGAAGACATCGCCGAAACGCTGTTCTGGATCGCCAGCCTTCCGCCGCATATGAACATCAATCGCATCGAATTGATGACTGTCAACCAGTCCTTCTCGCCGTTCCAGGTGCATCGCGGCGCGGCCGTGTAGGCGGTCGAGTAAGCGTTAAAAAGCCGGCAATCGCCGGCTTTTTTTGATTTGCGTGGAAAGTCACTTGCTTCCCTGCGCAGGATCTCCCTTGAGCGCCATCTCCACGCACAGCTTGATCCTTGTGAGTTCGCGGCCGTGGAATTCTTCCTGGCATTGTGCGAGCAGCGATGCGTGGTCCTTCGCGTAGCCCTCCAGCACGGGCTTTGCCGCAATGTCCTCGTCGACGCACTTCTTGACGATGCTCCAGCCCATTTCCTTGCGCCGCGAGCAGCGCTGGACCAAGCCCTTGTACTCTTCCGGATAATTCTGCAGATCCGCGCGCGCCGTCTTGTTTTCGTTGATGCAGATCTGGATCATTTCCGTGCCGAACTCGGCATTTGACAAGGCGCAACCGGAGATAATGTCGGAATCATCATCTGCAAAAGTAGCCGACGAAGCGACGGCCAGTGCAAGCGCAAGAATCAGGTTCTTCATCGTTGAGGGCGGGCAGGTTTATGTTGGCGTAAAGTTTAATCGGATTCCGACCGACGCGCGCGCACGCCGCCTTGCGGTCTACAATGCAGTGCATCATCACCTTGAACGGCGCGAACAATCCGTCAACTGCAAATGCCATGATCGCGATCCTCGAAGCAAAGCAAGCCGGCCTGCTGCAATGGCGGCACTGGCCCGCGAACATTGTTTCCGGCGTGATCGTCGGCGTGGTCGCGCTGCCGCTGGCGATGGCCTTCGCCATCGCCTCGGGCGCGAAACCCGAGCAAGGCCTCTACTCTGCCATCATTGGCGGCGTTATCGTCTCCGTACTCGGCGGTAGCCGCCTGCAGATTGCCGGTCCGACAGGCGCATTTATCGTCATTCTGGCCGGTGTCACGGCAAAGCACGGCATAGATGGCCTGCAGATCGCCACGCTCATGGCGGGCGTGATGCTTTTTCTGCTCGGCGTGGCGCGCCTGGGCACGATCATCAAGTTCATCCCGGCGCCGGTCATTGTCGGTTTTACGGCCGGCATCGGCGTGATCATCTGGGTCGGACAGTGGAAGGATTTTTTCGGCCTGCCGGCCATCGGCGGCCAGCACTTTCACGAGAAGCTCTGGGCACTCATGCTCGCGTTGCCACGCTTCCATGCCGTCACGACATCGCTGTCGCTGCTTTCGCTGTTGATCGTTCTGTACTCTTCAAAGCTGCCGGGCATGAAGCGTGTGCCCGGGCCCCTGACTGCGCTCGTCGTCGCGACCTTGCTGCAAACGTTTTTCCAGTTCGACGGCGTTGCGACGATCGGCAGCGCCTTCGGTGGCATCCCGCAGGGCCTGCCTGGCCTGCACTTCCCCGAGGTCACGGCGGCACGCATCATCGAACTGATCGGGCCGGCGTTTACGATCGCGATGCTCGGCGCCATCGAGTCGCTGCTCTCGGCCGTCATCGCCGACGGGATGGCGGGCACGCGGCATGACTCGAACCAGGAATTGATCGGCCAGGGCCTGGCTAACGTCATCTCGCCGCTGTTCGGCGGATTCGCCGTCACTGGCGCCCTCGCGCGCACGGCCACGAACATCCGCAACGGCGCCACGAGCCCCCTATCCGGCATCGTTCACTCGCTGGTGTTGGTGCTAATCATCCTGTTCCTGGCCCCGCTTGCAGTGCACGTCCCGCTGGCCGCGCTCGCGGCGGTCCTGTTCGTGGTGGCGTGGAACATGAGCGGCGCCGACCACGTACGGCGCATGATGCGGCGCGCGCCGCCGGCAGATGTCGTCATCCTCGTGGTTACGTTCCTGCTGACGGTCTTCGTCGACCTCGTCGTGGCCGTCAACATCGGCGTGATCCTCGCCATACTGCATTTTCTGCGACGCATGGCTTCCAGCGTGGAAGTCCATCGCTCCAGCGAAAATGAGTTGCGCCAGGAACTGTCGCAGTACGGATATGCGGGGCTGCCCGACAAAGTCGCGGTCTATTCGGTGGATGGACCGTTCTTCTTCGGCGCGGTGGAGAATTTCGAGCGCGCGCTGCATGAGACGCGCACGGAATCGGGGACGGTCATCATTCGCATGCGCTGGGTGCCGTTCATCGACATCACCGCGCTGCAGGCACTGGAGGATGCGATTGTGGAGTTACAGGGTCGCGGCGTGCGCGTGATACTGACGGGCGCGAATACGAGGGTCGAAGGCAAGCTGGAAAAAGCCGGCATCATCGATCTCATCGGTCGCGAGAACTTCTTCAAGACGTTCGCGGACGCGATGCAAGCCTTCAGCGCCCCTTGATCAGGCGCTTTGCGGGCTATCCCGATGCAGGAGATGGCGCCAGCGGTGCTATCCCCTGCGCTTCGGTTTAGCGCGGCGCGGCGTTGACGTGCGTTTGCGCGCGGGCTTGACTGGTGTCTTTCTGGTCGCAAGCCGATTTTCCGCAAGCAAGGTTGCGAAATTCTCCGCCGGCACCGGCTTGCTGAACAGATATCCCTGATACTCGTCGCACTTCATCTTGCCGAGGAAAGCCAGTTGCTCGGGCGTTTCCACGCCTTCAGCGATGACCATCAGGTCCAGACTGCGCGCCATCGCGATGATGGCACCGACGATGGCCGCATCGTCTTCATCGGTGGTGAGCTCGCGAACGAACGACTGGTCTATCTTGAGTTTGTGGACGGGAAACCGCTTGAGGTAGCTCAGGCTGGAGTAACCCGTACCGAAGTCATCGATCGCCAGCCGCACGCCGGTCGCGTCGAGGCGGGCCAGCGTGGCGACGACCTCTTCGGCACGTTGCATGGCCGTCGACTCCGTGATTTCGAGTTCCAGGTAGTGCGCGTCCAGACGCGAAGTGCGAAGAATGTCCCCGATGCGGGTCAGCAAATTCTTCTGCCTGAACTGACGCGGTGACAGGTTCACGGAAATCTGGATCGGCTTCAGGCCGGCATCCTGCCAGGCGCGATTCTGCTTGCAAGCCGTTTCCAGGACCCATTCGCCGATAGGGACGATCAGCCCCGTTTCTTCCGCCAATGGGATGAAGCGATTGGGCGTTACTAATCCGAGCTCAGCGTTCTGCCAGCGGATCAGCGCCTCGGCGCCGATGATCTGGCCGGTCTTTATGTTGACCTGGGGCTGGTAGGCCAGGATGAACTCTCCGCGTTCCACCGCCCGCCGCAACTTCGTCTCCAGGCCCAGCTTCTCCGAGGACTTGGCGTGCATCGCATCGGAATAGACCTGGTGGTTGTTCCGCCCTTCCTGCTTGGCGTGGTACATCGCGATGTCCGCGTTCTTGAGCAGGTCGTCCACGCCGAGCACGCCCGCTTCGGAAAACGCAATGCCGATGCTGGCGGTCACATAGACTTCGTTCCCGGCGGCAGCCATCGGTCGCGTGAATACACCGAGGATCTTGTCGGCAACCGCGATTACCTGGCCGGCCTCGGTAGTGCCCTCGATGAGAAATGTGAACTCGTCACCGGCCAGGCGGGAAATCGTATCGATGTCGCGCAACTGCTCCTTGAATCGCGCGGCCACCTGGACGAGGATCTCATCGCCTACGGAATGACCGAGGTTGTCGTTGATCTCCTTGAAGCGATCAAGGTCCAGGAACATCACCGCAACGAGATGCCCGTCGCGCCGCGCGCGCACGATCGCCCGGTCGAGGCGATCGCGGAACAGGGTGCGATTGGGAAGCCCGGTCAGTACATCGTATTGCGCGAGGTAGGACAGACGTTCCTCGGTGCGCTTGCGTTCCGAAATGTCGCGGAAGTAGACGGTCAAACCGTCCTCGTAGGGATACGCGTGCGCCTCGAACCAGGTTTCGAGCGGCGCATAGAACTCCTCGAACTCGACCGGCACCTGATCAGCCACCGCCTTCAGGTAGTTGACGCCGAATGTCGAGTTCTTCGCCTGGGGAAACTCGTCCCACATGCTGCGCCCGAGCAATTCGGCCGCGCGCCGTTTCAGGAGGACCTCCGCGGTGGCATTCAGGTAGGTGAAGCACCAGTTCCTGTCGACAGCAAAAAAAGCGTCGGTAATGCTGGACAGGATGTTGCGCCCCTGCTCCGCAACCTTGCGGAACTGGTCCTCGGCGTGCTTCCTGTCACTGATGTCGCCTGCAACCCCGACCACGCGATAGACCTGCCCGGCCTCGTCGCGGATCGGAAATGCCTGCTCGTGTACCCACCGTTTGCTGCCGTCCGGCCGGATGATGCGGTAGATTTCATCGTACGTGCCCTGCAGTTGCTTTTCCTTCACGGCGACGCTCACACGCTCGCGATCGTCCTCGTGGACAGCCTCCAGCCAGGCCCACGGTGACGCATACACGCTCTCGCAACTGCGCTGCCAGATTTCCTCGTACGCCGGGCTGATGTAGAGCATCTGGTTTTTCGCCGGGTCGGAAATCCAGAAGACCTCGCGAATGCTCTCCGCAATCTGCCTGAATCGTTCATTGCTGCTGCGCAGTTCCGCCATCACCGCGTTGCGTTCCGTGACGTCGCTGGCGATGACGACAATGATGTGTCCGTCACGGGTGGGCACCGCGCGCCGCACCAGTTCGACCGGAAGCGATGTGCCGTCCTTGCGCCGGTGATTCATCTCCAGCCTCGATTGACTATCGTCCCCGGCGATGATCCGATCGTAGGCGGCGGCCAGCTCCTCGTGCGTGAATGGCGAGACATCCTGCGGCCCGAGTTCCAGAAACTCCGCGCGGCTGTAGCCGAGCAAACGGCATGCGGTATCGTTGACGTCGACAAAGCGCATGCTGGCCCGGTCGATGAGCAGGATCAGGTTCGGCGACAGGTCCATCGCGGCACGGAACTGGCGCAGCGACTCTTCCGCGCGGATGCGCTCGCTGATGTCGCGTACCACCGTCTGGATCGCGGGCCGGTCTTCGAAAATAAAGGGCGCGGATTTTATTTCGACGTCCACGATGCCCCCGTCCAGGCGGACCAGCTTTTGCACCATGCCCGGAATGTTTCTTTTTTCCTCGTACTGGACGCGAATGCGCTCGCGCACGATCTCCCGCTGGTCGGGATGGATAAAATCGAGTAGCGAGCGGCCGAGCAACTGCTCCGCCGACTGTGCGCCGAACAGGCGTACGCACGCGCTGTTGACGAACACCAGGCGGCCGTCCTGATGGATGTGGATCGAATCCGGCGAAAGCTCAACGAGCTGGCGATAGCGGGCCTGCAACTCGGCCAGCGCCCGTTCCCCACGTTTGCGGCCGTCGATGTCGCGCGCGATGACCTGGACCGCCGGCCTGCCGTGAAACTGGAAGGGCGCCGCGGAGACTTCGACTTCCACCGTGGAACCGTCCATGCGTACGTAACGCTGCTCCACCACGGGTGCAGGGGTCCAGGTCTCCAGCTGTGTGCGAATGCGCTCGCGCATCATCTCCCGAAAGTCGGGATGCGCGAATTCCAGCACCGGCCGGCCCAGCAGATCCTCCGGCCGTGCCGCGCCCAGTAGCTGGACACCAGCGCGATTGACGTACACGTATTTCATGTCCTGGTGCACGAAAATCGGTTCGGGCGAGAGTTCGACCAGGCGGCGATAGCGATCCTCGGCTTCGAGCAGCGAGTTCTCGGTGACCTTGCGCGCCGTAATGTCCTGCATCGCGCCGATCATCCTGACCGCCTTGCCGTCGGCGGCCCGCATGACGAAACCGCGATCGAAGATGGACGCATACGTCCCGTCGCGACGGAGAAAGCGGTACTCGCCAGACCAGGTTTGCCCGCCGGAATCAATCAACGTGTGAATACCGTCGACGATCCGTTCCCGGTCATCGGCATGAATGCGGTCGTACCAGGAACTGATGTCCGGCGCGGTCTCTTCAGGTGGATAGCCGAAGGACGTCTGGTACGCCTCGTTCCACCAGATCGTGTTGTCGACCAGGTGCCAGTCCCAGATGACATCGTCGGTCGCGCGGGCAAGCAGCCGGAATCGCTCTATGGTTATGAGCAATTCCTGCTGGGTCTGCGAGTGATCGATGGCAATTCCGACAAGGGATGCCGCCGATCGAATCAGGTCGAGTTCATGCGCATCCGGTTCGCGGGGCCGACGGTAATACATCGCCAGGGTGCCCAGCAATTTATCGCCATGGGAAAAGATCGGGTGCGACCAGGCCGCCCTGAGTTCATGGCGCAAGGCCAGTTCGCGGTAGTCCTCCCACAAGGGATCGGTGGCAATGTCCTTCGCCACGACCATTTGCCTGCGGTAAGCGGCGGTTCCACAGGACCCCGCTCGAGGCCCGATCGATTCTCCATCTATGGCGTCAGTGAAGGCTTCCAGGGAACTGGAAGCCGCTGCGCGCATGAGGCGCGTCCCGCTCTCATCCAGAAGGAGGATCGAACAGAGCATGTCCGGTGCCTGTTCTTCCGTCTGGCGCACGATGGCGTCCAGAATTTCCGGAAGCGGCGCGCCGCTGGCAATCATTTCCAGTACGCGGCGTTGGGCGGCTATCAGCAT
>JBDTTE010000081.1:0-13455 GCA_039930785.1 Betaproteobacteria bacterium | reverse complement strand
TTTGCACGGGCGCGAACGCCTGTCGATCGAGATCGCGCTGGGCCGCGCCCTCGAACGCCACGAATTCGAACTCGAGTTCCAGCCGAAGATGCTGGTGTCTTCGCGCCACATCGTGGGCATGGAGGCGCTGGTCCGCTGGCGCAATCCGGAGCGCGGCTTCATGCCGCCGGCGGATTTCATCGCCATCGCGGAGGAGACCGGCATGATCGTATCGATCGGCGACTGGGTGCTGATGGAAGCCTGCCGCCACGGCGAATCCCTGCGCCGGGCCGGCCATCTGAATCTCAGCGTGGCCGTAAACCTTTCGGTACGGCAGCTCTACGACGAAGGGCTCGCCGGCCGCGTCGGCGATGCGCTGCGGGAAAGTGGATTCCCCGCGGCGAACCTCGAACTCGAGATAACGGAAAGCATGGTCATGCACGACGCCGAGGAAGCCATCAAGGTGCTGCAGTCATTGCGCGACACCGGCGTGCGCATCGCCATCGACGATTTCGGCACCGGCTATTCGTCGCTCGCCTATCTCAAACGCTTTCCGATCGACAGCCTCAAGATCGATCGCTCGTTCATCCGCGACCTGCCCAACGATCGCGATGACGCCTCGATCACGCGCAGCATCATCGCCATGGCGCACAACATGAAGCTCGAAGTCGTTGCCGAGGGCGTTGAGACCGTTCCCCAGCTCGAATTTTTGGATGCGCACGGGTGCGACGAAATTCAGGGCTTCCTGTATAGCGAACCGCTTGGTGCAGTCGCTTTCGAGCGCTTCCTCAACGCCCAGAACGAGCTACACGCTGCAGGAGCACTGCACTGAGCACGCCGGGCCGCGTTCCGGTTTTGCGGTAGCGCTCATCACCCAAGCCACGCCGCAGGTTCTATAATCCCGCACAGATACATTCCCCAGCGGAGATTCCTGCATGACTGCCACCGCCACCGCCCTGAAAACCAGCGACGAGCCCATCCTGCTACGCGAGGACGCCGGCGCGATCGCCACGATCACGCTGAATCGCCCGAAGCAGTACAACGCGCTGTCGGAAGAGTTGCTGGGCGAATTGCAAACGACGTTAAGCGCAATCGCGAAAGATGAATCCGTCCGCGTCGTCGTCATCGCCGGTTCAGGTACGGCGTTTTGTGCCGGCCACGATCTAAAGCAGATGCGCGCGAATCCAGCCAAGGCCTACTACGACAAGCTGTTCGCGCAATGCAGCGACGTGATGCTGAAAATCTTGCACCTGCCACAGCCGGTTATTGCGCGCGTGCACGGCATCGCCACGGCAGCCGGCTGCCAGCTCGTCGCGCAGTGCGACCTTGCGGTGGCCTCCGACAGCTCACGCTTCGCCGTGTCCGGCATCAACGTCGGACTGTTCTGCTCGACGCCGAGCGTGTCGCTCGGGCGCAACGTATCGCGCAAGGAAGCGATGGAAATGCTGCTGACCGGTGATTTCATCGATGCCGTGACGGCAAAGGAACGCGGCCTGGTGAATCGAGTGGTGTCCGCCGACAAGCTCGATGCCGAGGTCAAGGCGCTTGCGGATTCGATCATCAAGAAATCCGCCGTGGCAGTAACCACCGGCAAGAAAATGTTCTATAAGCAGATAGAAATGGGCATGGAAGCCGCCTACGATTACGCGGCGGACGTCATGGCCTGCAACATGATGGCCGACGATGTCGGCGAAGGCATCGATGCGTTCATGCAGAAGAGAAAACCAGAGTGGAAGAATAAATAACCTCCCCCTCTCCCCGGCCCTCTGCTGCGCTTCAAGTGTGCCCTTGTCCCACCAGGGGAGAGGGGGTCTCGGAGACCTAAAACAAACGGGCGACCATTTGGTCGCCCGTTCTGCTTTGACGCTTCAAGACTCCCTCTCCCCTCGTGGGAGAGGGGGGGCGAGCTAGGAGGCGGGTTGACTCATGCTCAGCATGAGCTCATTGAGCCTCTTCACGAACGTCGCCGGATCGTCGAGCTGTCCGCCTTCAGCCAGCAGGGCCTGGTCGAACAGGATATGGCTCCAATCGCCGAACCGAGCTTCGTCCGCTTCGTGATTCAGGCGCTGCACCAGTGGATGGTGCGGATTGATCTCCAGGATCGGCTTGCTTTGCGGAACGTTCTGGCCGGCCGCTTTCATCATGCGCTCCAGATTGCCGCTCATGCCATGCTCGTCGGCTACGAGGCAGGCGGGCGACGAAGTCAGTCGTGACGTCACGCGCACCTGTTTGACCTGCTCGCCGAGGCTTTTACCGATTTTCTCGATGAGATCCTTGTAGTCGCCGGCATCCTTCTCTTCCTGCTGCTTGTCTTCGTCGGCGAGCTTGCCGAGGTCGAGATTGCCCTTCGCAACGGAAACCAGCGGCTTGCCGTCGAACTCGGGCAGGTTCGATCCGACCCATTCGTCCACGCGATCGGAGAGCAGCAGCACTTCGATGCCCTTTTTGCGGAAAATCTCCAGATGCGGGCTGTTTTTTGCCGCCGCGAAACTCTCGGCGGTGATGTAATAGATTTTTTCCTGCCCGTCCTTCATGCGTGCGACGTAGTCCGCCAGACTGACGCTTTGTTCTTCCGTGTCCGCCTGCGTGGAGGCAAAGCGCAGCAGCTTCGCAATGCGTTCCTTGTTCGCCCAGTCCTCGCCGATGCCTTCCTTCATGACACGGCCAAATTCCTTCCAGAACGTGGTGTATTTGTCTTTCTGGTTTTCCGCGAGGTCCTCAAGCAGCCCCAGCACCTTGTTGATGCAGCCCTTGCGCATGGCATCAACGTCCTTCGATTCCTGAAGGATTTCGCGCGATACGTTGAGCGGCAGATCGTTTGAATCGACTACGCCACGCACGAAGCGCAGGTAGGCGGGCAACAACTGCTCGGCGTCGTCCATGATGAAAACACGGCGAACGTACAACTTGACGCCGTGGCGATGCTCGCGATCCCACAGGTCGAACGGCGCGCGCGCCGGAATGTACAAGAGCTGCGTGTACTCGGACCTGCCTTCGACCTTTGCGTGCACCCAGGCGAGCGGCGCGTCGAAATCATGGCCGACGTGCTTGTAGAACTCGCGGTATTGCTCCTCGGTGATTTCGGATTTCGGCCGCGCCCACAGCGCGGAGGCCTGGTTTATTTTCTCCAGTTCGTCGAGGGTGACGTGCTCGCTCTTGTCCTTGTCCCACTCCTGCTTGTTCATCAGGATCGGCAGCGAGATGTGATCCGAATACTTGCGGACGATGTTCTGCAAGCGGAACCCGTCCAGCAAATCGTCCTCGCCCTCGCGAATGTGCAGCGTGACTTCCGTGCCGCGACCGGCCTTTTCGACGGTTTCGATCGTATAGTCGCCCTCACCGCCTGACTCCCAGCGCACGCCCTGCTCCTTGCCAAGCCCGGCGCGACGCGTAACGAGCGTGACCTTGTCGGCAACGACGAAGGAGGAATAGAAACCGACGCCGAACTGGCCAATTAAATTAGCGTCCTTGGCCTGATCGCCGGTCAACCGCCCGAGGAACTCGCGCGTGCCGGACTTGGCAATGGTGCCGATGTTGTCGATGACCTCCTGCCGCGACATGCCGATGCCGTTATCGGCGATGGTCAGGGTGCGGGCGGCACGATCGACGCTGATGCGGATTTGCAGTTCGGGATCGCTTTCGAACAGGCCGGCCTCCGTCAGCGCCTCGAAGCGCAATTTGTCGCAGGCATCGGACGCGTTCGAAATGAGCTCGCGCAGGAAGATTTCCTTGTTGCTGTACAGCGAATGGATCATCAGCTGCAGCAACTGCTTGACCTCGGTCTGGAAGCCCAGGGTTTCCCGGGCGGCGGTTTCCGCCATGTGATGCTCTCCTGTAACTTTTTAACAATGAAACTAGTGCCCTGTTCCGCTAATTTACGGTGCGGCCGCGGCGTATTGACGCTTTCACATGGTTCGAACGGGCAATCATCCGACGTTGGCGGGAAAATCTGCGAAATCGGTGCCAGGCAAGGCGCGAGTTATCGACAGTGGCAGGTACCACGGCGATAACTCGTAACGCAGCATGGCGCCGATTCTCGTCGGATTTTCGGCCGCAAATTAGCGGAACAGCGTACTAGCTGGGGGCGCTATCTTATGCGTTCAAGGCGCCGACCGGAACCCCGGGAGCCGGTGGACTGTCTCTCACGGCATGGGCGGAAATCCCCAGGATGCACGTTAAAGGAGCCGATCGATGAAGTTTCTCGTTGCCGCACTGGTCCTTGCAGCCCTCGTCGGGCAAGCGCAGGCCGCCCCGCCCATTGATCGCTTGAAGCTGCCAGCCGGCTTCAAGATCGAGCTCTACGCCGACCAGGTCGAGGGGGCCCGCTCGCTTGCAATTGGCGATAAAGGCACGGTATTCGTCGGCACGCGGTCCGATTCGGTATACGCATTGATCGACTCGAATCGCGACGGCAAGGCGAACGAGATCGTCACCATTGCCAGGGGCCTGAATGCCCCTAACGGCGTCGCCTTCCGCAATGGTGCGCTGTACGTCGCCGAGATCAATCGCATCCTGCGCTTCGACGACATCGAGGCGCGCCTGCGCAATCCACCAAAACCGGTGATCGTTTTCGACAAGCTGCCGCGGGAAAGCCATCACGGCTGGAAATTCATCGCCTTCGGGCCGGATGGCCTGCTGTACGTCCCGGTGGGCGCCCCGTGCAATATCTGCGAAGCGAATCCCGACGTTTTCGCGGCGATTCACCGCATGAAGCCCGATGGCAGCGGATTCGAGGTGTACGCGCGCGGCATCCGCAACACGGTCGGCTTCGATTGGGACCCGGAAACCCGCGAACTGTGGTTCAACGACCACGGCCGCGACATGATGGGCGATGACTTGCCTTCCTGCGAGCTCAACCATGCCAGCCAGGCCGGCCAGCATTTCGGCTTTCCGTACTGCCACCAGGGCGATACGCCGGACCCGGAGTATGGATCGAAGCGCCCGTGCAGCGAGTTCACGCCACCCGCGCTGAAGCAAGGTGGCCATGTCGCGCCCGACGGCCTGCGTTTCTACACCGGGAAAATGTTTCCGGCCGAGTATCGCAACCGCATCCTCATCGCTCAGCACGGCTCGTGGAATCGCAGCAAAAAGAGCGGCTATCGCGTAATGATGGTCAGCCTGAAAAGTGATCGCAAGACCGTCGACAAGTACGAGGAGTTCGTTACCGGATGGATGGAAAACGAGCGGGCCTGGGGACGTCCGGTCGATGTGCTCGTGATGCCCGATGGCGCGCTGCTGATTTCCGACGACACCGCCAACGCCATCTATCGCGTCACTTACTCGAAATAGGGCATTCGCTCAAACTGCGGGCGCATCCGGCACTTGCCGGATACTATCTCCCTCGATGAGGCTTTTCAGCGTGACATAGTCGATCTTTCCTGACGCGAGCAACGGTAGTTCCCTGACCACCACCAGGCGCCGGGCAACGCAAAGTTCATGTGTTCCAAGTGACTTCGCGGCCTCCATGAGTCTCGCACGCGTGAGGTATGCATCGGTGGTGAATAACAGGGTGGTCTCTCCGCCCTGCCCCTGCATGTCGAGAACCGCGGCGTGCTGAAACCCGGGCGAGGCTACGCTCGCCACGTGCTCGACCACGTCGAGCGAAACCATTTCTCCCGCGATTTTGGCAAAGCGCTTGACCCGTCCCACGATGAACACGAGGCCGTCCTGATCGACCTCGACAATATCGCCCGTGTCGTACCATCCCTCGCCGATCGGGGATTTCGGCACTTCTACAACGCCGGGATTCCGATGAGTGTAATAACCCAGCATGAGATTCGGACCGCGAACATGCAGCGCGCCGCCCGGCTCGATGCCTTGGATGGGCTCGATGCGATACTCCATGCCCGGCAGGAACCGGCCCACTGACCCGCGCCGGAAGGCGGCAGGCGTCGCCAGGGCGACAACCGGACCGCATTCCGTGCAGCCGTAGCCCTCCATGATGCGCACGCCGAATTTTTCCATCCAGATGCGCGCGACCTCCGGCGAGAGCTTCTCTCCTCCCGAAATCACATGGCGCATCCTGCTGAAATCCACCGGGTCGGCATGGCGCGCGTAGAAGGACAGGAAGGTGCTCGTGCCAAGGAGGATCGTGCAGTCGCGCCGGTACGCTATTTCCGCCACCTCCCGATAACGCAGCGGTGAAATGAACAGATTCACGCACGTGCCGGTGATCAGCGGCAATATCATGCCCGCGGTGAAACTGTAAGCGTGATAGAGCGGCAGGGGATTGAGGACTTTGTCGGCCGTCGAGAAATCGAACACAGCGCGCATCTGGGCGACATTCCCGACGATCGAACGGTGCGACAGCACCACGCCTTTCGCCCTACCTTCCGAACCGGAAGTGAACAACACGACCGCCGCATCCAGTGTCGACTGCTGCGCGACGATCCGTCGTGGCATCCACATTGCAAACCCGAACAGCCAGAATTTGTCGAGCAACCCGAACTGTTTGCGCAAGTCTTCGAGAAAGACAATGCGGCAACCACGCAGTGCTTCCAGCATTGGCCGCAACTGCGCCCGTTCGACGAAGCGTCGCGACGTGATCACCGTGCGGATATTTGCGGCAATCCGGGCACCCTCCACACCCTGCGGACCGTCCGAATAGTTAAACATTGCAGGTACGCGGCGCGCAGCCGACAAACCCAGCACGACCGCAACCGCCGCAATCACGTTCGGTAAAAGTACGCCCACCGTTTCGCGATCAACCGTGAAACGACGCAGGATCCGCGACATCGACAGGCTAATTCGCAGGAGGTCGCCATACGTATGCGGCTGATCGGCGTGGTCCTCGATAATTCGGATACCGCGCCCGTGTGTCGTTATGGCGTCGAGGAAGCTTTCGTAGAGCGGCTTGCATGCCGCTGCCTGAACACTCGACCCCTGCATGACCTCTGTCAGGCGACGCACCGACACGACGCGCATCCTTCGCGCGCCGCCCGACAGCTCGCTGTCCATCCGGCATGGAGCGAGCAAGCGCACTGTCGTCACCGGCCAGCCGCGTCCGGATCTTTCAACCTGCACTGGCAACACGCTGGCTCCAGCCTTGAATGCGACCAGAGAAGCCACCGGATAGATCTTCATGACGGCGGCACCGCCAACAATACGCGCCTCCGGAAACAGGATCACCGGTCGTCCGCTTCGTACTAACTGCAGTATCCGTTTGGCACTACGCGGATTGGCGACATCCAGGACAACATGACGAATGCTTGGCAACACCCAGTGTATCGGCCGGGAGTTGGCCTCCTCTGGTGAAATAATCGCCACAGGGTTGCGAGGCAGAAATAACGCGAGGACCACCGCATCGAGTATCCATCGGTGGTTACACACTATCAGCAGGCGCCCAGGCCGGAAGAGCGGACTGTCATCTCCGACGATGCGAACGCGCAACAGCAGGCGCAGTAGCAGTCGGATCAGGAAACGCATGCGGCCCGGACAATCATCAACGATTCTGCGCGCAAATACTTGCCCCGCACTTCTTCACATCCAATTCGACAGCCGCATTAAATCATCTACGCCGACGTCATCGTGAAAAGCGCTCGACTATATTTTTTTGCAAGAAAATTTTCGCGCTCGCGAAGAAGCATTGGTAACACGCTGACACTTAAGATTAAAAAATGAACCTATCAAAGTGTTAGATTTGCGTTCGATACGCCTATTCGATATAGAGAACAACGTAGTCGCCGCTTCCGCGGGAGGCAGCAAGCGGTGCAATCGCATTCTCAATATTCGTATCGTTTAGGAGACACCAAGAGATGGATATGCATGTCCCGCAAGAGTTGCTCACTTATGCATCCGCGAACGCACGCGCTACAACGGTAGAATCCACAGAATTCTTTTTTTCCGAGCAACTGTCCTCTCAATACGACAGAAACCAATGCGCCATGTGGCTGCGCTGGCGTCCGAGCCCGCGCCCAAACTTCAATCCGGAGCTGCTGCGCGACCTTGATCGCTACTGCAATTTCATGAGCCTCAGCCGCGGCACGGTGGATTGTCAGGGCGAACAACGGTCCATGGAATATGCCGTGCTGGCATCAAATGCGCCGGGCGTATTTAATCTCGGCGGCGACTTGAAACTGTTCAAGGGCCTGATCGACACACAGGACCGGAATGGCCTGCTCGACTACGGTCGCGCCTGCGTCGAAGTCCTCCACCGCAACTACGTCGGTTATGGCTTGCCGATTACCACGATATCGCTGGTTCAGGGTGAGTGCCTCGGCGGAGGTTTTGAAGCGGCGCTGTCCTCGGATGTAATCGTGGCCGAGCGCCATTCGCGCTTCGGCTTCCCGGAGATCATCTTCAACCTGTTTCCCGGCATGGGCGCCTACTCTTTTCTCGAACGCAAAACAGGCAAGCGCACTACGGAGGAATTGCTTTGCAGTGGTCGCCTGTACAGCGCCGATGATATGCTCGCCCTCGGCGTGGTCGATCTGGTGGTTGATACCGGAAGCGGCGAGGCCGAAGTAGCAAATCTCATCCGCTCCCGCAGTCGCAACCGCAACGCAATGACCGGCATCGCAGCAGCGCGCCGCCGGGTTCACAAGCTCGATTGCGAAGAATTGATGGACGTCGTCGAGATTTGGGTCGATACCGCATTGAACCTGGGTATTCGCGATCTGAAACTCATGCAACGCCTGATATCGCGTCAGAACGCCTTCAGCACGCATCCGAATACGAACGTTCCGGTACGACAATTGCATTAATAAAAAAGCTGGCGAACTCGGGCATTCCGTCAATGATCCGGCCAAGGGGGCTTTGCACATATGGAACAGGAATTCGCGGAATACACGATCCAGGAAGCGGCTGCGAAACTCGGCATCCCAGTACAGAAATTGCGGCGCTGGGATGGACAGGGCGTGCTGGTCGCGCGCCGTACCCACGGCGGACACCGGCGCTACGCGCGGGAGATCATCGACGGATTGGCTCGCTCGACCGCAGGTGCGATGAAGCGGATGGATGATCCGGAGCCGGATGCCCTGCTGGTTGCGATGCGACCGGAAGCAGGCAAGATGGAAGACCAGCTGGCTGACGCGCGTCGCACATTGAAGGAAAAACGCCGCATCATCCAGATGCTGCTGGAAAGCGAATCGCGTTACCGCGACCTGGTCGAAACATCCCACGACCTGATCTGGATGACCGACGCGATGGGCAGGTTCACTTATCTGAACAATGCGTGCATCGACCTTTTCGGCCAGAAGCCCAAGGATATGCTCGGTTGCTGCTTTTTCGATTTCGAGGCCAGGCCGCAACATGTCTCCAACCGTCGCTTCCTCTCGGCGTTGCGCAAGAGCGGCGAAGTGAAGAATTACGTTACCCACCTGATTTCCACTGACGGCACGGACCGTTGGGTAGGCATCAACGCACGTGTCTCATATGACGAACAGGGCCAGATCATCGGCTTGCGAGGCACCGCGCGCAATGTGACGGACCAGCATCACTCGGCCCTCGAGATCGAGCGCCTCGCCACCCATGACGCACTGACCGGACTACCAAACCGCATGTCGCTGCAACGTGTTCTGGATGCTGCGCTCGATGACGGAGAAAAAGGCGCGGTCGTGCTGCTCGACGTAGATCATTTCAAATACATCAACGACAACTTTGGCCATCGCACCGGCGACCAGCTGCTGAACGCGATTGGCGGGTTATTGAGCAACTTCGCCAAAGGCGAGAACGCGCAGGCGTTTCGACTCGGCGGCGACGAGTTCGCGCTGCACGTTCCGAACGCCCTGCGCAGCGAAGCTACACAACTCGGTGAACGGGCTTTGTCCATCCTGCGTCAATGCAAATTCCCGATGCCGGGTCAGACCTGCCCGTTGACCTTGACGGGGTCGGTCGGCGTAGCCGCCTACCCTTTTCATGGTGCGGATGTCGCCACGTTGCTGGCCAACGTCGACATTGCCATGTACCAGGCCAAGGACGATGGCCGCAATCGCGTCCGTTTGCACGGCCACAACAAGGACGACCTCAGAGCCACGCACAAACGTGTGCACTGGGCGCGCGAACTGCGCGAAGTGCTGGACAGCAACAGGGTATTGCTATGCTCGCAGCCGGTGGTACGCCTGTCGGATGGCGTGGCGGTACACCAGGAAATTTTCGTGCGCATCCTCGATCGCGACGGCGTTATCGTATTGCCAGGACAATTCATCGAGGCCGCGGAATCTGTCGGAATGGTGCAGGAAATCGATTTGCGTGTAGTCGGGAAGATCGTGGAAGTCCTGCAGATGCCGGAGTATCGCAACCGCAAGGCGCGCTTTTTCATCAACCTTTCGCCCACCAGCATTTCGGATCCGCATTGGGTGCGTCGTTTCCAGGCTCTGCTCGCCGCCGCGCAAATCGACCATTCGCAACTGGTGTTCGAAATCACGGAAACGGCGGCCATGTCCAGCGTGGATGTGATGCAGGACTTCATTGCACAGATGAAGGGAATGGGTTGCCGGTTCGCACTCGACGATTTCGGCGCCGGCTTCAGTTCCTTTTATTTCCTGAAACGCTTCGATGTGGACTACCTGAAAATCGATGGTAGTTTTGTACGGGAACTGGCAACCGACCATGCCAGCCGTTTGTTCGTGCAGGCTCTATGCGATGTGGCGCGCGGACTGAACAAACACCTCGTTGCCGAATGGGTGGAAGACAAGGCGGTCCGGGACATTCTGGTTGAAATGGGGGTGAAATACGGTCAGGGTTATCTTTTCGCGCACCCACTGCCCTTCCCTGCACGCGCCGACCAATCCGACACAATGCTCTCCCTGGAACATCGCCAGAGCGCCTGAAGGGGAACGGCGCCCTACCAGCCTTCGCCGAGAATTTTCTCGGCCCAGAACAAGCCGAGTATGGTCTTGGCGTCGGTAATGCGTCCGTTGCGGATCCACTGCAAGGCTTCCGGTAACGACATGCGAAGGGTTTCAAGGAATTCGCCCTCGTCCAGTTTTGCGCCTTTGAATTCAAGATTGCGCGCCAGGAAAAAATCGATGCGCTCATCGGAATAGCCGATGCACGGATGCAGGTGGCCTATTTCACGCCATTCCACCGCCAGATATCCGGTCTCCTCAAGTAGTTCGCGCTTCGCTGTTTCAAGCGGAGGTTCGTCGGGTTCCAGCTTGCCCGCGGGCAGTTCGTAGAAATGCTGGCCGACGGGGTGACGATACTGCCGCTCCATCAGCACCGAATTATCATCAAATAGCGGCAGGATGAGCGCGGCGCCGGGATGCACCACATATTCGCGGAATGCGAGTCCGCCATCCGGCAGGCTCACTTCGTCTTCGTTGACTTTGAGCATGCGACCGCGATAAGCGGCGCGCGACGACACCTTCTTCTCCGTGAAATCCGAACTCACAGCGACAACTGGATCGCGTGCTGGCAGATCGCCAGTAATGCGCCCGGAGCAAGGCCCAATGCGATGACAGCCAGGCCGTTGATCGACATCAGCGCCCGCACATCGCCATGCGGAGCAATGGGGTGCGTATCGAGCGGCGCGTCGAAGTACATCACTTTGACGACACGAAGGTAGTAGAACGCGCCTACCAGCGAGAAAAGCACGGCGGCAACAGCCAGCCAGACGAAGCCCGCCGACAGCGCTGCTTGCAAGACGAACAGCTTGGCCCAGAACCCGACGGTCGGCGGTATCCCTGCCATGGAAAACATCAGCAGCAGCATGATGAAGGCGTACCACGGGTTGCGCTGGTTCAACCCCTTGAAGTCTTCGATGTTCTCGGCCTCGAAACCCTCGCGCGAAAGCAGCAGAATCATGCCGAAAGTGCCCAGGCCCATCAGCGCATAGACGATCGAATAGAACATCGACGCGCCAAAACCCTCGATCGAGCCGCTGAGAATGCCCAGCAGAAGAAATCCCATGTGCGAGATCGAAGAATAAGCGAGCATGCGCTTCAGGTTGGTCTGCGCGATCGCCGTGATGTTACCCAGGGCCAGTGACGCCACGGCCAGCAGGATCAGCATCTGCTGCCACTCGCCGAGTAGCTGCTGGATACCGAGCGCCTGCACGAGGATGCGAATGATGAACGCGAAAGAAGCCAGCTTGGGCGCGGTGCCGATCAGCAAGGTAACGGCGGTCGGCGCACCGTGATAAACGTCGGGCACCCACATATGGAACGGCACCGCACCCAGCTTGAAGCCGATGCCGGCGACGACGAATACGAGGCCGAACAGCAATATGGTCGGTACGGCCTCGCCGTCGGCGATGCGCTGCGCCACTTCCGTAATCTCCAGTGCGCCGGTGGCGCCGTAAATCATCGAGATGCCATAGAGCAACATCCCGGAAGCGAGTGCGCCGAGCACGAAATATTTCATGGCTGCCTCGGTACTGATCGCGGAATCGCGCGGCAGCGCGACCATCGCATAAAGCGACAAAGACATCAGTTCAAGGCCGAGGTAAAGCACCAGGAAGTGGTTCGCCGAAATCATGATCATCATGCCCAGCGTGGCAAACAGCGAAAGCACGAAGAACTCGCCGCGATAGATTCCGCGCGCTTTAGCATAAGAGCGCGAATAGGCAAGGGTCACCGCCACGCAAATGCAGACCACGATCTTGAGCACGTCGGACATCGGATCGCCGACGTACATGCCATTGAATGTGTAAGCGACGTCTTCGCCGCCCGCGCCCAGGATGATCGCGGCCGTACCGATCAGCGCAACCTGGGTGAGGATGTAGGTCCAGACTCGATTGCGTTCCGGTATGAACAGGTCGGCGATCAGGATCAGCGACGTCATCGCCAACAGGAAAATCTCCGGCGCCGCCAGCAGAAAATCAGGAGTTTCGAAGTTCATGGCGTTCCGCGTTGAGGGTAAGGGGTGAGGGGTGAGTAAAAAGCGCAGCGACGGGATTGTTGTCCTTCCTCGCCCCTCGTCCCCCGTCCCTCGTCCCTGTCTTCATATCTTGCTCTTCATCGCAAACGCCAGAACGTCGGCGACGGAATTGTGCAGCACCGACGCGAATGCCTGCGGGTACAGGCCCACACCAAGCACAGCGGCAGCGGCCAACGCGAGCACCAGCACTTCGCGCGCATCGATATCGGTGAGCGCCTCGACGTGACTGTTGGCGACGGCACCGAACACAACGCGCTTGTACATCCAGAGGGTGTAGGCCGCACCAAACAGCAATGTCGTCGCGGCAATGGCCGTGTACCAGAAACTGACCTTCATGGACCCCATGATGACGAGGAACTCGCCGACGAATCCGCTGGTACCGGGCAGTCCGGCATTGGCCATGGCGAACAGCATGAAGAATGCCGCGAACACCGGCATCTTGTTGACCACACCGCCGTAGTCCGAAATCTGGCGGGAGTGCATGCGGTCGTATAGCACGCCCACGCAGAGGAACAGCGCGCCGGAAACGAAACCGTGGGAAACCATCTGGATCACGGCGCCTTCCATGGCGACGGAATTGAACAGGAAAACCCCCAGCGTAACGAAGCCCATGTGCGAAATCGACGAATAGGCGATCAGCTTTTTCATGTCGGCCTG
>JBDTTE010000080.1:0-13507 GCA_039930785.1 Betaproteobacteria bacterium | reverse complement strand
TGGGCAAGGACAAGCGCGACTATTCGCGCGCCGCCAGTTCGCAGCGCTGCGTACGTGCCGGCGGCAAGCACAATGATCTGGAAAATGTCGGCTACACGGCCCGGCATCACACCTTTTTCGAGATGCTCGGCAACTTCAGCTTCGGCGATTACTTCAAGAAAGAAGCCATTCACTTCGCCTGGAACTTCATTACCGGCACGCTCGGAATCCCCAAGGAAAGACTGTGGGTGACGGTCTACAAGGAAGATGACGAGGCGGCCCGCATCTGGACCGAGGAGATCGGCATCGACCCCACGCGCTGCACGCGGCTGGGCGAGAAGTCCAATTTTTGGGCGATGGGCGAAACCGGCCCCTGCGGCCCGTGCACCGAGATTTTCTACGACCACGGTTCGGAGATCCCCGGCGGGCCTCCGGGCACCCCCGACGAAGACGGCGATCGGTACGTGGAAATCTGGAACCTGGTGTTCATGCAGTACGACCGGGGTTCAGACGGCGTGCTGAACCCGCTGCCCAAGCCCTCGGTGGATACCGGCATGGGACTGGAACGCATTTCCGCCGTCATGCAAGGCGTGCACAGCAATTACGACATCGACCTGTTCAAGGCGCTGATTCGCGCCGCCGCGGAAGTCACCGGCGCGGACGACCTTGCCTCGTCCAGTCTGCGTGTCATCGCCGACCATATCCGCGCCTGCTCGTTTCTGATCATCGACGGCGTGGTGCCTTCCAATGAAGGCCGCGGCTACGTCCTGCGCCGGATCATCCGCCGCGCCATTCGCCATGGCTACAAGCTGGGCCAGACCCGGCCGTTTTTCCACAAGCTCGTCGGAAGCCTCGTGCAGGAAATGGGCGCTGCGTACCCGGAGCTGGTCGAGAACGCGCCACGGGTCGTGCAGATGCTTGCGCAGGAGGAAGATCGCTTCGCCGAGACGCTCACCACCGGCATGGCGCTGCTCGATGGCGAGACTGCCAAGCTTGCCGCCTCGGTGATTCCGGGCGACGTGGTGTTCAAACTGTACGATACCTTCGGCTTTCCCATCGATCTCACTGCCGATGTCGCCCGTGAACGCGGCTTGAGCATCGATCAGGCCGGCTTTGACGCCGCCATGGAAGCGCAACGTGGCCGCGCACGCGCCGCCAGCAAGTTCGGCGCGGATCTGCGCGACACCGTGAAGCTGACCGGAAAAACCGATTTCCTCGGCTACGACAACCTCAAGTCACCGGCAAGCGTCACGGCGCTGATCGCCGATGGCGTGCAGGTGCAAACGCTGCAAGCCGGTCAGTCGGGTCGCGTCGTGCTGGATAAGACACCGTTCTACGCCGAGAGCGGCGGCCAGGTCGGCGATAGCGGTGCGCTCGTCGGCACTGCCGCACGTTTCGCTGTCGGCGACACTCAAAAAATCGGCGCGTCATTCGCGCATATCGGCGTGGTCGAATCCGGCAGCATTCAAGTCGGCGACAAGCTGCACGCGCAGGTTGACGGCACTCGTCGCAGCGCCATCGTGCGCAACCATTCCGCCACGCATCTGCTGCATGCCGCACTTCGTCAGGTGCTGGGCAAGCATGTTTTGCAAAAAGGGTCGCTGGTTGCACCGGATCGCCTGCGATTCGATTTCTCCCATCACCAGCCGCTGACGGCTGCCGAGCTGCGATCCATCGAGCAATTGGTGAACGAGCAAATTCGGATCAATGCCGCTGCAGACGTCCAGGTGATGGGCTTCGACGACGCCGTCGCCGCCGGCGCCATGGCCTTGTTCGGCGAGAAATACGAGGCCGACGTGCGGGTGCTTCGCCTCGGTGACTTCTCCATGGAATTGTGCGGCGGCACTCACGTGTCGCGCGCCGGAGATATCGGCTTTTTCAAGATTGTCGCAGAGTCCGGCGTAGCCGCCGGTGTGCGCCGTATCGAAGCGCTGACCGGGCAGGGCGCGTACGAATGGGTGCTGCACACCGATCAGATGCTGCGCGACATCGCCGGCCTTGTGCGCGGCTCGCGTGAGGAAGCCGAAGAAAAGGTCCGCGAATTGCTGGAGCGAACTCGCAAACAGGAAAAGGAAATTCAACAGTTGAAATCCCGCCTCGCCACCGGGCAGGGCGGAGATTTGTCGGCGCAGGCGGTGGTGGTCGATGGCATCAAGGTGCTCGCCACGCAGATCGAAGGCGCGGACGCCAAGTCACTGCGCGACGCGGTGGACCAACTCAAGCAGAAACTCGGCTCCTCGGTGGTCGTGCTGGCGACGGTCGAGGGCGGCAAAGTCGTCCTGGTGGCGGGCGTGTCGGCTGATTTGCTGGGCAGACTCAAAGCCGGCGACATTGTCGGTGCCGTAGCTTCCCAGGTCGGCGGTCGCGGCGGCGGCCGCGCTGATTTTGCGCAGGCCGGCGGCACGCAGCCGGAAAATCTCGCCGCTGCGCTGGCCGGCGTTGAAGCGCTGGTCAAGAATCGACTGGCGGCATGAAGCGCGCGTGGCGCTGATCGTACAAAAGTACGGCGGCACCAGCGTCGGTTCCCTGGCACTGATACGCAGCGTTGCTGCGCAAATTGCGCGTGTTCATCAGCGGGGCGATTCAGTTGCCGTGGTCGTCTCCGCCATGGGTGACAGCACTGACAGACTGGTCGACCTGGCGCGCGAACTGGTCGCTGAACCCGACGCGCGTGAGTTGGATGCGCTATTGGCAACGGGCGAACAAGTGTCGGTGGCGCTGCTGGCCATGGCGCTCCGCGCGCAAGGGGTCGCTGCAAAATCCTACACCGGCGCACAAGTTCGGGTTCAAACCAGCGAGACGCACGGCAAGGCGCGCATCGAGGCCATCGAAACCGACCGCCTGCAGGCCGATTTGCGAGCCCGGTGTATTCCCGTCGTCGCGGGCTTTCAAGGCGTAAGCGCGAGCGGCGATGTCACCACCATCGGTCGTGGCGGGTCCGATACGACCGCGGTGGCGCTGGCAGTGGCGCTGCGTGCCGATGAATGTCAGATACTCACCGACGTGGACGGCGTATTCACGACGGATCCGCGCATGGTGCCCGACGCTCGCTGCCTGCCGCGCTTAAGTTATGAAGAAATGCTCGAGCTGGCCGGCCAGGGCTCGCGCGTTTTGCATCTGCGCGCGGTCGAGTTTGCCAAGAAGTACACTATGCCGGTGCGAGTGCTGTCTGCGTTTCACCCGAGCGCCGGCACTCTGATATGCGAAGAGGAATCCACTGTGGAAGCTCCCGTTGTCGCCGGCATTGCCTTCAACCGCGATGAGGCGGAGATCAACTGTTTTGGACTTGCCGATAAGCCTGGCACCGCGTTTCAGGTCCTGAAGCCGATTTCCGATGCCAATATCGATGTCGATATGATTGTCGTGAGCGCTGCGCGCAACGGCAAGTCGGATTTGTCGTTCACCGTGCATCGCGATGATTATGTTCAAACGAAGCGCATTGTCGAACGTTTGATGCAGGCTTTCCCTGAATCGAGCTTCGTCTCGAACGATCGCGTCGCAAAATTGTCTGTTGTTGGTGTGGGCATGCGCTCCCACGCGGGTGTTGCAACACAGCTTTTTGAATGCATGGCGCGTGAATCCATCAACGTTCGGCTCGTATCCACCTCCGAGATCAAGATTTCCGTCCTTGTCGACGAAATCCACCTGGAGCGGGCTGTTCGTGCCCTGCACGCGGAGTACCAATTGTCCGGACAAGCAAGTGGCGGGAATTCTCCTGCAGATTCTAGTATTCTCCGTTGGTAGGTGAACGGCATCGGTTGCCAATGCAGTTTGAGGAGTTTGTCGAATGTTGATTCTGACGAGACGAGTGGGAGAGACGGTGATGATCGGTAACGAAGTTACCGTGACGGTCCTGGGCGTCAAAGGCAACCAGGTGCGCATCGGTGTCAACGCTCCCAAAGATGTGTCGGTGCATCGCGAAGAAATTTACGAGCGCATCAAGCGCGAAGAAGGCGAAGGGCAGAGTTCTCTCCCGAAAGACGCGAAGCAGGCTGACCCGCTGTAAATCTCAACGACTGGCGCCGAATCCAGTCGCCGGTCCTTCGTTCCAATCAATTTCGTCGATAGCTTTACGCAGGCTCATCCGGGCAGTTATGATTGCGCGCCCGTGAGTGGGATCGATCCCGCCGGAGAGATGGCCGAGTGGTCGAAGGCGCGCCCCTGCTAAGGGCGTAAGGGTCAAAAGCCCTTCGAGGGTTCGAATCCCTCTCTCTCCGCCACTTCAGAACAGAACTGAATACGCCGTGCCTAGCCGGCTTTACGGCAGTCACAGCGGCGAGCGGCCCCCATCCGCCGTGTTTAGGCGAGTTCCAGTCTCACCCAATCCGCCGATTCGAGCGCGTAGGGAGCGAACAGGAAATCGCGGATCCCCGAGATTTGGTCATTGCGCCAATCGACCAGCACGAAATACGCCGGCTTCTCCATCGCGACGTTTTCGAAAACCAGCATGGCGGGACGGCCTTCGATCGCACCGAAAGTGAATCGCCATTTCGTCTCCTCGGCATAGCGCGTGAAATAGGGGACGATCTTGTCGCGGCCTTCCCATTTGAGACGGTTCACCAGTTCAAGCTTCACGTCGTCGGCGAGCATGGCGCGGATCGCATTGAAGTTGCCCATGCGGAACAACTCGACAAAGGCGAACATCTTCTGCCGGGCCGCATCGGGCATTAGCGGCAGCCGGGTGTCCGTGGGCCTTTGCGCGAGTTGCCGCAACGTCGAGCGGCCGCGTTGAAGTGCTGATTTAGCGGCCGCCGGGGTACAATCGCTGATGCTCGCAACCTCGTCGATTGAATAGCCGAGCACATCCTTTAAGATCACCGCGCAACGCTGAAGCTCAGGCAACCGCAGAAACGTCTGAAAGCTGACCGCAACTGTATCCACTTCGGAAATCGGCGCTGCCTCGAAGTCTTCGGTGAGCGGAACGACTGTGTTCCGGGACCCGCGACGAAGCAGGTCGAGGCTCGTATTGTGGGCGATCCGAAACAACCAGCCCTCGAGATTGTCCACCCTGGCGCCCTCGGCTCGTGCGCTCAGCGCTTTGACGAGAGTATCCTGCAATACGTCCTCACCATCGACCGTCGATCCGGTCATGCGCGCGCAGTAACGATGAAGACGTGGTCGAAGTTTTTTCAGCCGATCTTCGAATTCGTCGGTACTCATTTATTGAGACCTGCTCCACGCCCGCGCTGGTCTGCCAGGGACTGAACGGAAATGTCGAGAAGAATCTTCGACAAGGCGGCCGGTTGCGACAGAAAGGGCGAATGGCTGCTTTCCATTGTGTGCGTGATCGTCGTGCCGCCGATCGTACCGTCAACGGCTGCGATCATATGATCCTGACCAGTCAATGGAACCGCGCAATCCTGTGTGGTGCGGATGTAGTGGCGCGGTACGGAGCCGAATCTACCAGGCGTGATTTCGGATGGGGCCAGGGCACCGCCGTTCGGTTCGTCGCAGTGCAACTGCGAAGCTGCCAGGGCAAAGTCAGCCTCGGTTACGTCCGCGTAAAACGACGCTTTTAGTAATGACCTGTAAGCTTCGTCGGACGGTCCGGGGTTGATCCTGGTCGCGCCGATTGCTGCAGGGTTCCCGACGAACAATCCAGGCGACAGGGCCGAGGACATTGCTTGATACGGAAGCATCGCGAGCAACGACAAGCCGTTCGGCACCATGAACCCGGCAATATAGACCACCGCGGTAAGCAGTTCGGGAACTTGCTCAGCGACCGCCGAGATCGTCATCCCGCCAGCCGAGTGCCCGACCAAGATGACCTTGCCACGCTCACGCGACGCAGCGTCCTTCACCAACGCGGCAACCGCCTGCGTCCGCTCGTCCTGCGTAACATCGGCAATAGGCGAGGTCTCTGCCGCGAAAGCAGCGAGGTCGAACGGGTGAACACCCAGCGACTTTGGCGCTATCGTATTTGCCCCTGCGCCGGGAAGATCGAGCGTCAGAACCGTAAAGCCTTGGGCTTCAAGTATCGGAGTCACCTTGTCCCAGGCCGATTGGTTGTGCCAACCGCCGTGGACGAGGACATAAGCTGCTTTGGGTGTCGACATCGTCGATCCTTTTTGATTCGATTTGCGTGACTTCGCGGCCGGTACCGACGGCCGTAGCGGATCGGCTCAGACTTCCCGAGTGTCGAAAGCGAAAATTTGGACACCTGTATCATCGGCGGCGTAAAGCTGGCGGTCCGCCGCAGTCGCTCGACCCTCCGGGCTGGCGAACGCCTTTTGCATTGCCTCAAGATCATCAAAGTACACGGTCCCGATCAGATAAACATCGGTTGGCCCGGCCAACACCGAAATAGGCCCGGTGCTGACCTCGTATTTCCTGAAACCTGGCATTGTCTTGGCCAGCGGTATGTGCGTCCCGAAATAGTGCCTTTCGAACGCTTCAATGTCGGCAGGCTTTTTGTAGATGGCGATTAACCCAACCATTGCGGCTCTCCTTTGGTTACGGACACACCAAAGACGAAACGGCAGCGGGAAACGGATCGCAACTGCGTCGGTAGATCTCTAAATTTCCAGCAGATCCTTGCCGACGATGACTCTGCCCCTGAAATGCAATCTGGCCGCATCTATCCACATCTGATCCGTGAGCGCAGGGTCTTCCGGCGGCACGAGGTGCGACAGTACCAGTGTCTTGACCCCTGCAGCATGCGCTACGCGACCAGCGTCCTCGGCAGAAGTGTGATGCGAAGTGATGCTCGCCTTGAGTCGCGGCGCATTGGGAACACCAGCAACGAGCTTGTCGATGGCAGCCGGGAAATACGCGTCGTGAACCAGCACGTCTGCGCCACGAGCGAGTTGAATGAGGTTGTCTGACATCTTGGTATCGCCGGAAATCACGATGGAACGGTCGCGAGTGTCGAAGCGATAACCGAACGCCGGTACCACCGGTGGATGATCGACCAGTGCGGCAGTCACTCGAACGTTCTCGTCCTCAAACACGAGGCCGCCTTTGGTCAGTTCGTGCGAGTGGATCAGCGGTTTGAGTGGTACCCGCCCTTCATCGGCGATGCGGGTCGCGATGTCGTAAGCGTTGAGGTCAAAGAATTTTGCGGTCATCGCATTGAGCGGCGGTGGTCCCCATGTGTCCACCCCAGTGTGCAGTCCCGCAGTCCATGCGAGAAGGAACAAATTGCCGTAGTCGGCATTGTGGTCCGAGTGGTGGTGCGTAATGAAGATGTGCCGGAGTTTTGATAGCTGCATGCCCGCGAACGCGAGCTGTCGAGCTACACCATCGCCGCAATCGATCACATAGGCCGCATCATTCGTGATGATGACCTGTGCGGGCGCGGAATTGATTTTTCGAGGTCGAGGTCCGCCGCCTGTGCCGAGCAGAATGAGACGCGTCGCAGAATATTCCATCGCAGTGGATTTCCGACACAATGTGCTCGCCAGCAAGGCGGATGCAATGCGTAGAAACTCGCGGCGTGAGCGGTCAAGTTGATTGGTCATGCTCGGTTCAAGAGTTTTCGTAAGGGGAGCCTGCACCCGATTGGTTCAAGGCCGGATCTTGTGCGTCCTACGCTGGATCCGCAATTGCCAGACACGCTGGCGATCGTCGACCCGGTCGGCACACTGCGTACCGCTCGCCTAACTTAGGCCTGATCTTCTTGAGGTCGGCCGTCATCAAAAACCCCGTCAGTTCCGTCATCGTCGCCGTCTGCGCGAGGAACTGCCTCACGTCCCATCGATCGATGCCCGAGTGAATGGTGTAGTAGTTGCCGGGGAAGCCGCCGAGTCCAAACGCCGGAACGTCCAGGCAGTGCCAGACGTCACAGCCGTAGGGCGTACTACGCGATGCGTTCACGCCGATTCCCCAACAGAGTTCCTGACGCCCCCCATGGATGCCAGGTCGCTCGGGCGCCACCACTTGAGCCCGCCGCCAGCCATGGCTTTTCACGGCGGTGATCGTGGCGTCGATGTGCAGCGGATTGTTGCGTACCCACAGGTAGGACTGCTCGTTAAGTCCGGTAGCCTCGACATGGCCGTCGACCTCGCTGTAGTCCAGCTCGCCGAGGTGGTCGAGCTGCACCACGCCCACGATTTTTTTGCGCGCCTCCGGAAATCGATTCAGCCAGCTGACTTCTTTGTGGGCCGCGCAAATCCCGGGTCGAGCTTCTTGTTGTCGCGATAAACGGCGGGAATCATCAGCATCATGAATTTCATGAAATTTCTCCGTAACGGCGTTGGGGTTTACCTCTCCTAGACGACTGACGTGCCCACGAATCGACATCAGGGAGGGTACTACCAGTAATTCTTTTTGGCAGTTTTGCAAACCGGCTCCAGACTTCAATTCAGAGCCCAACCGGTTCAATATTCATGCTTTAGGCCCCGGAGCACGTAAGCCCTTGACCTCTCCTCCCTCGACCACGGCAGTAGTGGCGTCCTCCTCGGCTACGCGATCATCGTCGTTGCGATCCTCCTTGTGCAGCGCCGGCGTGTTGGTCGGGCTCATGGTCTCGGTTCCAAGCGTCGCGACGATCGTCCCAATCGTCAACGCCTCCGGCCCCTTGCAGCAATGTCTGGGAATCGACCGCCAATCACAGACAATGACGCATGGACCTGCGACCAGGCGATACTGCGAGCAGCTTCCGGCGAGTGATGTTTATAACCAGGCCGGCGTCCGGTTCCAGGCGGGAGATCACGCAGGGGCGGCCAAGATTCTGGAGCGTGCCGCGGCTGCTGGAAACGCCGTCGCGCAATTGCGCCTTGCACTGCTCTATGACACAGGCGATGGAGTGCCACGAAGCGCCAAGACCGCGATGCAGTGGTACGCCCGAGCAGCAGCACAGGGTGAACCGGAATCGCAGAACCAAATGGGGTTGTTTTTTGAACTTGGGCAAGGAGTTCCGGAAAATTGGGATCTTGCTGCGCAATTGTTCCGTGCCAGCGCGCTGCAAGGTTGGATGAAGGGTCAGTTTTCACTCGCACGTGCGTATCAATTTGGCATCGGTTTACCGCAAAGCCGCGCGCTCGCCATAGATTGGTATCAAAAATCCGCGGCGCATGGCGATGCCAAAAGCGATTACTTCGCCAAATGGCTGCGCGACTCTACCAATAACATCGGCTTTCGAGATGACAGTGAACACGCGATGGTCATTGGCAGCAAGCTGCGATTTGGCACGACACTGATGGGGGGGATCCGACCGGGATCACGTTTCACAATTCGGCACAGCGCGTGCTCTGGTTGTGGGGTCAGCGTCATGTGCTGGATAGGGAAGAAGCCGAGGTGTTTCGTCAAATGCGGCAGAGCGACTACGATCGTTGCGTGCGTGCCGGGCGCGACAATTGCGGTGTGCGACCACCGTAGCCGGTCATGAGTCCGACGGCGATAGTTCAGCCCTTGCCGGTTTCATTGCGCCTCAAGGGCGAAGCTCGGCATACTAGCCGTCACAAACTTCGTCCGCGGCAATCCACCGCGTGATACATCGCGGACATATTATCAACATGGGGATCATTGGGCCGGGGTCGGGAACATGCTGACCGCCAAGTCGCGACGACGCTGGCGGTCATCCGCGCGCCTGCCATCCGGTAGCTGCCGCTATATCCCGTTCTCGTTGTTCGAAGGGGATCTGGTCAACCGTCTTTTTGCGATGCTGGGGCTGGGCAATCGGCGCGGTTCGCACATCGCCGGCCGCTCGCTGCTTCTGATCGCGATCACGTGGCTCCCCATGGCATTGCTGGCGCCGTTCGAGCACCTGGCATCGCTTGCGATCACGAGCCGCAATTTCTTCGGTGACTTTGCCGCGTATGCGCAGTTCATTGTCGGGCTGCCATTGTTCGTGCTGGCGGAAGCCGTCATAAACCGTGGTACACGCGATGCAGCACACCAGTTTTTGTCGACAGATATCGTGCGCGTATCCGACCAGGAACGGGTGATCCAATGGCACGGGCGCATCGCGCAGTGGCGCCGGTCTTTCCTCTCCGATGCCATCTGCATGCTCATCGCTTTTGCGCTGACCTATGCGATCTGGCACACCGAAATGGGGTTCCCGGACGACAAAGTGACCTGGCACACGACCGTGGTAAAAGGCATGGGTCGCCACCTAACCATGACCGGAAGATGGGAATTTTTTGTTGCCCTGCCGATTCAGATGTACTGGTGGTTACGCATTATCTGGAAGATCGGTCTGTGGTACGCGTATTTGTGGAAGGTGTCGCGGTTTCGCTTGGATTTGCGCGCGACGCATCCGGACGGCACCGGCGGCATCGGCTTCGTGAGCGCCGTACAGGCCAAGTTCTCGCTCGTGATACTCGCCTATGGCATCAGCAACGTGGCGGCGACGGTCGGTTACAAAATGGCGATCGAAGGGGCCACGCTCGACATGCCGCCGGTCTGGGGTCCGCTGGTGGGGTTCGCCATCTTGGCGCCGGTATTTTTCACCGCACCACTCTTGCTATTTACCTCCCAGCTCCGGCTCGCCAAGGAGCGTGCGCTACGGCGCTATCGAGATCTTGCGCTCGACCAAGTGCGCCGCACCGAGGGTCTGCTCGCGCACGATGCGCGTTCGAAGCCGAATGAACTCAAGACCGCGTTCACGGATATGGCTGGCCTGTGGAAGATGTTCGAGCAGACCGAGTCAATGCGCGTAGTGCCGTTCGACTGGCAGTCGTTCAGCCAGCTCATTGGCTCCACGTTCGGCTCGCTTTCAACGGTGCTCCCCATGTTGCACGGCGCGGAGGGTCTGCAAAAGTGGTTCGAGTTCATCGCGCATTTCTTCCGTATGCTGACGGGGCACGGATAGGCAGCACTAAAGTAGGCGATGGCTGACCGCAGCTGTTCCTGATGGCATCTCGAATCTTCAGTGCCCCCAACAGATGTCCCGCTGGACGTCAGCTCGTTCTACACCTCGAATGTGGATGAGGTAGCATCTCCAAAGCGCAGCAATTACCGGAGTCGTCATGGTTGAAACGATTAGGCGTGGCCCGACCGCAACGAGTTGGTTTCTCGGTGAGGTTTCGCGATCTGCACGTATCGGACTGACCATGGCGCTGCTGCTTACCGCCGCCAATACATTCGCCAACCCCAGTTTGCGGGACACGCTGCCCAGCGCACGCGCGGGCAATTCCGGCGCCCAATACATCGCCGGCATGATGTACCTGTTCGGCGATGGCACGCGTCAGGATATTCCCGAGGCCGTACGCTGGTTGAAAGCGAGCGCGGCCAGCGGCCTTCCGCAGGCAATGGTTGCGATGGCGGCGCTCTACGATGTCGGCCAAGGTGTTTCGCTGGACCCCGATCAGGCAACCCAGTGGCTCCAGCGCGCCGCACGCGCCGGTGATCCGACTGCGCGGGGCCAGCTCGCCGATGATCAAAAGCTGGCCGGACAGCGGGACTTCCGGCGCGCCAGCGTTTTGAGTGACCTGAAACGTCCTGAGGCTGCGATTCCCTACGCCCTCAAAGCGGCGAACGCCGGCAGTGCCAACGCGCAACTACTGCTCGGGCGGGCCTATCATTTTGGTTCTGGCGTGCCTGCAGATCAAGGCGCGGCGTTCCGCTGGCTGCAAAAGTCGGCGGCCAACGGCCTGGCCGATGGTGAACGGCACCTAGCCTGGATGTACGAATTCGGCCAAGGCGTACCAAGGGATCGCGCGAAAGCCCTCTACTACTACGACCGTGCCGCTGCGAAGGGCAACAAGATCGCCCGCCAAGCCGCCGCCAACCTGCGCTCCTGGGAATACGATCATCCGCCGCAGTATTACGGGGGATCGTCGGCACCCGGCGCAGCGGCTCCCGACAATCGATGTGCCGACAACGGCGGCCGCATGGAAGGTACGCAGTGTCTCAGCAATGCGAATCGGCAGGCGATCGATCCGAGCAATGGATTGCACTACAACTAGAACGGAATGTTCACGCGCTTTTGATGAATCGCTCGTGATCAGTTGCCTGTCGAACGCGGCCAGGGCGAACGTCAGCATCAAGGTGGCCTGCCGGCTGAGGACGGAATACTTGGCGAGCCTTCACCGCTCGCCTACGATGTCCAGCGTGACGCTCACCGTTTCTCGCCCCAATCTCCGGAACTTTCCCGGCCTGCTTGCCATGCTCGCCATTTTCGCGATCGTGCTGTCCTTGTGGAGGCTCGGTGCCGCCGCCGACGGCGTCCTCGTCACGACCACCGCTCTGGCAGGCACCCCGGTTACCGTGTATCGAGCCGCGACTGCGCAGCCCGCCCCGGTCGTCGTGATCGCGCACGGCTTTGCGGGCTCGCAGCAACTGATGCAGTCTTTCGCGCTGACCTTCGCCCGTAACGGCTATATTGCCGTGACCTTCGACTTCCCCGGACATGGTCGCAACGGACGGCCGCTGACCGGCAGTCTCACCGAAATCGACGGCGCGACACGAACGCTCGTTGCCAGCGTCGCCGAAGTCGCGCGTTACGCGCGCGGGCTGGGTGACGGGCGTCTTGCCGTACTCGGGCATTCGATGGCAACGGACATCGTGATCCGATATGCCAACGCGACTCCGGGTGTTGCCGCCACGATCGCGGTCTCGATGTTTTCCCCCGCCGTAACCAGCTCCGCGCCGCGCAACCTGCTGGTCATCGTCGGCGACTGGGAAGGAACGCTGAAGCGCGAAGGCTTGCGCGCGGTCAGCCTCGCGACCGCCCCGGCTGCCGCACAGCCCTTCATGACTTACGGTGATCCCGCGACCGGCACCGGGCGGCGCATCGCCTTCAGCGCGCACGTCGAGCACGCGAGCGTTTTGTACAGTGTGGACAGTCTGCGTGAAGCGCTCGGTTGGCTGGATGCAACGTTTGGCCGCGAACGTGCGAGGGCGCCGGCAGTGGAATCGCGCGGACAGTGGATACTCCTGCTCGTTGCCGGCGTCGTGCTGCTGGCGAATCCCCTCGCGGCATGGCTACCGCAGGTCGCAGCGCCGGCGCTCGGCGCGTCGCTGAGCTGGCGGCACCTTTGGCTACCGCTGCTCGGGCCGATGATTGCCACACCGCTGCTATTGCGTCCGATTCCCACGAATTTTCTGCCGGTGGCGGTCGCTGACTACCTCGTCGTGCATTTTGCGCTCTATGGCGCGCTGACGTTTCTCGGCATGGCGTGGATGCGACGCGGCAGCGACGCGCCTGCGGCGCAAGCGCTATCGCTGCCCGCGTTCGTGCGCGCCGCCGCGGCGAGCAGCGCATTCGTCGCCATCGCGCTCGCATGGCCGATCGACACTTTCGTCACGTCGTTCTTTCCGGGCGAGGGTCGATTCTTTCTCCTGCTGGCGATGCTCGTCGGCACTCTGGCATTTTTTCTAAATGACGAATGGCTGACGCGGGGCCCGGGCGCGGCCCGTGGCGCGTACCTGGCCTCCAAGATCGCATTTCTCGTTTCGATTGCTGTGGCGGTGCTGTTGGATTTTCAGCGCTTGTTCTTTTTAGTGCTCATCGTGCCGGTGATGCTGCTGTTCTTCATGATTGGCGGATTGTTCAGTGGCTGGATCTACCGCGCCACGGGGCATCCATTCGTCGCCGGCATCGTCAACGCGATACTGTTTGCCTGGGCGATCGGCGTCACGTTTC
>JBDTTE010000079.1:0-13525 GCA_039930785.1 Betaproteobacteria bacterium | reverse complement strand
GCGTACTGTGTAGCGTATGACAGCGGAGCGCTACGATAAAAATCACGCTCACCAGATCCGTATCCTTTCGTCGACGCAACAACCATTCCGCTGGTTAAAAGTTTTACGCCGGTTGCATGTAGCAATTACATTTATTTGCTCGCCCCACGCCGTGAGATTAAATTCAATTCCGGATAATCATGGTGTTATGCCTTTGTTGCCAGATAGGCACAGCCTTTGCCTATAGCTCGGCAGCGACAGCGTATGCCTGCTTAATCGACTGCATGTGTGGATTGAATGCGGACGCATCGCTCAAGTGAATTCCGTGGTTACATTCAAAGGAGAGCGAACATGAAGACATTGTCGAAGGTAGCGGGCGCCCTGCTGGTATCGGTTCTGATGTTGGGTGCCGCAGGTTGTGCCCAGGATTCGAACAGGCGCGGTATCGATCAAACCGGTGAGGTGGTGAGCGATTCGTGGATCACCACAAAAGTGAAGACGGATCTCGTGGCCGACAAGCAAGTCAGCGCGACCCACATTCACGTCAAGACCGTTGACGGCGTCGTTACGCTGAGCGGCACGACCGACACCCAGGCTGACATTGATCGTGCAATACAGGATGCCAACTCGGTCAAGGGCGTCAAATCGGTTGTGAACAACATCGAAATCAAGTCGTAGTCTCGAGTTGCACCACTGCCGGCTATAAGCCGGCTGAAAACAGGCGGGCGGTGCCCGCCTGTTTTCAGGTTTATTCGCCTGACAATTGTCGCAAAGCCGAAGCTCCGGCGGAACGCATTCTTCACGGTACTCAAAACCAAATGAATCCATTTACCCTCGCTGCCATGTCCGCTGAGCCGTTTCGACTATGGACGACCTTCCTGTGGAAAACCGGCGAGATGATGCTGGCTTCCGGACAAGTCATCGGCTATCGCACCAACCCGAACCTCGCCGTGCGCGGTTTGTCGAGTTCGCGGAATCGGCGCGAGCTTGCCTTGATGGGGAGCGAGAAAGTCGCGGCAGCGACCGAGTCATCGCAGGCGATGGCGACTAGCTGGATGCGCCTGAATCAGGAACTGGGCGCAATGGCGGTCAGACAAATGTTCGCTGGTTGCACCGCCATGATGTCGATTGCGGCGAGCCGGACGCCGCAGCAGGCTGCAGATCGTCAATCCAGATTTGCGCAAGACACACTCAATCGGTCGGCCGTGGCAGCGGCGCAACTGTCGGGATCGGCGGCACGAGGTGCGCAGCGAACCCTCAAACCCATCCATTCGCGCGCCACTGGAAACGCCAGGCGGCTGGCAAAGCGATAGCGCTGGTTGAACGACGCGGCCATCAGCGATACAGCGAGCATAATTTTCATCGAATTCTCCGGTTATTGGTGAGGCCGCGTCGCTTCCCGCATTCAAAAAACGTTCAGCGTTGCATTTGTGCGATGGTTTGCGCGTGGCGCCATGCTAGGATCAGCAATGCCATATTCATTTCAACAGGTCGTTAAACGCAAGGAGGAATCCCGATGAATTTCTTACGTAAATCTGTCGCCATTGTCGCGCTGTGTGTCGCGAGTTCTGCATGGGCGTATCAGGTAACCGGACCCGTGCTCGAGGTGTCGGACACCAAAATCGTCGTGCAGAAAGGCAACGAGAAATGGGAGGTTGCCCGGACACCGGATACGAAGGTCACCGGGGATCTGAAAGTCGGCTCCAAGGTCACCATCGAGTACACGATGAGCGCGAAGACGGTCGAGGTGAAAGCGGACAAGGCGAAAGCCAAGAAGTAGGTCGACGCACGATGAGATAGTCCCTCCGGAGAAATCAAACGGAGATCACTGATTCTATCGACGATCTGACCAAACGCGGTCGAGCATCCTGCCGCAGGCGATCGATCACCTGACACCTGGCGGCGTAGTTCCCGATAGCTGACCGCAAGGGGACAGCGAGCGGGCGGCGACGCTCGCCGCTATCCGACCTTCGCAGTATCGATTTGGCGGCACACGCCCGGACTGCCTTGCGGGCACTCTAGTGCGGCACGATCCCAGTTCGCCGAGCGCGCCGCCGCTTCATAGGTGCTCTGAAGGAATGCGAGCAGGGCGGCGTCCGGGTCGGGAGCGTTGCGCACCGATTCATACGGCAGCAAAAACTCCCCAAGCTTTTCGCTGAAGAACGCATCTTTCGGCAGCACCGGGCTAGTACGGAAGCCTGGAGGTTCCGGATAAGCGTACGAATAAAACGACGCCTCGACGCCGTTGCCGCCCGGCCAGAATCCGGCGCTGCTTTCCTCGTGTGAGTAGGCCTCCTGCATGACTTCGGCGGCCAATCCAGGTACCTTGCCCTTGAAGCGGGGTGCGGTCCTGCCCGAGAAGCGCGTCACGGCAATGTCGAAGCTGCCCCAGAAGAAGTGCACGGGGCTGCATTTGCCGATGAAGCCGGTGCGAAACTGCTTCATCACCCGGTCCACCTGCAGCAGTACACGCCAGAAGCGGTTCGCGTGGTTCGGATCGTAGGTCGCGTGCTGGTCGTCGCGGCTGAACGCAATGGCTCCCGCAATCTCGCACGGGGCTTCTTCGATCGCGACGGAAATGCCGAGATTCGCCAGCGCCGCCGTGGTTTCGCGGTAAAAGTCTGCGACCGACTGGGATCGAAGCGGAAGCCTTCTCGCCGCGCCATCGCTCACCGTGATGTCGAGCGCGTGTTCGACGAAATCGAATGTGATTTCGAACGATCGGGCGCCGTAGGGTATGGGCGAAGTGGTCAGCCCCCGGGTCGTCACGTAGAGCGCCACATGCCAGCTATGGTTCTGCCACGGCGTCAGAGACAGGCGAATTTTCCCTACTACTTGCGTCCACAAATGCAAAGTGGCGTACGTTTCGGCCCATGCGGCGTAGGGCAGGGCGGGCCAATCGCCTGGTTTCACGTTTCCCATCGTTGATCGTCCCTGCAAGATGACGCAAAACGTTGCGTTAGGGGTGCATCCTATCTCTCCGGGTCACCGGAGGGTACTTACATCAAACGATAACACTGACGACACGTCCATGCCTTTCGCCGGCTGGTGAGGATTGGCGGACAGTGCAGCGTTTCTGGAGGACGAGCATCGATGCACAGGCGACGAGCCCAGACTTTCACAGTGGTCCGAGTAACTTCAGATCCAGTGCGCGCTCGATAAACCAGACCGCGGCCAGGGCGCCGATCGTCGCCGATCCGAACCAGACGACGCCGCGTCGATAGAAGGCAGTGAAACGCTTTGCGTAGGCAATCGGGAAAAAAGCCAGGACGATGCCGAGCTGGCCGATCTCGACGCCCAGGTTGAAACCAAATAGCGATATCGCGAGGGCATCGCGTGGCAGCCCCAGATCTCTCAGCGCGCCGGCAAACCCGAAACCGTGAATGAGGCCAAATCCGAACGCCGCGATCCAGAGTCTTTCGCGCAGTATCGGCGTCAGATTGTTAACGGCTGCCAGTACGATGGTCAGCGCGATGGCGGATTCGACTACACGTGATGGTAGCGACACGACATCGAAAACCGCGAGGCTCAGGGTGAGCGAATGCGCGACGGTGAATGCCGTCACCATTTTTACTACGTCACTGAGGGCCAGGCGAAGTTGCGGGGCGCCCTGCCAGGCGGGCTTTCCATTCCTGCTTCCCCGAACCAGGACGGACGTCAGTAACAAAGCCAGAAGAAACAGAATGTGATCGAAACCCAGGAGGATGTGCCGGATGCCTTCCTTTACGAACTCACGCAGCGTTGCCCAACGTGAGGCCGGTTGCAGTTCGAACGTGCGTATGGGTTGTTCCGGGCCCAGCACCGCCGTGCGATCGGCGCCATTGCGTGGCGAGGCGGTGGTAAGGCCAGTGGCATCGATGCGCAGAATTCCGCGATGGGTCGGATCGCTCGTCGCGAAAAGCCGGTACTCGACTTCGATTGCCTGAGGTGGCGACTTGCAATCGAGGCTGAAGTCGAGTGCTGCGTAGGTGCCATCGCTGTGACTCGCGAGCCGATGAACCGCCGCCGTTGCGCCCGTCCGGCCGACGAGCGAGCAGCGCTCTGTACCGGATTTGATCCGGAGTTGCGGCAGGAGAAATGCCTCGATGTCACGCTGTCGAGTGCGCACCTCACCCCAGGTCAGTGCGCCGTCGTCATCCGCATCCAGGCCCAACTCATTGTCCAGATCGCGCAGGGCGACGTCCCAATGGACGTCGATCAATGCATCGTGCGGGGTCAGCGTCAGATAACTGTCGCTGGGCTTGTGGGCGTGAGCGACGTGGATCGGTGCGAACAGAAACGCGCCGAGCAGGACGGCAAGGTGCTTCCACGAATAACCCGGGGAAAGCACAATCATCTGGTCAGCGCGGCGAGCCGCTGGTCGGCGAGTTGATGATTTCGAATGAAAGCACGCACCGCTTCGGCGTCGGCATCGCGGCCTGCCGCGCGCGCCGCCTCCAGCAGGATGCGCACATCCGCGGGTTCCTTCTGCACCGCCCAGTTCTCCAATGCGAGACGTAGCGCTTCATCCGGCCGCTGCAGAAGGGTCAACTCGAAACGCGCCTCTTCGCGGCGATGCACGGTGTCGCCCCGCAAGTGTGCGGCTTCGAATCGCGATCGCAACGCCGCAACGGTCTTCGGCAATTCATCGTGCTGCTCGGCGCGGTAAGCGAGCGCCAGACGCAGCAGCAACGGGTCGGACCGCTGTTCACCTTTCAGCAGCGCGATGACTTCCGCAGCGCGATGCCGATCCAGCAGAAAATCGGCAAATGCGCCCTTGGTGTAGGCATCGTTACTATCGGCCAGTGCGACGCGATAGAACCGTTCGGCCGCCGCGAAGTCGCCCATGCGCTCAGTCAGCTCGGCCTGGATGATCGCGAGCCATCCGGCGTTCATATTGGCTTTTTCCGATGACGCTGCCGCGGACAAGCGATCCAGCGTTGCACGCGCCTCGGTCGCACGCCCGGTCAGGCTGGCCTGCTCGGCAAGGCAGGCATCGGCATAGAGTCCGGCGCCGAGGGGCCGAAGCCGTTCGCAACTTGCCTGTGCTTCTTCGAATTTTCCCTGAACCTGGAGAATCGTCGCCTGCGTCAGCCAGGCCTGCGCGTTTCCGGGTTGCGCGTGCAGCACGCGCGCCAAGGCGGCGAGTGCCAGATCGAACTCGTGCGAGCTCTGCAAGATGGTGGCCTTCATCAGCAGCACTGGCATCGGTGGGTTGGGGGTCGACCACCATGAGGCGAGTGCGGCCTGCGCATAACCAAGGTAGCGCGGATCGCCGTCGCGGCGGGCGACCTGGATGCAGCGCCGCGCGACATCCACCGCGAGCGCCAGGTCCTGGGGCGAGAGTTTCAGTTGCGCGCGAGCCTTGCGCAGTTCCTGATCGGTTCGATCGAGCGGGCGATCGCGCAGGCGTTCGACGATCGTGGAATCGTCGGTCGGAAGGAAGGATTCGGCACCGGCCTGCGCAAGCGGCGACAGCACACCTATCGCAATCGCAAAAATCGAGGATGCGAACGCTATACCGCGTGAGCAGGGGCCGGACTCGGACGGACAGCGCATGGAAGCCAAACCTCCGAGGCCAGGGTGAATCGGACGTGACTTGTTACTTGAAGAGCGGAGAAGGGCGTTGCCGCCTTTCCCCGCCAGTCCAGACTGGACTTCGTTATGCCTTCAACGATCAGACGTTCGTCGGTTCTTCACTGTCCGTGGTCGGCAGCGTGACGGCGTCCGCGCCGAGTGGTTCCTGTGTCTCGGTGGCCGGCATAGTGTCCAGATAGCGCACGAACGCGGCGTTGCTGGCAACCGCCGACGCCGGCACGCTGGTCGTATCAGCGCCCGAGGCGGGCGCGGAACTGCCATCTCCACCGCCACCGCCGCAGGCGCTCAGGCCGGCAAGCGTCGACAGTGCGAGAAGGGAGCGGCGGGTCGTGGAACTGATCGAGAGCTTTTTCATGAATGGGTCTCCTGGATCGATGGGAATCAGTTGGGCGCGCCGGCCAACGGGGTCTTCAGGTACGGGAACGTGACGTCGAACATTCCGGCGTTGACAGTGGCGCCGTCGGTGAGTGCAGCCGATCCGGCGGGTGCGTCCGCGGGAATGCAACCGAACACCGTCGGCTGGTTGAGCGTACACAGCACGCCCATGACCACGCGAAGCGAGATATCCACCACATCGTCACCGGGACGGCGGCCATTCGGATAACCGGCATTGTCGCCGGCGATCACGCCGAGATTGGCCTGATGGCCCGCGTCTGTCGGCGCGATGGACGTGTTCAGTCGCAGCATCTCCGACGCCGTGACATGAGCGGGCTGGTTAAGGCCTTTCACGCCAGTCAAAAATGCGGCGATCAAGTCCTTGCGCGGGAAGTTTGTCGGCGCAGGTGCCCCGAACAAACTTTCGATCAAGGCCGGCAGCGTGGGATTGGTGACGTAATCGGCGAATTGACCGTCATTCTGCGGCTTGGCGTTGTTGAACTTGTCCTTATCCTTGAGACCGATCACCACCTCGTTGACGAGTGGCATGCCCAATCGGGATACCTGGGTCCACGCGCCGCCGCTTTTTTGCGCCTTGTCATTGCCACTGCGCGGATCCGGCACCAGCAAGCGTCCCTGGCGCAGGCTCGCCGTCGTCCAGCCGCCGATCACCGGGTCACCGGCAGTCAGACACGAAGTCGCGACTTCCAGCTCTATCGACGTCACGTTCTTTCCCGCGAGATCATCCTTGTTGACGTTGTTCGCTCCGAGCGGATTCAGGTTGATCAGGTCGAACACGCGACCGAGTGCAACGACGAAAGGATCTTTGCGCTGGCCCACGAACATGCGTCCCGGGGTGTTGCAGCCCGGAATATTGACGTTGTAAACATACTGCGCGGCGTAGGCCCCATAGGCGGGCAAAGTCTTTTGGCCGATGTAATCGACCGGCTTGGTGAATCTGGTGCCGCCGCCGCTTGCGTTGGTGACCGCGGAACGATGGGAACGGCGCCAGCCGCGGACAACGTCCACGGTGTAGGTTTCGGTCTCGTTCAGCTTGGTGGAATCGCCCGCGGAGATCGGACCTGCTTGTCTCAACGGAATCGCAACCTGTTTGCCGCCGACCCCGAGCGCGACGTTCTGCAGATTGTTCGAGAACCGGAACTGGAAGGTGAGGTCTTCCTTGGCGTCGCCGTCGTTATCGATATGGATTTCGTAGAGCGCGTCCGGATCCATCGTGTAGTAGTTCGGACCGCCTCCCGGTTCCTGCAAGGGGATGTAATCCGCGACCAGGGTCACGAAATTGCCCCGGCCCGCCTCATAGCTCCTGAACAGATAGAAATCGGTTCCGTCCACTTTGGGCTGGGTCGCTATAAAAGGTGCTTCCCGATGGCTGGCGGCATTGGCGTTGTCGCCAAGAATTCCCATGCATAAGCCCATCGCTACCATTGCGGCAACGCGATTAACGGCGGCGCGCCGCTTGAAAGCGGGTCGCCCGACTGCGGCATTCATGATTGACATGTAACTCTCCTCAAGGGATTGGTCGCGTGATCTGGTTGTAACTGTCTGCTGTCGTGCCCGTGCTCCCCGGTGTCGGCGTGGGTTGTCCTTGCGCCACAATGGCTGGCGCGTCGATGGCGTCTTATTTCGCTTCTTTAGGACAGCTCCGAAGGGCGATACGACCGATGGGTTGAACTGGATGTCTCGACTTTTTCAGCGCGACCATCACGCCACAATTTTTGCGATGATCGGTTGAACGGGAACGCAGGACTGGTTGTCGCGTGGAAGAATCACGGTCGCTACCGTGGTGCGCGGAGGAATGACGCGCAAAAAAAAGCCGATCCACCAGGATCGGCTGCATCAGACCGAAGATCTTTTATTTGTTACGTTCCATCTGGCGTCCGGGTTTGTCGGACGAACCACCGGATTTCACGACTTCGTCTTCCGCCGCACGTCCGGGTTTTTTGTCGCCGCCGCCCGATTTTACTGTGTCGTCTTCAAGCGTACGACCGGGCTTGTCGGTAGGGCCGCCGGCCTTGACGATCTCGTCTGCCAGAACGGAGCTCGCAAATCCAAGCGCAGCGATCAGCGCGAAAGCAATGGACATTCTCATGGTGTTCTCCTGTCGAGTGGTTGATGAATTGTGCGCAGCCTGCCGTGCGTCGTTTCCGACGCGATGGACGGATAGCGACCGACATCGAGATTAATCGCGGGCGCGAGGACTGCCCATTACACTTTTATGTTAGATCGGGCAGCGCCTGCGCCGAATGTTCTCGGCGCGGAATTGACGCGGGAACGCGCCGCGGGAGCGGTCGCCATCGCGGCGATTCGCGGAAAGGAATTACGGCTTCAGTGCTGTCGGAATATGCAGTTCCGAATGCAGGGTGCGGTGGACCGGGCACTTGTTGGCGATTTCCAGGAGCTTTGCGCGCTGTGCTTCATCGAGCGGTCCCGTCAGTTCGATCTGGCGATCGATCCTGTCGATCTTGCCCTCTTTGGTTTCGCACTCGGCGCAATCCTGTGCATAAATTTTCGCGTGCTTCAGGCGCACGGTGATTTTCTCGAGTGGAATTTTTTTCAGGTCGGCATAACCGCGTAGCGTCATCGAGGTGCACGCACCGAGGCTCGCCAGCAACAAGTCATAAGGCGAGGGGCCGCTGTCGTTGCCGCCGACCTCTTCCGGTTCGTCGGCGAACAGGGTGTGGTGATCGGTGCGAATGCTCTGGGTGAATTTTCCTTCACGGGTTTCCTGAACCACGACCGTTCCGGGTTCAGCGATCAATTCGCTGTCGCTGGTCGATGCGGCGTCGCCAAGATAGCGGCTGGCCCATGCCGTGAGCACGGCGGCGACGTACGCGGAATCGACCTTGCGCGTCAACAGGTGATCGGCATTTTCGAGGGACACGAAGCTTTTCGGATGCTTTGCCGCCAGGAAGATCTGCGCCGCGTTCTGGACATCGACCGTGGTGTCGGCCGGGCTGTGAAAGATCAGCAGCGCCTTGCGCAACGCGGCGATCGAGTCCTGCGTGTTGTGGCTCGCAATATCGTCCAGGAACTGTTGCTTGATCCGAAAGGTTCTACCGCCGAGCGAGACGTCCGCTTCGCCTTTGGCCTCGATCTCGGCGGTAGCCGGCTGCAGCAGTTGCCGAATGTGATCCGGGCGGAATGGCGCGGCGATGGTCGCGACCGCGACGGCTTCCGGCACGCGTGCAGCCGCAGCGAGTACTGCGGCGCCGCCGAGACTATGGCCTATCAATAATTTCGGAGCGGCGTAGTGCTCGCGCAGGAAATCCGCCGCTGCGAGCAGGTCGGCAATATTGGACGAGAAGTTGGTATTGGCGAAGTCGCCGGCACTGCTGCCCAGGCCGGTGAAATCGAATCGCAATACGGCGATGCCCTGCATTGCAAGCGAGCGACTGATCCGGGCCGCGGCGAGGCTGTCCTTGGAACAGGTAAAGCAGTGCGCGAAAAGCGCATAGGCACGGGGCGCGCCCACCGGTCGGTCCATGCGTGCCGATAGTTGTTGCCCGTCGGCGCCGGGAAAACGGATCGCTTCGCTTTGCTCTGCCATGCTGGACTCCCGCGAGAGAATGTCCGGCTATTCTCCGGGAATCAGGAATTCCATGACAGCGCTATCGGCGAGGAGCGAAAGGCGAGAGCCGGGAAGCGCGAGGCGTGCGGGTTGGTGCGTCAAGTTGTCATTCCCGCGCAGGCGGGAATCCAGGAAACGAGAAGGTTCCTGGAGGGGGGGATTGTCTCGGTCGAGCGAGTGTTCTGGATTCCCGCCTGCGCGGGAATGACAATTTTCTTTCAGCCCAGGTCAACGGCGTTGACGCAAAGGGCGCAAAGGAAGAACAAAGTTACGCAAAGGAAGGCATCGTATTCATCGAAGCCATTCGCCCTCGTTTTCCTTCGCGTACCTTTGCGTACCCCTCAAGGGGGTATTGAAGTGAATCCTTCGCGTTGAATGCATTTTTTTCGTTGGGCGCCGCGAATCGCTATCGTTTTCTGGATTCCCGCCTGCGCGGGAATGAAAAAGTCAAAGGCGTTGACGCAAAGGGCGCAAAGGAAAAACAAAGGTACGCAAAGGACAGCAGCATCCTGGTGGTCGATCCATTCGTCCTGGCTTTCCTTCGCGTACCTTTGCGTCCTTGGCGTTGAATGTTGTCTAACTCAGTAACGGTCGACCTCGGTCATCGCTTCGGCGAAGGCCCGCGGCGCCTCCTGCGGCAGGTTGTGCCCGATCCCGCCCTCGATGGTTCGAGGCGCATAGCGGCCCGAGAATTTCTTCGCGTAGGCGGCTGGCTCCGGATGGGGTGCGCCATTGGCGTCGCCTTCGAGCGTGATGGTGGGCACGGTGATGACGGGCGCCGCGGCAAGACGCTGTTCCAGATCGCTGTACCTCGGCTCACCGTCGACCAACCCCAGTCGCCAGCGGTAATTGTGGATCACGATATCGACGTGATCGAGGTTGTCGAGTGCGGCTGCACTGCGTTCGAACGTAGTGTCATCGAAGCTCCACTTCGGAGAAGCGCTGTGCCAGATGAGCTTTGCGAACTCGTGCCGATACTTGTCGTAGCCAGCCTTGCCGCGTTGCGTGGCGAAGTAATACTGGTACCACCATTGGAGTTCGGCAGCGGGCGGCAACGGATTCTGGCCCGCTTGCTGGCTCCCGATCAAATAACCGCTCACGGACACCAGGCCCTTGCAGCGTTCGGGCCACAGTGCCGCCATGATGCAAGCCGTGCGCGCGCCCCAATCGCATCCGCCGATGATGGCCGACTCAATTCCGAGAGCGTCCATCAGGGCAATCCCATCGACTGCAATAACCGATTGCTGGCCATTTCGCACGGTATCGTTCGAGATGAACCGCGTCGTGCCGTAGCCACGCAGATACGGCACAATCACCCGGTAGCCCGCGGCGCCCAGCAGGTGACTAACGTCGACATAGGTATGAATGTCGTAGGGCCAGCCGTGCAATAGAAGCACCGCCGGGCCGCTGGCCGGGCCGACTTCGGCGTATCCGACATTCAGCAAACCTGCATCGATCTGCTTTAGCGTGGCGAAAGACGCGAGCATTTTTTCCTCGGGCACAGGCAGCTTCGAATCATCGGCTCGTGCCACCCCCAGCCCGGCGAATACGGACTGGGCGGCGGCAACCGATACTGCGGCAGAGCGAAGAAAGCGACGGCGGGCGTAAGTGAGTTCGGCGGACATTTTTTCCTTGTCGTCTCCATTCAACTAGCAGCGGCTGTTACGCCGGTCGCGCTTGCTCGCCTACGGGCAGCTTGCGGATGCGCTTGCCCGTGGCTGCATGGATTGCATTGGTCAACGCCGGCATCACGCAGGAAGTGCCAGGCTCGCCGATACCGCCTGGTGCCTCCGTGCTTTTCACCAGATGCACTTCGATCCGCGGTACCTCGTTGATGCGCAGCACGCGGTAGTCGCCGAAGTTGGTTTGCTCGACGCGGCCGTCCTTGATGGTGATCTCGCCGTAAAGCGCGGCCGACAGCCCGAACACGATACCGCTCTGCATTTGCGCTCGAATGATGTCGGGATTCACCATGATTCCGCAGTCGACCGCGCACCATACCTGCGTCGGATTGACGTTACCGTCTTTGTCGACCGTGACCTGGACCACTTGCGCAATGAAGGTGCCGAAGCCCGTGCATAGGGCAATTCCCAGGCCCTGTCCCGGCGGCAGCGGTTTGCCCCAGCCGGCTTGCTCTGCGGCGATCCGCAACACTGCGGCCGCGCGCGGGCTCTTGTCGAGCAGGGCGACGCGGTACGCGAGCGCATCCTGCTTCGCGGCTACCGCCAGTTCATCGATAAAGCTCTCGACCGCAAACGTGCTCCGCGTCACACCGACACCGCGCCAGAACGCGGTCGGTATGCCCGGTGGTTCCTGTGCGCGCCATTCGACCTGAATGGCGTCGAACCCGTACGCGAGGTTCTCTGCGCTATCCACCGCGTCGAAGTCCACCCCGTTCTTGCGCAGCGCCGCCGGAAAGTAACGCGCGAGAATCGATGAGCCTGCAATCCTGTGTGACCAACCGCGCGGTTTGCCTTGCGGATCGAGTCCCGCTGTCATGCTGTCGTAGTAGTACGGGCGGTACATGTCCTGCTGGATATCCTCCTCGCGTGTCCAGATGACCTGCACCGGTCCTTGCACTTGCTGCGCGATCTGGACGGCACGCACCGTGCCGTCGTACTCGAGTCGGCGCCCGAATCCACCGCCGAGCAGGTGATTGTGGAGGCGGATCTGCTCCGACTTGAAGCCTGTGAGTGTCGCTACGGCGGCCTGGGTCCTGCCGGGGATCTGTGTCCCGAGCCAGATGTCGCAGCCGTCCCGCGTCATGTGCACGGTGCAGTTCATCGGCTCCATCGCCGCGTGCGCGAGGAACGGTTGCTGGTAGACGGCGTTTACCTTGAGCGCCGATTGCGCGATGGCCGCCTCAGGCTCGCCGTCACGCCGCGCCACTGCGCCCGGCTGTTCCACGGCTTTTGCGAGCTGTGCGACGACGTCCGCCGTCGAGAGCTTTGCATTCGGTCCGGCATCCCACTGTGGCGCGGCGGCGACGAGGCCTTGCTTTCCGGCCCAGGTATGGATGGCCACGATCGCGACCGCGTTGTCCAGGCGCACCACTTGTGTGACACCAGGCACCGCCAGCGCCTTGGCTTCGTCGACCGCGATGAGCTTGCCGCCGAATGTCGGCGACGCTGCAACGACCGCGAACTTCATTCCCGCAGGACGGCTGTCGATGCCATACATCGCGCTGCCATCGACCTTGCCGCTCGTGTCCAGGCGGCGATGGGACGTTCCGATCAATTTGAAATCGGCCGGCGCTTTGAGTGCAACATTCTCCGGCACCGGTAGCTTGGCGGCAGCGTCGACCAACTCGCCGTATGCGACCTTGCGTCCGCTGGCGTCGTGAATCACCACGCCGTTCTCCGCGCGACAGGTAAGCGGCTCGACGTTCCAGCGCTTGGCCGCGGCGCCGATCAGCATCATGCGCGCGGTCGCGCCGGCCTGCCGCAGCCGCACATATGAACCGCGCACCGCGGTCGAACCGCCGGTCATCTGGATGCCGATCAACGGATTCACGTAGATTTTATCGTCGGGCGGCGAGTGTTCGATGACGACCGTATTGACGTCTACCTCCAGTTCCTCCGCGATCAGCATGGGGATGGCGGTGTAAGTGCCCTGGCCCATTTCAATGTAGGGGTTCACGAAGATCACCTTGCCCAAGCGATCGATGCGCAGGAAGGCATTCGGCGCGAACGGGGCACCCGCCGTTAACTCATCGCTGACCTCGGCTCGTGCGCGTATGCCGAACCCGAGCACCAGGCCGCCACCGAGTGCAGCGGACGCGGTGACTTTCAGAAAATGGCGGCGGGAGGGCGATACGCTGTCGTAGATTTCCATCGATTCAGTTTTCATTTCAGGCCTCCGAGGCGGCGAGGGCGGCGGGTGCGCCGGCATTGCTGCTATCCGCGGCCTGTTTGATCGCGGCGCGAATACGTGGATAGGTGCCACAGCGACAAATGTTGCCCGCCATCGCATCGTCGATGTCCGAATCGCTTGGCTTGGGGTTGG
>JBDTTE010000078.1:0-13622 GCA_039930785.1 Betaproteobacteria bacterium | reverse complement strand
ACTGAGCAGGAGGCACGAGGCGCGAGGCACTAGGCACGAGGGTTTTAAGCTTCCGCGGCCTACACCTCGCGCCTCGTGCCTCGCGCCTAGTGCCTAGCGCCTAGTGCCTGCATCGCGGTTCCCGCGACGGCTATGCCGCCGCGGGAACCGCGATGCCTTCCTGCTCGCAGGAGGGCGCGATGTCCGACACGGTTGCGCGTTGCATGTCGCGCGGCCAGCGCAGGTCTTCGTATGGCTTGCCGCGATGCATGGTGCAGCGGTTATCCCAGATGACCAGATCGTGCAGGCGCCAGCGATGCGAGTAGACGAACTGGCGCTGCGTGGCGTGCTCGATGAGGTGTTGCAGCAGTGCCTTGCCCTCGTCGTCACTCATGCCGAAGATGCGACCCGCGTGGGAGGCCAGGTAGAGGCCCATGCGACCCGATCCGGCGTGCTTGCGTACCAAAGCCTGCGGCACAGGAGGCAGCATCTGGTTCTCTTCGTCCGAGAAATCCGTGAAGCCGAGTTTTTTGCGCGAATACATGATGGCGTGCTCGGCGACGAGTCCGCGTAGCTGGTGCTTCGTCGCATCGCCCAATGCGTCATACGCCGCGCGCATGTCTGCGAACTCGGTGTGGCCGCCGACCGGTGGAATGCTGCGCGAATAGAGCAGGGAAGCCTTCGCGGGCAGGCGGCGGAAGCTGCTGTCCGTGTGCCACATGCGGTTGCCCATTTCGAACATGCGCTTGCGGCTTTCCTTCCCCCAGATCTCGTCGCCTGCGGCCAGGTTCGACACATCGGCGATCTCCGCACGCACGCGCAGCTTTGCGTCACTGCGCGTGGCATGGATGGTGGTCTCCAGCGGGCCGAAGTTGCGCGCGAAATCGAGGTGCTGGTCGGTCGAGAGATGCTGGTCGGGAAACACCAGGACCGAATAGCGATTGAATGCCGCATCGATTTCCGCAAATGCTTCCGGCGCAAGGGGTCTGGAAAGATCCACATCGCCGATCTCGGCAGCGAAATGTTCCGTGACGGGAAAAACTGTCATGCGCTTCGCCTGTACCTGATAGGGCAATGAACGTCCCGCCAACTTAGGGCGGGGAGGCGCGCGCTGTCAATACTCCGGCCGCCTGAAGCGCCATTCCCGTTCGACGCAATGAAACGTCAGCGGTTTCTCCACGCGTACATGAGCGATATCGCGAGCGTGACCCCGACAGCGGCCACGGCCGTCCCAACCGGGTGGCGTCGGGCAACGCTGGCCGCACCGACGAGGTAGCGCCCGGTCTGCAGGCGGCCGACGGAATCGACCGTTTCGCGGATGAGCTCGCGGGGGGACAGGCGTTTTTCGAGTGCGTCGAGCGTCCTGTCCATATCCCGGCGAATGTCCCCGATGTCGGCCTCGATCTGCCGCGATGTCCTGCGGTGGCTATTCATGTCAGGTGCTCCTTCACGATATTCGCATCAAGGCGAACGGAGCGCGGGCTGCGCTCGGGTACGAGGTTCGCGGCGTGCAATTTTCTCAATCCGGTTGAAAGCACCACTGCGCCGGAAACAGCCACCGCGATTCCGACGATGAGCGGTGCAAGCCATGCCGCGTATTGCTCCGGCAAAGCCATCGCCAGCGCCGCGACAGCGGCGAATAGCAGCAGCAAAAACCCCGCGAAGACGATTGCACCGCCGATGGCGAGCGAGGCTACACCGGCGCCAGCGCTCGCCACTTTTTCGGAGAGCTCCGCCTTGGCGAGCGCGGCTTCCTCGCGAATGAGCGTGGCGGATTCGCGCCAAAGATCGGAAACCAGCCCGGCGAGCGGCCTTCGCGCGGGCCTGGCACCCACAGTGCGGTCGAACCTGTCCATTGTTTTCTCCCCCTGCCTCGATTGGCGGGCTCATCATCACGGCGGGGATGGTTACGGTCCCCGCCAGGCGCAGAACGCGACCTTGATCCGTGATTGGTAGGTCACGTCGCAATATGCATGCCGAATGAACCTCCAATGCCGCGATTGGTGTCCGCGTCATCTCCAGTGGCTGGAATTGCCAATTCGCGGGGCGTCAGTGCCCTTTGGTTGGGGGATACCCGCAGGCGCGAGCCGCGACGTCGGGTATTTCGAGTACCGGTTCGGGCAATCTTTGCATCGCTCCAAGTAAATTCGCCTGTAACGCGAAAGCCCCGGGCCACCCGGAAATCGACAGGGTCGGCGCGAGCTGCGTGCCGCTGCGCAGAACTCGATGGCATTTAAGTGTCCAACACGGCAGAAATGCCTGCAAAGGAAGGGCCAATGTTCATTTTCGAGATCATGATCTCGCTGCTCCTGGTCGGCGCCGTGCTCTCGTTGTGGGCAGAGCGGGTCGGTGTGCCCTATCCGGCTTTGCTGGCTCTCGCCGGGGCCGGACTTGCCCTGATACCCGGCATGCCGGACGTGGCGCTCGATCCCGAGCTCGCGCTGGCCCTGTTCGTCGCGCCGGTGCTCCTCGATGCCGCATTCGATGCATCGCCCCGCGACCTGAAACACAATCTCGCGCCAGTAATCAGCCTCGCGTTGGGCGCCGTCGCCATCAGCACTGCCGCCGTTGCGCTGATCGCGCACTGGCTGATGCCGCAAATGGGATGGGCCGCCGCCATCGCGCTGGGCGCCATCGTGTCGCCGCCGGATGCTTCCGCGGCGACCGCGGTGTTGCGCCGCCTTGGCCTGCCGCACCGGTTGACTGTCATCCTCGAAGGCGAAAGCCTCTTCAACGATGCCAGCGCGCTGCTGATCTATCGCTTTGCCGTCGTAGCCGCGCTGACCGGAGAATTTTCGGGATGGAGCGTCGTGCCCATGCTCATTGTTACCGCGGGTGGCAGCGTGGCGGCGGGCATTCTGCTGGCCCGGTTTTACCTGAAGTTCATCGCGCGCGTGCACCATGTTTCCATCTCCATCATGCTGCAGTTCATCAGCACGTTCGCGGTCTGGATACTGGCCGACCGTGTCGGCCTTTCGGCCATCATCGCGGTGGTCTGCTATGCAATGACCCTCGCGCGCATGGCGCCGGCGGAAAGCGACGCGCGCCAGCGCATCGTGTCCTACGCCGTGTGGGAAGTCGTGGTGTTCGTGCTGAACGTACTGGCTTTCGTGCTGGTCGGCCTGCAGTTGCGAGGCATCGTTTCGCGCCTGGAGCCGGGGCAATGGCCGGCCTACATCGCATTCTCCGCTGCGGTGTGCGCGGCGGTCATTCTCACGCGCATCGCCTGGTGGATGTCGCACAGCACGATCTCGCGGTGGCGGATCAAGCGTTCCGGCAAACCCTTGCAGCGCGGCGCGTTGCGGCCGACTACGGGTAACGCATTGATTATTTCCTGGTGCGGCATGCGCGGCATCGTCACGCTGGCCGCCGCGCTGGCGCTGCCCGGTAACTTTCCGTTTCGCGATCTGATTGTCCTGTGCGCGTTCTGCGTCGTGCTGGCGACGCTGGTCGGGCAGGGCCTCACGTTGCGCTGGCTCGTCAGTCGCATCGACATCCCGGATGATGGCATGGTCGAGCGCGAGATCGGTCTTGCGCGGGCGGAGACGGCTCGGGTGGCGCTGCGCAACCTCGAAGATGCAGGCTCCTCCCCCACCTCCGGCTTGCGCCGCGAGTACAAGGCGCGGCTGAATTCCGGCGAGCAGCAGTCCACCGGCACGCAGCCCGAGGATTCGCCGACGGTGGCGACCTTGCAGCGTCGCATGGTGGAGGCGCAGCGCCAGGTGCTCATCGACATGCGGGCCCGTGACGAGATCGGCGACGCGGCATTCCAGTCGGCCCAGGAAGAACTCGACCTGCTCGAACTGACCGCCGATCCACGCGTGCGTTTGAGCTGAGCGTGAGTAACCAATCAACGGCAAACCAGTTCAATCCACCGCATCGCTCACCAGTACAACAAGAGGTCACCCGATGAAACGCGAAACCATTCCAACCCCGCGACATTTTTCAATGATCCGGGGCATGCACCTCGCCGATGTGTTCACCCTGGCCAATGCCGGGTGCGGCGTGGCCGCCGTGTTCTGCGCAATGGCTTATGTCGAAAGCCCCGTGCTGGCCCAGTTTCTGGTGGCGGCGGCGCTTGCACCGGCCGCGTTCGTTTTCGACGTGCTGGACGGTCGGATCGCGCGCTGGCGTCATACGCATTCGGCGCTTGGGCGGGAACTGGATTCGCTCGCCGACGTTATTTCATTCGGCGTTGCGCCGGCGGCACTCGGTTTCGCGGCAGGCCTGCGCGGAGCCTGGGATTGGGCGGCACTGCTGTACTTTGTCTGCTGCGGCGTGAGCCGGCTCGCGCGCTACAACGTCACTGCGGAGAGTCTGTCGGCCGGCGCGGAAAAGGTTGCGTATTTTGAAGGGACGCCGATTCCCACCAGCGTGTTGCTGACGGCGATCCTGGCGTTCGCGGCCTGGCAGGGGCGCGTCGGCGAGGATCTGTACTGGGGTGTGTGGATGCTCGGACCGGGCCAACTTCACCCTCTGGCATTGCTGTTCGTCCTGTCGGGCACGCTCATGATCAGCAAGACGCTGCGCATTCCGAAGTTCTGATGTCGCGCCGCAAGGCGAGAGGCGTGAAGGGTAAGGCCTCGTAGTCTTGCTGTCATTCCCGCCTGCGCGGGAATGACAACTCACGCCTCACGCCTTGCGGCGGGACGCCCGTGTTGGCTTCTGCGGCTTCATCAGCTGGTCGATGGCCTGATCGACGCGACCATTGGGCTGGACCTGCAACCAGGCGCTGATGTCCATGACCAGCGGCCTGACTTCGTCGATTTTCAATTCCGCGCCCTGCTGCAGGAGCGCGATCAGTTCGTCTGCGATGACATAGATGAAGCTGCCCGGCGGTGCGATCGTCTGCGAGACGAGGGCAATGACCAGCAGGTCCGACCGGTGGGTTTCGCTGAACCACGGTTTGCCGATGGCTTCCAGCGCGACGAGCGCGGGAAGTTCGGTCTTGATGGGATTCTTGATGCCGAGGGGAAGCAACCGTTTTTTGCTATTCATCGAGGTATCGACGGCCAAAAAACGCCAGCCTTGAGGGACCCGCGGTGAATTCCGTACGGGAAACCGCCGCCGGGCGATACGCCAAAAAACAACACCCCGGGCGCTTGCGCGCGCGGGGTGTCGGTCGTACCAGGCGTTCCGGCTCAGACGGCAGCCGAATCCCTGAATCCAGCGGTTGATCCAGTATCCGGACGCTGTCCTACGGTGTTGCCTTGTTTGATTCGCACAGGATCACCTCCTTTCAACGTTGCCAGCCTTCAGTGTAGCAAATGCCGATCGAAGGACAAGTCCTCGGCGGGCGCGCGATTGCGCGCCTTCAATACCGCTTTCATCGGGGAACCTGCCCCTGACCGGCTCAGGGACCGGCAACGATGCACTGTCGTACGACGTAATGCAGTGATAGCATTCATTGCACGCAAGCCGACGATATTTCAGGGGTTTAAGGAGGGCAGCTTTTCCGGAAACATTTCAACTACAAAAAGCATGACCACGAGGCGGGCGGTCCAGTCCCGCAACCCGGGGAAGTTTTTCACCATCGAGTTCGATTGACTCGCATACTCTGAGGGAATAACGATGATCAAAAAAGCTTGGGCAGTATGGAAGGGCGGCCTCAAGGAAGGCACAGGTACAATTTCCACCGAGACGGGCGTGCTGAACGAAGCGCCTTACGGGTTCAAGTCCCGTTTTGAAAACGGCAAGGGTACGAATCCCGAAGAACTCATCGGCGCGGCGCATGCGGGCTGCTTTTCGATGGCGTTTTCCATGATGCTCGGCATGGCCGGTCTGACGCCGGAAAAAATAGAGACGCACGCCGAAGTCACGCTGGACAAGGTTGGCGAGGGCTTTGAGATCACCGACAGCCACCTGATCGTGCGGGCGAAGATTCCCGGCGCGACCGCGGCACAGTTCCAGGAGATCGCCGCCAAGGCGAAAGCGGGTTGCCCGGTGTCGAAGCTGCTGAAGGCCCGGATCACCATGGACGCCGTGCTGGAAAGCTGAAAGCGCAGCCGTTCACACCAGACCGCCGCGCTTCGCGGCGGTTTTGTTTTTTAGGGCCGCCGATCCCGCGGTCGATGCTAAATTAACGGCAGCAGCCGGCAATGTTCCGCCGCCCCTTTTTGTTTGTGGATACCCCCTGACGCAGGAACGAAGCATGACGAACGACCTCCTCGAAAAGCGCCGAGAGCAGATGTTTCCCAAGCTCGACTCCCGGCAGATAGATCGCCTGCAGGCCTATGGCACGCGCGTCGACGCGCGCGCCGGCGAAGTGCTCATCGAACCCGGCGACCGTCACGCCAGGCTGCTGGTGGTACTGGCGGGCAAGCTCGAAGTCCTGCTCCCCGGCATGCTGGGCGAGCAACTCATCACGAACCTCGAGCCCGGCGATTTCTCCGGCGAAATGAACACGCTGCGTGGCGTGCCAGGGTTCACGCGCATCCTCGCGCGCGAAGACAGTACGGTGCTGGCGATCCCGGAGGAAAGCCTGCGCAACGTCGTGCAGAACGAAGCGGAACTGTCCGAGTTGATCATGCGTGCGTTCATCCTGCGCCGCATGGGCCTGCTTGCTTCAGGGCAGGGCGAGATCCTGCTGCTGGGCTCGCGCCATTGCGGCGGCACCTTGCGGCTGCGTGAATTCCTGACGCGCAATTCCGTGCCGTACGTGAACATCGATATCGACAACGATGCGGGCGTCGAGGCGTTGCTGGAGCGATTCCACGTCGATGTCCACGACATCCCCGTCGTCATCGGGCGCGGGGGCAGCGTGTTCAAGAATCCCAGCCTGCACGATGTCGCCGAGATGCTGGGAATGAATCCGGTCATGGACGACGCGGTGATCCACGACCTCGTAGTGGTCGGCGCGGGTCCGGCGGGGCTCGCGGCGGCAGTCTACGGCGCGTCGGAAGGGCTCGATGTGCTGGTCGTCGAAGCCGGCGCGCCGGGCGGCCAGGCCGGCACCAGTTCACGCATTGAAAATTACCTCGGCTTTCCGACCGGCATCTCGGGCCAGGCGTTGGCCGCGCGTGCGCTGATCCAGGCACAGAAATTCGGTACCACCGTCAACGTCGCCACCCAGGTAAAGAAGTTGCACTGTGAAACCCGGCCGTATCGCCTCGAACTAACCGACGGACGCTCGATACTCGCGAGCAGTGTGGTGATCGCCACCGGCGCGACCTATCGCAACCTCGCCATCGAAAACCTGCAGAAGTATGTCGGGCTCGGCATTTATTACGCGGCCACCAGCATGGAAGCGCGCCTGTGCGAGAACGAGGAAATTGCCGTCGTCGGCGGTGGCAACTCGGCGGGACAGGCGGCCGTGTTCCTCGCAAGCACCTGCCGCCACGTGCACATCATGGTGCGCGGCGACGGCCTGGCGGAAAGCATGTCGCGTTATCTGATCCGCCGCATCGAGGAAAATCCGAACATCACCTTGCACATCCACGCCGAGATCCTTTCGCTGGAAGGTGAGGACAGGCTGGAAAGCGTCAGCTGGCGCAATGCCCTGACCGGCGAGGTCGAGCAATGTCCGATCGGCCACGTGTTCCTGATGACGGGCGCGACGCCCAACACCGCATGGCTGGATGGTTGCGTGAATCTCGACGACAAGGGTTTTGTCTGCACCGGCCTCGGCCTGCAACCCGACGACCTGCAGGCAGCGGACTGGCCGCTGTCGCGCGTACCCTACCTGATGGAAACCACGCTGCCGGGTGTGTTCGCGGTCGGCGACGTGCGCTCCGGTAGCGTCAAGCGCATTGCCTCGGCGGTCGGGGAGGGATCGATCTGCATACAGTTCGTGCATCGTGCGCTGGCGGAGATCGCCGCGCCGTCACGAAAGCGCGCAACCGCCGTGGCGGAGCCGGTTACGCTGGAACCAGTCGCAGGAATGTGATCTCGGAGGGCGCGCCGAAACGTTTCGGCGGGCCCCAATAGCCGGTGCCGCGGCTGACGTAAATCCAGAGCTTGTCGAGTCGGTGCAGCCCGGTCGCAAAGGGCTGCAGGAACTTCACGGCAAGATTCCAGGGAAAAAACTGGCCGCCGTGCGTATGGCCTGATAACTGCAAGTCGTACCCCGCCTTGGCCGCGGCAAACGCGGAGCTCGGCTGGTGCGCCAGCAGGATTTTCACGCCGGCGCGTGACGGCGAGCCGGCCAGCGCCGCGGCAGGGTCGCTGCGCTGCGCGGGATCGAAACGATGCGCGCTGTAGTCGGTCACGCCAGCCACGACGACCGCTTCCCCGTCATGCTCCAGCACGGCGTGCTCGTTCAACAAAACATGCAAACCCAGGCGGCGCATTTCCGCGATCCACTCGTTTGCGCCGGAGTAGTACTCGTGATTGCCAGTGACGAAGTAGGCGCCGTGGCGCGCTGTCAGTCCTCCGAGTGGCGCGGTATGCGGGGCGAGCCGCGCAACGCTGCCGTCGACGATGTCGCCCGTAACCGCGATCATGTCCGCCTTCAGGGCGTTGACCGCCTCGACGATGCGGCTCACGTAACCGTTCTTGATCGTCGCACCCACGTGCACGTCGCTGATCTGCGCGATGCTGAAGCCGTGCAGGTGCGCGGGCAATCCCGCGATCGGAACCTCCACGTTGCGTACCGCCGCGCGCCGGCGCGCATTGACGAAACCGACGACCGTCACCAGTAACGCGATCGCCGGAACGCCCGCGGCGCTCCAGCGATGCAGCCTGGCCAGCAAGATGGGATCCAGGAGCGTGCGCGGCGCGGAGAAAGCGACCAGCAGGGCCACGTCCCGCAGCAAGGTGAAAATCAGCAGCGACGAAAAAAAACCCATCGCAATAAAACCAGCGCCGGCAAGGTAATCCGATAGCGGGCTCAGTTTGTTCCTGCGTGCGAATTCACCGAACGGCATGACGCAGGCGGAGAACGCCAGCGCGAGCACGATGATCGCCGTACCGGTCGTTCCGTACGGCATGTCGGGAATGAGCCGCCAGGCCATGTACACATGGACGAGGACGATGAGGGCGGCGAGGCGAAGGGAGGTGCGCATTGCGGATACGAGCGTATACCCCGGATGCGGGGCCGTCTTGATCATTTTGGGCGTGTGAGTCGTGAACACAAGGCCCGCCGAAATTGAATTCTGCGGGTTACAGACTCTCGAACGATTCTTTCATCGCTGGATTCCCGCCTGCGCGGGAATGACGGGTGGGGCGTTGGCGCCGCAGATTCCCACGCCGCTTTCGCATATCCTTGCGTTATTCCCGCGCAGGCTGGAATCCAGAAACCGGCGGGCGACCGGCATTGGCCATCGATGACTCGCTCGCTACTTCATTGCATGAAGGTCAATTCGCACTTTCGCGGCGGCGCTCCGCCTGATTACTCTAGGGAGTTGTAATGTTTCGTGCATCAATGCTTTTATCGACGATCCTCTGTCTTTCCAGCGCGTTCGCGCAAGATGCTGTGCAGACGGACGGAGACAAGTACAAAGTAGTGTTTGAAAACGATTGCGTCAGAATGCTTGACTACCATGACTCTCCTGGCGAGAAGACTCATCAACACACACATCCCGCATTTGTCCTCTACGCGCTCGGACCGTTCAAACGATCGATCACGCTCCCGGATGGCAAAATCCTTCAGCGTCAATTCAAGGAAGGGGATGCCATGTGGTCGAATGCCCAGACCCATATTGGAGAAAATACGGGCGAAACGCCGACGCATGTCATCCTCGTGGAAATGAAGAGCAACATTGGCATCTGCGCAAGCAGGTGACGCCTGGCGTTTCCGTGAAAGTCGCAATCAGGTAGTGCATGAACTCATGTTTGATCACGTCAAGTTCGGAGTCAGCGACTATGCGGCGAGCAAAGCGTTCTTCCTCAAGGCACTTGAACCGCTCGGCGTAGCTATTGTTTCGGAGGGACCCCCGGATTACGGTGTCGAGCTTAGCCCGAACGGTAAGGCTTCATTGTGCCTGTACCAAACCGAGGAGAAGCCCGCGCATCTTCACCTGGCGTTTTCGGCAGAAAATCGCCTGCAAGTCGAGGATTTCTATCGCGCGGCTCTGGAGGCGGGTGGAAAGGACAATGGTGCGCCTGGTCTACGACCGCAATACCACGCGAACTACTATGCAGCTTTCGTCATTGGTCCGGATGGACACAACATCGAAGTGGTTTGCAATGAACCCGAGGCCTGACCCTTCCATGCAGCGATAAATTAGTCGAGAGGTAGTTTTATGCTAGTACGTAAACGCAGTGCAAGTGTTCCTCAGGATGATCGAACCGATTCCAGGGCCCGGGTCGATCATCGCCCGGTGGTCAAAGTCGGAGCAGAAGCGGTTGGGGCCAAAGCAGTGGGGACGCAAGCGATCGGGACGCTGGCGCTTGCCGCCGTTGCGATTGGTGCGCTGGCCATCGGCGCGCTCGCCATTGGTCGGCTGTCGATCGGCCGGGCGCGAGTCCGTCGGCTCGAGATCGACGAGCTTGTTGTTCGGCGCCTTCGCGTCATCGAGCAATTGCAGTCGCCGCTAAATCCCGACTCAGAGAAGTAACCATGCGCATTGCGCATGCGGCGGGATCGCTGGCTAATCCTGCGTTGTCTTCGCGGCGGTCTGCGAATTCGGCGGGTACCAGATCTGTGGTGCCACGCCCTCCGCGCCTCTGCGCCTCTGCGGTGAAAATGCATTAGGCTTGTGCCTTTCCATCGAGAGGCCAGCATGGGTGCATTCGCCGAATACGAAAACTACGACGCGCTGGGACTTGCGGAGCTGGTCCGGCGCAAAGAGGTCAAGCCCGAGGAGTTGCTTGAAGCGGCAATCGAGCGCGTGGAGGCGCGCAACCCGGCGATCAATGCGGTGACCATGAAGCTGTACGACTACGGCCGGAAGATGATCGCGGACGGCCTGCCGGACGGTCCGTTTCGCGGCGTGCCCTTCCTGATGAAGGACCTGACCTCTCCGATCGCCGGGGTGCGCATGACGCGCGGCTCGAAGTTCTTTGCCGATACGCCACCGTCGCCGTCCGACAGCGAGCACATGAAGCGGCTGCGCAAGGCGGGCTTGGTCGTATTCGGTCGCACCAATACCTGTGAGCTCGGCCTGTCGCTGACCTGCGAGCCGCAGTTGCATGGGCCCACGCGCAACCCCTGGAACACGGCGCACATTTCCGGCGGCTCGAGCGGCGGCGCTGCTGCGGCCGTCGGCGCGCGCATGCTGCCGATTGCGCATGCGTCGGATGGTTTCGGGTCGATCCGCGCGCCCGCTGCCTGCTGTGGACTTGTAGGACTGAAACCGACACGCAGCCGCAACACCTTCGCACCGTTCGCGGGCGAAGGGTTGGGTGCGGTTTCGACCGAGCACGCAGTCAGTCTCACGGTGCGCGATTCCGCGGCGTTGCTCGACGCCACGCGAGGCGCAGGGGCGGGCGATCCCTACGTGGCGCCGCTGCCGGCGCGGCCCTATCTCGAAGAGACCCGGACAAAGCCGGCGAAACTCAACATCGCGTGGACGACCAGGACGCCGAACGGCGCGAAGGTCGATCCGGAGTGCCTGCGCCTGCTGGCGGAGACAGTAAAGCTCTGCGCGGATCTCGGCCATCGCGTCGAGGAGCGCGATCCCGACATCGAGGGCGCGGCTATTGTGCCGACCTTCCTTACACTGGCTTCGGCGAATACCGTGGTCAACCTCGCGAGCCATCCGACCGCGGGGCGATCAGCCCGCGAAGGCGAGGTCGAGCGCATCACCTGGCTGACCGCGAAAATGGGCGAAGCCATCTCCGCGCCGGACTATGTTCGCGCCACGCAAACCGCGCATCGGCTGGGCAGGCAGATGGCTGCGTTCCACACGCAATGGGATGTTCTGCTTACACCAGGACTGGCGTCGCCAGCCGTGAAGCTCGGCTGGCTGGACATGATGATGGACGACGTGGACGAATACTGGCGGCGCGTATTCGAGTTCTCTCCGTTCACCGTGTGGTTCAATCTGACAGGCCAGCCCGGCCTCATGCTGCCCCTGGGGCAGAGCACCGGCGGCCTTCCGCTCGCGGTGCAACTGGTTGGGCGCTATGGCGACGAGGCCACGATTATCGGCCTTGGTGCGCAGCTCGAAGCCGCGCGACCCTGGTTTGGCCGACGGCCGGCGCTTGCCGGTTAACACGGGAGATGGAATGACGCAGGATCAGGACAAACCGAAACCCGATTTCGCCGCGGGCTTTTCGACCGGCGGTCTCGCCGATGGCGACACGCTGGTCGGCATGGTCGGCGACGACGAAGTGCTGCTGGTTCGGCGCGGCGAGGAATTTTTTGCGGTCGGGGCGCATTGCACCCACTACCATGGTCCGCTTGCGGACGGACTGATCGCAGGTGACACGGTGCGCTGTCCGTGGCATCACGCCTGTTTCAGCTTGCGCACCGGCGCGGCCCTGCGCGCACCGGCCCTGGATCCGATCGAGTGCTGGCGTGTAGAACGGCGGGACGGCAAGGTCTTCGTGCGCGAGAAAATCGCCCGGACCAAAACAGCGCAACCGGCCCTGCGTGGCGCGCCCCGGTCCATCGTGATCGTCGGTGGTGGCGCAGCGGGGCTGGCGGCCGCCGACATGCTGAGGCGCGAAGGCTTCGACGGGCGCCTAAGTCTCCTCAGTGCTGACGAGTCGCCGCCCTGTGACCGGCCGAACCTGTCGAAGGATTATCTCGCCGGGACCGCACAGGAAGACTGGATTCCGCTGCGCTCGCCGGAGTATTACCGCGAACAACGCATCGACTTGGTGCTCGGTGCGAAGGCGACCTTGCTGGACGTCAAGCTCAAGCGCGTACAGCTCGACGATGGCAAGGCGTACAACTACGACGCGCTGCTGATCGCGACCGGCGCCGATCCGGTGCGCATCCCGGTGCCGGGTGCGGCGGAATCGAAACTGCATTACCTGCGCACCTTCGCTGACGCAAAGGCGATCATCGCGGCCGCGACGAATGCAAAGCGTGCACTGGTCATCGGTTCGAGTTTCATCGGGCTGGAGGTTGCAGCGTCGCTGCGCACTCGCGGACTCGAGGTTCATGTGGTCGCGCCAGAAAAGACGCCCCTCGAACGCATCATGGGTGCCGAAGTCGGCGACTTCATCCGGACCGTGCATGAAGCGCAGGGCGTCGTGTTCCACCTGGGTTGCACGGTCAGCCGCATGGAGGGAACGCGCGCGACGCTCAGCGACGGCAGCACATTGGAGGCTGACATGGTCGTGCTTGGCGTCGGCGTGCGTCCGACCCTGGCACTTGCCGAACAGGCAGGCCTGACGCTGGATCGCGGGGTCGTGGTCGACGAATATCTGGAGACGAGCACGTCGGGCGTGTTCGCAGCCGGGGACATTGCCCGCTGGCCCGACCCGCATAGCGGCGAACGCATCCGCGTCGAGCACTGGGTCGTGGCCGAGCGCCAGGGGCAGGTCGCGGCGCAGAACATGCTCGGCCAGCGCGTGCGTTACGACGCCGTGCCATTCTTCTGGAGCCAGCACTACGATCTCTCGATCAACTACGTGGGCCACGCAGAAAACTGGGACAAGATCGAAATCGACGGCTCATTGCAGGCGCGCGACGCAACGGTCACTTACAGCCGGGCCGGGCGCACCCTCGCGGTGGTGACCGTCTGGCGCGACAAGCAGAGCCTGCAGGCGGAACTCGCGATGGAAGCATCGCACTCATAGCAATCGGGAGA
>JBDTTE010000077.1:0-13625 GCA_039930785.1 Betaproteobacteria bacterium | reverse complement strand
GCGTGTCTCCGCGGTCAGATCCCCAGAGGGGCCCCTCTTCCGCGCTTCGACACGCCTTGCCAAGGTACCTACCTTGGCTGCGTCCCGACGCCTCGCATCCGTCCGCACCTGACGCAACGCGCGTCGCGAGACTTGATCAGAGCTTCCTTAAGGTTTCGAAGGGGCGATGTCGTAACCGATGTCTGGGCGGCGAAATCCCGCGCTGCTCGGGTGCTGATTTAATTACATTGACAAGCGGCTGATTCAATTAGTATTGTGACTGCCCCCCTCCAGGGTCCGGGCGGGACAGCAGCGGGAAGGCCATGGCCAAGATCGCGATATTCAACCAGAAGGGCGGGGTCGGTAAAACGACAACATCGCTCAACCTCACGGCGGCACTCGCCAGGCGGAGCTATAACCCGCTATCGATCGACCTGGACCCCCAGGCCCATCTTTCGTATATCTGCGGCGGTACCGTCGGCAATGCCGACGACTCCATATTCGGCTTCTACCAGACCACCAAGCCGTTGGCCCAGCTGATTCGCCCCGCCCGGGGCGGGTGGCTGGTCATTCCGGCGCACATCGAGTTATCCAAGGTCGATACCCAGTTCGGCAAGGGGCCGAATATCCTGAATCGGCTCAATGTGGCGATCGTGAAGGAAAACCTGAATACGGGCAGGCCGATCGTGCTGGATTGCTGCCCGGTGCTGGGCGTGCTCTCGTTAAGTGCGATTTTTGCGTCGGATCGTGTGTTGGTGCCGGTCTCTGCCGACTACCTGGCCGTGCAGAGCGTCAGTCAGGTCGAGAAAACACTGAAAGCACTCGAGCATGTCCTGAAGAAGCGCCTGCCGCGCCGTTATGTGATCACGCGTTTCGACGGTCGCCGCAAGATGTCCCACCAGATTTTCGATGAGCTCAAGGCTCGGCTGGGCGATGACGTCTGTGAAACTCGAATTACCGAGAACGTCAGCGTGGCGGAAAGCCCGGCATCGAAGAAGGACGTTTTTGCCCATGCCCCCGACAGCCGGGGCGCCAAAGACTACGACGCGCTTCTGGACGAATTGATCGACATTGGATTCGTAGAACGCCGGAAATCGGAAGTGCCGGAGCCGCAAGCCGTTGCGGCTTGACGGTCGTCAACCCTGGGGCTCGTCGCCCTGGCGCGATATCAACGAAATAATCCCCTCCAGATCGCTGCCTTCGTCCCGCACCGGCAGGGCGACCTCCTTGCACTCGATGATTTCGCAATGCAGGTACATCTGTGCGATCTTGCGCTCGGCATCGCTCTGGTCGCGCGCCTGAACGACGAGATTGTCGACCGGCAGCCCGCTGCGCGTGCGGATGCGGAACGCGAACTTGAACATGGGTTGCGGCGCCAGCGGCGCGGGCGCGGACATCAGGCTGCCTGGGATTTGAGATCCAGCCGGTAACGCTGGAAATTCTTCACATAGTGCAGCGCGTTTTCCAGCAGTCGCTGCACTTCTTCGTCGGTCAACTGACGTACGACTTTTCCAGGCGAGCCCACCACCAGGGAGCGATCGGGGATCTCCTTGCCCTCGGTGATCAACGCATTGGCGCCGATCAGGCAATGTCTGCCGATCTTTGCGTGATTCAGGATCGTCGACTTGATGCCTATCAGGCTGCCTTCACCGATCGTACAGCCGTGCAACATGACCTGGTGCCCGATGGTCACGTTCCTGTCGATCGTCAAGCGCACGCCCTCGTCGGTGTGCAGCACGCTGCCATCCTGGACGTTCGACCCTTCGCCGATGGTGATCAGGTCGTTGTCACCCCGAACCACCGTGTTGAACCACACGTTGGCGTTGTGCTCCAGAACGACGGATCCGATCACGGTAGCGTTGTCCGCCACCCAGTAATCTCCGCGTGTGATGACTTTCCTGTCCCCGAGGGAATAGATCATGCTTATTTCGCCAAGAATCCGTTCGGGACATTATAAGGGACGCTTAACGCGCACAGCCGGCCGGGAGATAATATCGCCACCCGCCATCAGGAGACCCAGCCATGTCAGCCGTAACCGCCGTTAAAACATCCGGAGAAACCGATATCGTCAAGGTGCTCGGTGCCCATGCAGACAACCTGCTAAGTCACGTCTGCAAAGGCATTCCGAAGGAGTCGGTGCACCTTCCCGGCCCGGATTTCGTGGAACGGGTCTTTACGCCCACGGATCGTTCCCTGCCGGTCCTGCGCAGCCTGCAACAAATGTTCGACCACGGCCGCCTTGGCGGCACCGGGTATCTCTCGATTTTGCCCGTTGATCAGGGCATCGAGCACTCCGCCGGTGCATCGTTTGCCAAGAATCCGGCTTATTTCGATCCGGAAAACATCGTAAAACTGGCCCTCGAGGGCGGCTGCAACGCGGTTGCCTCGACGCTCGGCGTGCTCGCCAGCTGCTCGCGCAAATATGCGCACCGCATCCCGTTCATGCTCAAGGTCAATCACAACGAATTCCTGACCTACCCGAACAAGTACGACCAGATCCTGTTCGGCAGCATCAAGCAGGCGCGTGACATGGGCGCGGTATCGGTGGGCGCGACGGTCTATTTCGGTTCGCCCGAATCCGCGCGCCAGATCGTGGAAGTCGCGCAGGTATTCGAGATGGCGCATGAGATGGGGCTCGCGACCGTGCTGTGGTGCTACCTGCGCAATCCTGCATTCAAATCGGACAAGGACTATCACGTGTCGGCCGACCTGACCGGCCAGGCCAACCATCTCGGCGTTACCATCAAAGCCGATATCATCAAGCAGAAGCTGCCGGAAAATAACGGCGGCTACAATTCGATCAGCAGCAAGGAAAATCCCTATGGCAAGGTCGACAAGCGCATGTACACCGAACTGGCTTCCGACCATCCGATCGACTTGACGCGTTATCAAGTGGCCAACTGCTACATGGGGCGCGCTGGTCTGATAAATTCTGGCGGCGCATCGGGCGAAAACGATCTTGCCGACGCAGTGCGCACTGCCGTCATCAACAAGCGGGCTGGCGGCATGGGACTGATCTCTGGACGCAAGGCGTTCCAGCGTCCTATGAAAGAAGGTGTCGGCATCCTCAATGCAATCCAGGACGTCTATCTGTCGAAGCAGATCACGATCGCCTGACGGGATCGTAAGCACGAATTAAAAACGGCGGCCAGCGGCCGCCGTTTTTATTTGCGGACAATTTAGTTCGCATTCGATTGGCTCGATTTATTTGCCGCGACGGGGACATTTTCTCGACCTTCCTCGGCGTTGCACACACCGGTCGTCGCGAAAATTTCCTCCGTAAACTCGTTCTCGTGGATGAATAGGCGCGAGTTGAGGTGGGATCACTCGACAATTTCATTGCGTTTTCTGCCTCAAATAAAATTAATTTTTATTAGTGAACAGCAATTACTTTCGACGAATCAATGTCTTTTGCGGAATCTATCACTTGGTAGATTTGACACATGTTATCAATGACATAAAGAATGCGCCCAAGCTTGAGCAAGTTGTATTGCCGGCTTTTCGAATTTGTTTTTACGGTTTAAGCGAGCCGCATGTACCTGGCGCGGGTGTCGACCGAGATCGTCTCGCCTCCCTGGACCCGGAGGCCCCGATGCCGCGGCTCGCTTTTCTGATCTGGAATCAAAGGAGGCCTCCCAGGCCTTCTTTGATTGCCACCTACGAGTAAACGCCGTTACCGCGTTGGCGCCTCGCCGCAGATGATTGTCGCAGCGCGCCTCGCATCTGGTCACAAATCCCGAAATGAATTCTTGTATCGAGTGCGACGTGCTTACGACGTCCATCGTCGTTATCGAAGTGCGCCTGGTATGCAGATGGGATTAAGTAAAGTTCAAGTGCATCCCCGACGACGGACCGCGCAATGAATAACGCAGCCGATTGTCAGGGCCACTTCGAGAGCGCGGCCAGTGCATCGAATGCCACCTGCGCGACGGAAATTCCCCTGGACTGTGGACAGCATCGTGGTGCCGGACAACCGGCGCGCCATAAATGAAAAGCCCCCGGCCTCAGGGAGGGAAAACCGGGGGCAGACAGCCTGTCGCTCGCAAGAAGCAGCAACCGCCATCTGGGAGTAAGAACCGCGCTTCCCGGCAAAAGTTCCAACCTATAGCGGGCAACCTTCGCAGACAAGGCTCACGCAAGACGACTGTTACATCTTGCGATGCCTCATTTGTGCTGCCGCCATGCAATTCGACCTGCGTGTATGCCGGTGCAGGGTTGCAGCGGAAGTCATTTCGCTAAACTACCGCTACAGGAACAGCGGGCTCGGGTATTCTGACGCCCGTCGCAACTATTCCTCCCGCCATGCAACTCAGTGATTCGGAAATTCAGATGCTTGGTGGATTTGCCGCCGAACTGGCCGATGCGGCAGGCAAGGCGATCCTTCCGTATTTTCGTACGCGAATGCACGTCGAAGACAAGGGCGGTCAGAGATTCGATCCTGTCACGTTGGCTGATAAAGCCGCCGAACGCGCGATGCGGGAGATGATCGGCCGACGGTTTCCGGAACATGGTATTCATGGGGAAGAAGAAGGGCACGCGCCCGGTCGGAGTCCGATTAAATGGGTGCTCGATCCCATCGACGGCACCCGTGCTTTCATCACCGGACTTCCCCAATGGGGGACGCTCATTGCCCTCAACGATGGCGAACGTCCGCGCATTGGCATAATGAACCAGCCTTTTACGGGGGAGCGTTTTTTGGGTATGCCCTCCGGTGCGTGGCTGAACGGAATGCCTATTCAGGTGAGTCCATGTGCCTCACTCGCGCAAGCGAGGATCAGCTGCACGTCCCCACAGATTTTCAACGCGCCGGGACAACTTGAGGCTTTCAATCGCGTCGCCGATCGTGCTCGGCTGGTCCGCTACGGAGGCGATTGCTATGCCTACTGCATGGTGGCCTGCGGACACATAGATGCCGTCATCGAGGCGGGGTTGAAGCCGTACGATATTCAGGCATTGATGCCGATTATCGAGAGCGCCGGTGGAATAGTGAGTACCTGGGACGGCGGGGATCCCCAGGACGGCGGGGCTATTGTGGCCTGCGGTGACAAGCGCTTGCACGCCGAAATACTGCGCTACCTCGACGGTAGCTGATGGATCTTCTTGCCGTGAAGCCGGTTCGTTGAATTTACCCTTGGATGGGTTTGGCAAAGCGGCGATACCCGCACGCGCACCCGAGATCTTCCGCGCGTTTCCCGGCCACGGCGTGATGGCTCGCCGAATTCGCCGCGCGTCCGCTATTTAACTCGCGAGGCGGATCGTTCCTGGTCGAGATTCTCGAGAAATTCCTTCGGAAGGTTGACGTGTTCTCCGAAGGAAGTGTCGAATCCTGGGTACTCGTTACGCCTGAACGCAAACAACTTCGCGATTCTGTTTGCGATGCGCCTCATCAGATCGCCCAGAGAAAATTGACTGGAATACGGGTAACGGAGCGTGGCGTTCGCATGACCCCGCGTCAATCCGACGCGGGCACTGTGATGCAATCCGGTTCGAATTTTCATTGTTGCCTGCTGCCGATTTTCGATGAAAAGGTGCGCCCAGGTTTGCGCGAGTCGAGCGTCAAAGACTCCCGACCTCCCTTTGCTCCACGAACCCCCTGGGCGCAGCTTTCATGTCGCAACCGTTGTGCCACCGAGCCATGTTGAAATTACGACGACTGTTCGCGGAGGAAAATGCCGTGCGCAATCGATGCAGGAAACCCGGGTGTCTCGATATCGACACCTCGGATTGACGAACCACCGGCGGCGTGACGATCGAAAATAGGTCAGCGAGTGACGAAATTGCTGCAGTTGGCGCAGAGGAAGAGTTTCTGGAAATCACGGATGTTCCATGACGGAAGCTCTACGCCGACCGACGCGGCACGCACCGGTTACGGAAACGGCATCAGGAGAGCGAGCGGTGCCACAGGTGGCCAAACGGTGAAGCGGCGTTCTCCGACCTCGTGGTGAGCTCGGTGGCGGAATCAGGAGGGGGATGCGCCGCCGTCAGGCGGTAGGTCGTCTGCAGGAACTGCCGCCGCGAAAAACCCTTCGATTCGCATCCTGAGCATTTCCGTGGTCGAAAAAACTCCGGGCAGGACGCGCCATTCGGAGGTGGCGGTATCCTTGACGAACCAGTGGGTTTCTTTGGCTGAATCAGGCAACGACATTGGGCTGTCGATTCTGTGCTCTACGCGAGGACTGGCATGCTCTTCAGCATCGCGAGTATAAAAATGGCGACCGTCGATATAAGACACCAGAAGATCGCGACATCGGAATACTTTTCCAGGCGCGCGACAATAGCGATTGACGGTGAGTTGTATTCCACGTTCTATCCCTGAATAGAATCCAAAAAAAAGCGCTCCGGTAAATTTCCCCGGGAAACCGCAGGCCTGCACTTGACCCACAGACAGACTTCCAGAGCTCCCGGAGCGCATCCTGTTATCCGCAATCAATGGACCAGCGCGATGCGTTGAGAAAATGACAGGGCAATCGTTGCCGAAACCGGAAGCGTCGCGTTCGCGGAAACGCCGGATGTCGGACAATCGACCGGCCACATGTCGAACGCTCGACGAAACGAGCCGCCACAAAACGTCACAGGTCGCCCTTTAGGGCAATCGGGCGCGCGGTAAGCGTTATCGGTCCGTGAATTTCCAGTGCTTGTGAGAAGGGGATTGATGATCAGTGGCGGATCAGCTTCTCAGGCATGCCATCTACAGAAGAGGAATATCTGACTTGCGGGACCGTTGCGGGGGAGCAACTCCTCGCTTCGGCCGCCCGCGTATTTCGTTTACGCAGAGAGGCCCAATCTAAGGCCACTTTATTGAAGCCGCAGGCGCACTGCGTCAGTCAGGTTCATAAGAGCTTGGGTCGGACGAAAAGACGCAGACGAAATACAGGTGGAGTTGCGAGATCGCAAGTCTTACCGGTCTTTTTGTAAAGAGTGTTGCCAGGCAGCCGCAGATTCACGCGACATCAATGGAAATCATGCGTAACACGCCGGAAATGCCTCCATATGTCTCGTTTGGCACTCGCCGATCCGCGGCATGTTCCTTGCGAAAGTTGGGTCAGTGCAAGCGGCCTTATTGAGGCTTGCGCCCAATTCAATAATCTGGAGGACACAGCATGTCGAAACTCACAAGCGCAATACTAGGTGCGGCAATTGGAATTATGGCAGCTGCACCTTTGCTGGCTGCGGATGCGCCGCGTACGGAAGCGTGGTCTGACGCACAGGTCCGAGCTGCAATGGACAAATGCAAAGGCTTGAGCGGATCGGAGCGCGCGAAATGTACGGTCAATATCCGACCAGCTGGCGGTGGAGGCAGCTCAGTTGCCACGAGTGTGTCAGATGAAAAAGTCGTCACGCAAGGCGTGGGCAGCGACGAGGAATTCACCGCTGCGATGAAGAGATGCGACTCGGCGGAAGCAAACGCGCGCGATCGTTGCATTGCTGACGTGAAGGATCATTTCGGGCGAATGTAACCAGCCGGAGTAGTCAGAGATCCCGGCAAGGCCGGGATCTCTGTAGGTTCCCAAACTATCGCGATCTGTCTGTTTTGCCGTCGCGATAACGAGGAAGCGGGTCGATTATTTCATTGCTGTTGCCTTTGCCTGTGGGACCGGTCATTCGTGATCGCCTCTGGTCTCGGTAATGCAATCCTTCTTCTTGGCAGCTTCCATGTTCTTGTGGCTTGCAATCCATTGGAGAAATTTCCGCTGGGAATGTAAGAAGTACGCGGAAAAATTAGTCGGGTTTTTATATGAATCTGTATTTAAACGTAAAAAAACCAAGGCACGCAGATTGCTGAAATCATGGAAACGGACACATCGAGATTGAAGGAATAATGTAGTCGTTAGCTTTCAACGGAGGCCGACAATGGACGAGAAGAACACGATGAAGGAATCACAATGGCTGGAGCAGATAACTCGCGCAAAGCACAGAGACGGTGATGCGCCGCGCAGCATGGACGCGCCTGAAAATCGCGTTCCAATAGTCGCGTACTACCACAACAAGAAGCGCCAGTTCTCCAATAGCGCTGATCTCATCGAATGGCTCTCAGAAGAAGAACAGCGTATTTGATACATAGCTGTTGGGCTCGCAACGTGTTGCGTGCGAAATCGGCGCGCGCGCACGTCGTATCATTTCGATTGGGCTATTCCCCTCCTCAACGCCGGAAAATCGCCCCGATTTAGTCCGCCCTATCACGCTCGATCAATAAGTGATTTTTTTGGCCCGCTCGTCGGATTTCTGGACTTGGTGATTTGCCTTAACATGAGTGCGCTCGCCCTGAACTCGTCCGGTAGATCGCTCCCCGTCCGCTCCGTTTAACGCGGACGCGCAAGGCGCCCAAACCGCGCTGATTCAGTGGTCGTGAGTTTGCGGTTGTGGGCGGAATCGGTGCGGTGCCAGGGAGGGCGCCATGAAGATGAACTGGGTCGCCAGAATCGTTATGACGGTGTCGGGTTTTGCATTTGCCTCAATTACGGGCTGGGCCGAATCGGATTATCGCGATTTGAAGGGAATATCCTTTTTCGGGTCGATTACCGCAACCGTTCATGCCGCGGGTTCGGACAACGCCACGAAGCCGGATTTGTCCTCGGCGCAATTGACGCAGCGTGCGGAAACGCGGTTCATCAAGCTGTTTCCCGGAATTCCTTATCGGAGGACTGACGCTTCGAATTGGTCCGCTCCGGAAAACGTTAATGCGATGGGACGTCTGTCTTGCCGGGCGTGGATTGATGCCGATCTGGCAACGGCGGCATATCAAATCAAGTGTCGGATATCCACGACCGCCCATCCAAACATCATCGAAGACGGGTCGATAGGCTACGCGCCGAAGGATAAAGTCGGCGATATGGTCAATCAGCAAATCGATCGGATATTGGCGGGATTTGGGGCGATTTTTCAGTCGGTCAGGACTGAACCATGATGCGTCAGAAAGATGGGCAAGCGGTTATGCCGCATTGACCGGATTCATGCTCTCGCGAACACGAGATCGATCAGCCCCACCGAGCTTTCTGAAATTTCACTATCGCAGCTGCAGGAGGTGGGTCCGATAATCGGCGACACCTTCGTTCGGGTCAGGCGCCCAAATGTTGCCAATCCTGGAAGTAAAGTGAATAGGCGACGATCATGCCGTTCGTTACGCCATGGGCAATCATGCTGTCGAACAGACGACCGCTGCGCCTGACTAGCAGCGCGTAGGCGACGCCTGCGAGGGTGGCGGCAACCCAGCGATCGCCGTGCAGCATCCCGAATGCAACACTGCTCACGATAATCGGAACGAAACTGACTCTGGTGTAATCGACGGCTTCGAAAGCCTTTGCCTGGAGTCGGCGCAGGAGAAACCCGCGAAACGCCAGTTCTTCGCAAATTGGAACAATCACCGCCGAGCCGATGGCTCGCGTTGTCCACCAGCAAATGGAACTCAGGGTTGGTGATTGCAAATCAGCGGGGAGCGGCTTTGGTTCCCCTGCAGTCAGCAACCACAGAATCGCAACCCCGACTCCGAGGAGAACAGGCGGCGAGGTAACGAGGAATTCAAATTTCCGCCAAGTGGCGCGATAGTGATAAAGAATCAGGATGCCTGCCGCGACTCGCAATCCGTAGTACGCGTCGAAGTTCTTCGAGAACGCAGTGGAAATCATCGCAACTGCCAACGTTGCGACAAGTGGCATCAGATACGGCGCGGTGGGATTAACCCAAGCCTGGCGCGGAGCCGTATCACGGTTGAAAAACGGAGACTGTCTAGCCCACCAGGCAAGCCCAAGGGTGGTCGCGCTGAACAGTATCCAACCGGCCTTCGAGTGGAACGCACCGAGAGCGATATCCTCGGAAACATATGCGCCGATTAACATAAGAACAATGATGCGCAGAACGTTTCCAAGCCACGCAAGCAGAACGCCCAGCAGAACCAGCGTCAACGCATTTGGAAACCGCAACCGTTCGCGGAATACGACCAGATAACCCGACATGAGTATTGCCGACAGGCCTATGCCTTCATAACCGCTGCATTCCGGCGCAATTTCAACTGCGAAATCCCCGAGACTCAGAACGCGTTCTGAAAGGTTGAAAACAAAATCCTGGAAAAACGGTTTCATCAGGCCGACGATCGCAAGCATCGTCAAGTCACCTATCGAATTCCAGAGACCCGTCGCGAGTTTGCCCGCAATGAACGTCGCGATACCGAGCAGCACCACTTTCAGGATGGATTTCGGTGCAATGCTCGCAACGAGTTGCCGAATCGGTATCAGCGCGAAGGCGAGGGCGGCGGTCATGGCAACGCCGCTGAGAATCCAGATGAACGGCCACGCAGGTCCGGATTGCGTGGGCGCAAATGTCTTTTGCGAGGCCAGGAGGAAAAACGCCAGCAGCAGGACATGCAGCGCGATGCCAATCTTGAACGGGGGAAGCGTCACAAAAGACGGCGCCGCAAGAGATTTGGAGCTGCTGTCAGGGGTTCCAAAGATCTTTCTTGGAAACAGCAGTAAGGAGACGGCGCCCATCGCCAAAGCCAACGGGGCCAGAACGCCTAGTGAATCGACCAAACTCCAAATGCCGCCACGCCCGGTGAGGGACTTGGAATCAAACTGCAGCGATACCAACAGGTACTCGACCAGTAGTATCGCTGCAGCGAGGCCTACTCGGCCCCGGAGAGAGCAAACCGCCACCATTCCCGGGGCCCTGACTACAAACGGCAATTACGCGTTCGCCTCGCCTCCTTTACGGCGGCGACCGGCGAGGACCAGAAGCCCACACACGATTACTACTGCTGCGGTACCGGCAGAATTGACGGACAGTTCCGGAACTCCGTTTGGGGAGTGCCTGGTTTTTCCCGCCGCTTCAAGCGCTTGGGCAAGCGCCCCAGAGCATTCGGTCTTCGATGCGACTTTCTGATCGAAGTGAAGCGGCTGGGCGAACGCGGCGGTGGAAAGTGCGAATAAAGCAGATAAAACGCTAACTTTCAAAAACTTACTGGTCTTCATGGCTCCCTCTTTGTCTCCAAATGACGACATTATTAAATTATGCCAAGTAGGGTCACGCAATTAATTTACGAGCAGTTTTTTTTGTATCTACGTGTTATCACTGTCTATTTTTGGTTCGTATCCATGCGGAACAGAGACTTGGGAAACATTTCTTAGATATAGCTTGCGAATCAAAAGAGCAAAAATTTTCGCATCGACCATCAAGACCGTTGATACGTACGGGCTGTTGTCCACCCTCATTGAAGGCATGTAACAGAATGATATTTAACAATTAAAATCCTGTTTTGGCAGATTTGACTACGTGGCATTGTCGCTGTAGTTTGAGGGCTCGTGGCTCGTTGCGGGCTCAGGAGGTGACATGTCGATAGCCGTGACTCTCAAGCTTTCGGTCAGACTCAGGATGCGAATCGCCCGTGCGGCCAAACGAAAAGGGCAGACCTCCGAGCGCTGGATACTGGAAGCGATCCACCACGAGGTAGAGCGTCGCGAACGCTTTCTCGCTTACGTCAGGCAGGCTCGGCGCGCCAATCCGTCGGATTCCGACGTCAGTACTCACGGCCGGGGCAATTCCTGGCTCGAAGGGTTCTCCTCGGCCGGAAGAGCACGCAGAGTGTCGTCTCGCCGGGTGCTCTAACCGAAAAGGCACATCGCAACTCGGTTATGCTCCGCGGATGGAGACAAAAAACCAATACCAGCTCCTGCGTGAGCGGCGATTCCTCCCGTTTTTCCTGACGCAGTTTTTCGGGGCGTTCAACGACAACGTCTACAAGAACGCACTGGTCATTTTGGTGGCCTATCACGCCGCCGAATATTCCAGCCTGGATTCCAACCTGCTGACTAACGCGGCTGCCGGAATATTCATTTTTCCCTTTCTGTTGTTTTCGGCGAGCGCCGGGCAGCTCGCCGACAAGTACGACAAAACCATCATCATTCGCATAGTGAAGGCTGTCGAAATCGGCATCATGCTGATTGGAACCGCGGGGCTTCTTCTGCACAGCCTGCCCCTGCTGTTTACCGGGCTGTTTATGCTCGGCCTGCATTCCGCTTTTTTCGGCCCCGCGAAGTACTCGATCCTGCCGCAGGCGCTGGAACCCACGGAACTGCTCGGCGGTAACGGCCTCGTCGAAATGGGAACGTTCATCGCAATCCTTGCAGGAACGCTCATCGCCGGCGTCCTGGTCGCCCAGGAGGGCGGCGTAGGCTGGGTGTGCGGCCTGATCCTGCTGGTCAGCATCCTGGGATTTTCCGCCAGCCTCGCGATTCCGCTGGCACCGGCGACGGCGAAATCGCTCACCTTTGACTGGAATCCGATTCGCGAAACCTGGTCGAACCTCCGCTTCGCCAAGCAAAACCGCACCGTATTCCTGTCACTGCTGGGAATTTCCTGGTTCTGGTTCTATGGCGCGATGTTCCTTTCGCAATTTCCGAATTACAGCAAAGTCGTACTCGGGGCGAACGAACATGTGGTGACCCTGATGCTTGGCCTGTTCTCCGTTGGTGTCGCGGTCGGATCTTTGCTGTGCGAGCGCCTCTCGGGACACAAGGTAGAAATCGGCCTGGTGCCGTTCGGTTCGATTGGCCTCAGCGTTTTTGCGATCGACCTGTTTTTTGCGTCCCCCGGCGCTGCCGCGCAGACGGAGATCGGAGCGCTGGCGTTTATCGCGCAGCCGGGTGCGTGGCGCATTATTCTCGATCTGTTCATGATCGGTATGTTCGGCGGCTTTTACATCGTGCCGATGTACGCATTGATCCAGACACGCTGTGCACCGTCGCATCGGTCGCGCGTAATCGCCGCGAACAACATCCTCAACGCCTTGTTCATGGTGGTGGCGGCCGGGATCGCGGTGGTCGCCCTCGGTGCCGGCGTAACGATTCCGCAATTGCTGCTGTTCACCGGCGTGCTCAACGCAATCGTAGCGCTGTATATCTATTTTCTCGTTCCGGAATTCCTGTTGCGCTTCGTCGACTGGATGCTGGTACACACTATTTATCGCCTGAAAACCTCCGGCACCGACAACATTCCCGAAGAGGGGCCGGCGCTACTCGTGTGCAATCATCAAAGCCTCGCGGATGCGCTGGTGATTACCGCGGCGTGCAGGCGCCCCATACGCTTCGTGATGTACCACACGATTTTCGACATTCCGGTGCTCAAATTCATTTTTCGGTCGATGAAGGCAATTCCGATCGCGGGTGCGAAGGAAGCGCCGGACATATTGCAGAAAGCCTATGACGAGATCGCAGCCGCTCTGGCCGATGGGCAACTCGTCTGCATTTTCCCGGAAGGCCAACTCACGCGTGACGGTGAGATCGCGGCGTTCCGGCCAGGATTGACTCGTGCACTTGAACGGACGCCCGTAGTCGTCGTGCCGATGGCGTTGCAGGGATTGTGGCGCAGCATTTTTTCGCGAAACAGGGATAAGTGGAAAGTTGCGACACTTTTTCCCGCTATTTCGCTGACCGTGGGCGTCCCTGTGCGTCCCGAGCAGGCGACACCCGAATCCTTGCACGCAATCGTGTCTGGCCTGGCCGGCGCATCGCCGCTTCGGTCGCGCGGTGCCTGAGGGTCGACTGCGTCGCCTCGCCACGCGGTAACGCCATTCCGGATTGCGGCGGCACCGTAGCGGTCGTTCTGTAACGACATCGTTCTTCCCGATAAACAAGGCTGTTGACGGAAACGCCGCGATC
>JBDTTE010000076.1:0-13627 GCA_039930785.1 Betaproteobacteria bacterium | reverse complement strand
CCTCGTCGTAAGCTTGGAAGGCTTCTGCTCTACCATTGAGCTACACCCGCCCGGGACCTTGCCCCAAAACTGCCGTTGCCCATTCGTTCCAAAATTACCCTGGGTCCCGTTCCAAAATTACTCGGTCCGAATTCGACCGCCCTGGCAACTGAACCCGTCCTGATCCTTCTTTGTCCTTGATTCTTTGGTGGAGGGGGAAGGATTCGAACCTTCGAAGGCAGAGCCGTCAGATTTACAGTCTGATCCCTTTGGCCGCTCGGGAACCCCTCCGAACGAAACCGCGGATTATCGATAAGAAACGCACACCTGTCAAACCGGCACGCGATTTGCCGACACTGGATTGCGAACTTCAAAGCACGCCCGACAAATCCCGGCGCTCAGATTGCAGGATTTGGGTAGCGACCGTGGATCGCGTCGATCTCGGCCAGAACATCCGGCTTCAATTCGACCCCTTCGACATCGACGTTCTCTTTCAGTTGAGCAAGCGTGGTCGCGCCGATGATGGTGCTCGCACAGAACCAGCGACTGCGAACGAAGGCAAGGGCGAGCGTTGCTGGGCTCAAACCAGCCTTTCGGGCCAACTCTGCATAGGCGGCGACGGCAGGCATCACGTTCGGCTTGTCGTAGCGCTGGCCGAACGGCGGAAACCTGGTCAGCCGTGCGCCCACGGGCTTCGCGCCATCCAGATACTTCCCGGAAAGATGCCCGAAGGCCAGCGGGCTGTATGCCAGCAGGGGCAAGCCTTCGCGCCGCATGACTTCGGAGAGCCCGGCTTCGAAGTTCCGGTTCAGCAGGCTGTAGGCATTCTGGATTGAAGCGACCAGCGGCAGCCCCTTTACACGCGCAAGACGAATGAATTCGGTCGCGCCCCAAGGCGATTCGTTCGACAGGCCCAGATGACGTATCTTGCCCGCTTTGACAAAGACCGCGAACGCCTCGAGCTGCTCTTCGATCGAAACGGTCGCGCGTTCCTGTTGAGGTTCGTAAAAAACACCGCCAAACGCCGGCAGATAACGGTCCGGCCAGTGGATCTGGTAAAGATCGATGTAGTCCGTCTGCAGGCGCTTCAGGCTGCCGTCCAGCGCCTCCTGAATGCTTTTCCTGTCGATGGCCTTCGGACCGCCCCTCACCCAGTCGAACCCGCGACCGGGCCCCGTGATCTTGGTGGCCACGATCAGCTGGTCGCGCGCCTGCTTTTTGAGCCAACTGCCCAGGTAACTTTCCGTCCGGCCCTGGGTTTCGGCGCGCGGGGGCACCGGATACATCTCTGCAACGTCAACGAAGTTGATGCCTCGAGAAACCGCGTAGTCCAGTTGCGCGTGCGCCTCGGATTCGCTGTTCTGTTCGCCCCAGGTCATCGTGCCCAGGCAGATTTCGGAAACGTCCAGCCCGCTGGACCCCAGTTTGTTGTACTTCATTGCCTGTTCCCTTTTTGAAAATCTCAAAATTCAAATCGACAATCTTTCACCGCAGAGACACAAAGAACGCGGAGAAAAGAAAGACCACGAAAGACGGCGAAACCATTGACTCCGAAACAGTTGCTTTTGAATTTCTCTGTGTCTCTGTGGTGAGAACGCTGCCGAAGCAATTCCTAACGCAATGCCACGATCAGTTCGATCTCCACTGCCGCATTGCGCGGCAGTTCGGCCACACCGATCGCGCTCCTCGCGTGCCGGCCTGCCTCCCCGAAAATGTCGAACAGCAGCTCGGACGCGGCGTCGATGACCTTGGGCTGCTGGTTGAACCCCGGCGCCGAGGCGACAAAGCCGGTGATCTTGAGGATCCTCTCGATGCGATCGAGCGATTCCAGCGCCTGCGCCAGGCAGGCGCAAGCCTGCAAAATGCAAAGGCGCGAAGCCACGCGCGCCCGCTCGAGGTCGACTTCCGCGCCGACCTTGCCGGTGACGATGCTTTCACCGTCGCGCGGTAGTTGTCCACTCACAAAAGCGAGCCGCTCGTGAATCGTCACCGGCACGTATTGAAACGCGGGCACAACCGCAATCGGCAGCACGATGCCCAGTTCGTTCAATCGGTTTGCGATCATTTTCCGTTTCCTTCCGGGCCTAACCCAGTATCCTTGCGGATAAATGCGATTCTTGAAAAACTGAATCGTCGCACCACATACGAAACATGCGCGCAGGCGCGAATTCTCAATCCGGGTGCAACATGCAAATCGTCTATGACAGCAAACAGTATTGCGTCGTCGAATACAGCGGCGTCGACGGATTCGAAGTGACGAACAAGGCGGCGCACATGGGCACCTACTTCCACGGTCCGGCCGCCGTCGATTTCCGCGACAACCTGGCACGCGCCATCGCGGAAGACCCAACCACCCGTTCGGTCGACCAATTCCTCGAAGGCTTCGACGCCATCATGACCTTGCCGACCGTTCTGCATTGACATTGCGCGACAGGGGCCTCAAGTGAGCCGGACCAGCTGCTTGCCGAGGTTGCGTCCCTGCAACATTCCGATGAACGCGGCCGGCGCACTTTTCAGGCCTATGGCGATCGTCTCCCGATAGCGCAGGCTGCCAGCGACGAGCCAATCGGTAAGCTCCCTGGTCGCTTGCTGCCAGATCTCCGGATGTTCGGAAATGATGAAGGCCTGCAGCCTCGCGCGGTTCGTCAGCAGCGCCTTTAGTCCCGTAACGCCGTAGGCATTGCCAGTATCGTATTCCGACACGTAACCGCAAAAAGGAATTCGGGCGTAGGCATTGATCAAGGGCAGCACGGCGTCGAGCACGCGTCCGCCGACATTCTCGAAATAAATATCGATGCCGTCCGGCGCGGCTTCGCGCAGCGCCTTCTCAAGCGATGCCGATTTGTAGTCGACACAGGCATCGAAACCCAATTCGTCCACGACGTAAGCGCATTTCTGCGGCCCACCTGCGATGCCGACAGCCCGGCAGCCTTTCAGTTTTGCGATCTGGCCGACCACCCCACCGACCGCGCCGGATGCGGCCGACACCACGACGGTTTCGCCCGGCTTGGGTTCGCCGATTTTCATCAGTCCGTACCATGCCGTAACTCCTGGCATGCCAGCGACGCCCAATGCGGCCGACAAAGGTGCGCCCTGCGTGTCGACTTTGCGCAGGGTTCCCGCGTCGACGGCCGCAAACAACTGCCATCCGAGCCTGCCACTGACGAAATCGCCGGCCTTGAAGCGCGCATCCTTCGATTCGACGACTTCACCGACGGCCCCGCCCACCATGACCTCGCCAATCGCCACCGGTGGCGCATAAGAGCGTGCGTCATTCATGCGCATGCGCATGTATGGGTCGAGCGAGAGAAACAATCCGCGAACCAGCACCTGACCGTCGCCAGCGATGGGCAGATCGGATTCGACAAAACGAAAATTCTGCTCGCTGACCGGACCGGTCGGTCGACTGGCGAGTACAACCTGGAGATTGCGCATTGGTGGCATCCAAAAAATAAGTCAACACCCAACGCTTAAGGCGCGGAGAAGAACAAGAGGACGCAGAGGAAACCCGGATTTTGAACAGCTATCGATAGCGCCTGTCACGTCGCGAAAATCTTCGGTTTGCCTTTTATTGTTTCTCTGCGTACTCCGCGTTCTCTGCGCCTCTGCGTTGGGTGGAATCGGAATCGCCGTATAAAAAAACGGCACGGCCGAATAAGCCGTGCCGGGATTTGTGCGACACCCGTTACTTCGGGACCATCGCCTGGAAGAACGGCACGTAAGCCTGCAGCATGATCAGCACGCCGACCAGCGCAGCCAGCGAGACGCTATGCCAGAAAACAAAGCGCAGGATCACGCCCTCCTTGCCCTGCTGATTGGTTGCCACAGACGCAACGACAATGCTCTGCGCGTCGATCATCTTGCCCATCACGCCACCGGAACTGTTAGCCGCCGCCATGAGCGTCGGGTTCAGGCCCAGTTTATTTGCCGTGATCACCTGCTGGCTGCCGAACAACGCATTGGAGCCCGCATCCGTTCCGGTCAACGCGACGCCGATCCAACCGATCATCGTCCCGAAGAATGGATACAGCCAGCCCGTGTTCGCAAACGCCAGACCGAGCGTTCCATCCATGCCGCCGTATCGTGTGATGTAACCGAGCGCCAGCATCGCCAGGATCGTCAGCAGCGAGTACTTCATGATGCCGAAGGTCTCGATCCATGTTTTGAACATGTCCTTGACCTTGAACCCCATCACGAATCCGGCGATCACCGCCGCAATCAGGATGCCGGAACCCGTCGCGGAAATGATGCCCCATTTCCAGATTGCGGGTTCGAGTCGCGGCGCGGCCACTGCGGGCTCCACACGCTGCACAAGATTATGCAAGCCCGGGATCTGCCATTCCCAATAGAGCCCCTTCATATTCAGGAATGCCTTGATCACGGGCAGGCCCCACAGGAACAGCACGACGGTGAGGATGACCCAGGGCGTCCAGGCCTTGATGACGAGTTCGCGACTATGTCCGTGATGAGTCTGTGCGGCTTGCTCCCTGGGAACCGTGACCCCGGCGCCGGAAGCGTCGAGCATGACGGTCTTGGGTTTCCAGATCGCCAGGAAAACGGCGAGCGAGATCATCGAGATCATCGCGCCGAGCATGTCCACCAGCCACGGACCGTGATAGTTCGAGATCAGGAATTGCGGAATCGCGAAAGACAGGCCCGCGACGAGAACCGCCGGCCAGACTTCCACCGTGCGACGCCAGCCGCAGAAGGTGAGAACCAGCCAGATCGGAACGATCACCGAGAAGAAAGGTAGCTGACGTCCGACCATCGACGACAAGGTCAGCAGGTAATCGGGATTCTCCGGCTGGGTGACCGAATGCAGGACGATAATCGGGGTGCCCAGTCCGCCATAGGCGACTGGTGCAGTATTGGCGATCAATGACAGGCCCGACGCGGCAAGCGGATTAAATCCCAGTCCGATCAGGATGGCGCCAGTTACGGCCACTGGCGTGCCGCCACCGGCCGCGCCTTCGAAAAATGCACCAAAGCAAAATGCGATCAGTATCAGCTGCAGGCGGCGATCGTTGGTTATGCCGCCGATGCTGTCCTGCAAAATCTTGAACAACCCCACCTTCAGGGTCATCCGGTACAGGAAAATAAGGTTGAAGATGATCCAGCAGACTGTCGTCGCGGCAAACAGCGCCCCATAAAATCCGGCGCTCAAGGTCATGGCGCCTGGCATGCCCATGACGAACACCGCGATGAGCGAAGCTGCGATCAGCCCGGCAAGTGCGGCGTAGTGGGCACGTATGTGAAAAAACCCCAATCCACCGAGCAACACGAGAACTGGTATTGCACATACAAGCGTGGACAGAATCGTGTTGGCAAGCGGATCGTAAACTTGAGACCAGATCATTACGTCTCCTCCCGATAATAATTTTTATGTGTCGATTGGCGAACACACTCTGGCGTCGCTCCCCCAATCGCGGGCAAGTATAGTCGAATTGCCCCGGGAATTTCGTCTTTGAACATCAATGCGATCGCTGCAATAGGCCCTCGCTGTTGCAGTGCGATGCAGTGCGCGCGCGGTGTGGGCGTGCGACGAAACGGGCTTGTATCAGCCGTGATGAATGCAATTCAATTGCTGCGTACGCGCCAGCACTGTAGTAAACGATCGCCAGCGGCAGGACGTCGCGGACGCCACTCAGTGATCGTCGGGAAATTCGCCGAGCGGGCGCTTGAAGGTATAGCGCACGGGTTTTTTGACGAGTTCCTCGGCGGAACGACCGACGCTTCCACTGGGGATCGTGAATGGCAACGCTATGACGAATGCGGCTGAGCCGGCGACGATGCCGAGCAATCCCAGCGGTCTGGTCACGACGAGATCGACGAACATGTCCGAACCGGACGGCGCGGCCGTCTGTGCATGAACGGATGTCGAAACCACTGCAAGTGCCAACAGGCACGCGATCATTCGTTGCTTGATGTCAGTCATGGCAGCCCCGCAGCATCAACATGGTGCTGCGCATTGTAGTGGACCGCGCGGCTAAAAAAACCGCGGCAGCCGGGAGAAGGCTGCCGCGGGTACTGAATACGGGCCGGGAGCTAGCGTCCAGGGGAGGAAGACACGCGTCGCCCGCCAGCCCGTAAGGGGGAAGCCGGGTAGATTTACGAACGGCCCAAATCTTCGACGCTGTCGTGTGCGGAAATTACGGTGGCGGCGGCTGTGCCTTCACGAATCGGCTCGCGTCCCGCGACGTTAACGTCCGTGGATTTGGTCACGACCTTTCCAATGACTTTCACGGCTGGCACGCTCGCGCGCCCGTAGACGGTCGAGACGTTGTCGATCTGAATCGTACCGATACCGGTTTCGGCAAAGGCCGGCATCGCGAGCAACGCGAGGGCGGAAAGGGCAGCGAGTTTGCGAATCATGTTTTATCTCCTTCGGTAATGTTCGATTTCAAACTGCAATGAATCGATTTCAATTCGTCACAGCGGCGTCGATCGCTGCGACGTTCCGCAGCTTGCCGACTCACGATCCGAAGAATATCCAGAAGAAGACAAAACAGATTGAACCGCATTGCGGCGTTTTTGGACGAAAACCGAACGCCGGTTGCGTCAGACGAAAAAGCGGCGAGCAGTTACGGCTTGATTGACCGCGATACCAACGCTACGCGCGCAATTGCTTGGGCGTGACGCCCAGCATGCGTTTGAAGTGGCGCGTCAGATGGCTTTGATCGGCGAAGCCCACTGCTGCGGCAATTTCAGCCAGGGAACGATCGCCCGCGCCCGCGGTAAGCAATGCACGCGCGCTGTTGACTCGAACCTGCACGAGATACTGATGCGGCGAGATGCCGGTTGCTTTCTTGAACACGCGCGTGAGGTGATAGGAACTTAAGTGCGCCGCGCCAGCGATGTCCGCAAGACTGACTTCACCGGAATAATTCTCGTGGATGTACTTCATCGCGTTGATGACAGAGCGCGGCGCAACGCTGACTTTTTCCGATTCCTGCAATGCCGGTCGCTCCGTGTAATTTCGCACGAGGTGGACGGCCAGCATGTTCGCCAATGACTCTGCATACAGGCGGCTTCCAGCGTCGCCATTCATGACCTCGCGAGTCAGCGCGCCAGCGATGCTGCTGATGACCGGATCGTGCTTGCCCTCGACGGCTTTCAGCTGGACCTGCGATGCCTCCAGGCCAAATTGATCCTTCGCAACTTTGACCAGATACTCCGGATCGAGCGACATCACCGATAAGGACAGGCGCGTATCCCACTCCCAGCGCACCGGGGTGTCGCTCGGGTGAACCGACACAATCCCCGCCTCCAGATCCTTGTCGGTAATCGCCCCGCCGCTTTCGCGGATGACATGACCTTCTGCGAGACTGACGAAAATGAGATGCTCGGTCAGCCCGCCGGGCAGGCAATCCGCACCCGGCTCGATCTCACGCCTTTCAATGTTGAGCGGCTTCCATCCCAGGGAACGGCTTGAGATGCGCACACTCTCGGGTCTGATTCCGCCGAGTGCGACGGGTTCGGAGGAACGGTTTGCGCAATCCGGATTTTCGGAAACTGCAGAGAGCAGCGAGGGTTCGTAAGGTGCGTTCAAATCATTCTCCTGCGGCATCGCGCGGTCGGTCATCGGGTCGATTCTGTTGATGCGAGCCGGCCCTGCCGCCTTTTTCTTTGGTACTGGTCTCGCCGAATCATTCCCCCAAGGAATGCCCTGTCGGCTTGTAAGAAACTAACTGACCAGTCAGTAACATATAGATTGGCAATATAGATGCTGTGGCGCAGCGCCGTCAATTCTTATCCGGCGCGCTCCCCTCCGATATTCCGTGCTCACAAAGGGGTCTGCACGTGACAGTTGCGCAGATGCAGGCATTTGAGCAGGACTGCATTGCGGAAATGCGGTCGGACGGGCATATGCTCTATGCACATATGGAATAACCGACGCCCTCGCCCGATTATTTGAACTCGTGAACCGCCGTTCGATGGGCGCCGATGAAGTCCCAATCGTAAGACACGCCCAGTCCTGGACCGTCCGGAACGGGAAAGCAGCCATCGGCGTCGACCCCTTCGAGCTGGTCCGTGTAACCGTTCGTATAAATCGGCGGCATGGCATTCGGGCACTTCGGACCGACGAGCGCGAGTTCGTAGAAGTTGGTATTGCGGATTGCCGCCATGCAATGGCGGTGCGCGGGTCCCGGCGCGTGGATTTCCACGTCCAGCCCAAAGGCCTCCGCGAGATGCGCGATTTTCATGGTTCCGGTGATGCCGAGATCGTATTCCGGATCCGCACGCACGAAATCCGTCGCCTCCGCCACGATGAAATCGGCCTTCGGTTCGAGGCCGCGCACGTGTTCGGTCTGCAACAGCGGCGTTTTGATGAAGTGGCGCAGTTTCTTGTGAAAATGCTGTGACCAGCCGCCGTCGCGCATCGGATCCTCGTACCAGAAGAAGCCGGCCTCGTCGCACGCCCGACCCACCGCGAGCGCGTCCGCGAACGTGCGCAGTTCGCACGCCGGATCGAGCATCAGCGCCATCCTTCCACGGAAATTGCGGCCCAGCGCGAGCACCGCTTCGCTCTCCTCCTTTGCGTTGCCGTCACACCAGCCGTGCATCTTGAAGGCGCGATAACCCATTTCGTAACATTGCTCGGCGAAATCGACATAGGCCTGTGCGCTCGACAACCCGCCGTTGCGGTCGCCGTGGTAGGAGCTGGCGTAGGTCGGCAGGCGTTTGCGCCAGCCGCCGAGCATTTGCCAGATCGGCACGCCGAGTTGCTTGCCGGCAAGATCCCACAGGGCAATGTCGATGCAGCCGAACCCCATGTGGTCGTACTGGCGCAGCGCGCGCTTGAAATCGTCATAGATCAATTCGCGTTGATGGGGATCGCGGCCGATCAGGTGGGGTCCGAGCGCCAGCGTCTGTGCCAGCGCCATTTTCGATCCACCCCAGAGCGAGACGTATTCCCCCCGCGCGCCGTCGTCCGCTTCGATCGCTATCGCATACTTCGACAACGTCATCTTATTTCCCGGCTGGTACACGATGTTGAATCCTCCGCCATCGAATCCCAGATCGGGCAACTCGAACGCGAACTCCTGTACCTGCACGCGGCTGATGCGACTCATCTAAGGCTCCTTCTGTTTATTGTGTTTATTGTCGTTGTGGGCACTGCAATGAATGCGAAAGATGACATCGCGCGAAATCCTGTGTCAATCTGACTGAATGACCGCCGACCAAGCACCTGAACCGTCCGAGCACCGCGACCCGATCGCTTTCCGGGACGCATTGCTGTTCTGGCTGAAGCTCGGCTTCATCAGCTTCGGCGGGCCGGCGGGACAGATTGCGGTGATGCATCACGAGCTGGTGGAGAAGCGGCGCTGGATTTCGGAACGCCGATTTTTGCATGCATTGAACTACTGCATGCTGTTGCCGGGCCCGGAGGCCCAGCAACTCGCCACATATATGGGCTGGCTCATGCATCGCACCTGGGGTGGCATCGTTGCCGGCGCGCTGTTCGTGCTGCCCTCGCTTGGCCTGCTCATCGCACTCTCGTGGATCTACCTGGCTTTCGGCAATGCGCCGGTGGTGGCGGGCGTGCTTTACGGAATCAAACCGGCGGTCACCGCGGTAGTCGCGTTCGCCGCCTGGCGCATCGGCTCGAAGATTCTGCGCAATCCGGCAATGTGGGCACTGGCAATGGCAGCCTTCATCGCGATAGCCATCCTGCACGTCGCGTTTCCCATCATTGTCGGTGCGGCCGCCCTGATCGGCGTTCTGGGTGGCCGCTTTGTGCCGGGCTGGTTCGCCATTGCGAATCATGTCGCTGACGACGCTCATCGCGAACCTTGCGTCATCGACGACGACACGCCGACGCCTCCACATGCGCGTTTCGACCGCACGCGCTTGCTGTGGACACTGGCAACCGGATTGCTCCTGTGGGCACTCGCCATCGGCGCACTCGCGCTGATGTTCGGGGTGGACGGTGTGTTCACCACGATGGCCTGGTTCTTTACCAAGGCCGCGTTGCTGACTTTCGGCGGCGCTTACGCGGTCCTGCCGTATGTCGTGCAGGGCGCCGTCGAACAACATCACTGGTTGAGCGCGGCGCAGATGATCGACGGCCTCGCGCTCGGTGAAACCACGCCGGGACCCTTGATCATGGTCGTCGCTTTTGTCGCCTTCGTGGGCGGCTGGAGCCAGGCTGTGTTGGGTCCGGACCATCTGGCAGCCGCGGGCGCAACTGCAGCGGGGATCGTGACGTTCTTCACGTTCCTGCCGTCATTCCTGTTCATTTTGCTGGGGGGGCCGCTGGTGGAAACCACGCGCCGGCAACCGCACATTACCGCGCCGCTTGCGGCGATCACCGCGGCCATCGTCGGCGTGATACTGAACCTGGCCGTCTATTTCGCGCTGAACGTGCTGTGGCCGGACGGCCTCGGGGGGCACTTCGAATGGCCGCTGGCCGCAATCGGACTCGTCGCCTTGGTCTGTTTGATTCGCTATCGCATCGGCGTCGTGCCGGTCATCGTTGCTTGCGGCATCGCCGGCCTGCTACTGACACTGGTTGCAGGCTAGGGAAGTTCTGACTTGCCATCTGCTAGAACCATTTCACCGCAGAGACGCAGAGGGCGCAGAGAAAACAGAGCAGAACAATTTCCGCCATATTTGTGCGGATTAGCTCGTCATTACCACTATCGCGCAGAATTGAAATCATTGGAGCGTGCTCGCCTCTTTTCTCCGCTTTCCTCTGCGCTCTCTGCGCCTCTGTGGTGAAAAGGGTTTTTCAGAGCTTCCCTAAAGCGAATACCGGACAACGATACGAACTGCGCGTCCCTTCTGGCTGTTCCAGTGAATGAAGCGCTGGCAGATTTCCTTGGCATCGGCCTGTACCCGTTCGTAGAACGCGTCCACCACCTTGCCGTTGCCCGCCTCCTGCACTGAAGCGTTGGTTGCGTCTGCCCAAGCCTGGGGCGAATCGTCAGCCCGCGTAAAAACGCGCACCTGCGTGACGGTCGCGGCCGCAGGAACCGGCGCGCACACCGCGACGCGAACCGGATTGCTTTCAGTACACGCGCCGGCATCCTGCCCCGAAGACGGCACCGTGCACGGCGGCAGTTCCACGATTGCGGACACCCCATCCAGGCCGAACCGACGTTCGGCCGCAGCTTTTGCCTCGCCATCCGCCAGGTCGCCGCGTTGCGCGCCGGCCCGTTCCAGCCGCGCCGCCACGTCGCCAAGGCCGCGCAGGCTGGCCTGCATTTCTTGCCGCAACGCCTTGTCGTCTTCGCGATTCTGGAACACTTCGTACTCCGCGTAGGCGTAGCCGCCCACCGCGGCAGCCAGCATCAACGCGAAAATCGCCAGCCAGGTTCCGGTTTTGCGCGTCGCCGGCTTACCGGCAGCCCGTTCGGCCGCTTGCCGGCGAGCATTGAGTACCAGCTGGAACATTGCGGTGATAAATGTAGCGGTCGCCCCGATGAGGGCAGCCATTACCGGTTCCGACAAATTCATAAAGTGCCTTCCTTGCCGTTTGGGAGCGGAGGAGCAGACGGACAGCCAGGGGCCGCCGGTGCTATAGTTTCCAAGGCTTTCCTCCGGATTTTCAATGCGCCTCGATCTGAATTACGGCCGCGACCGCTACCCGCTTGACCTCTCCGACGACTGGAATGTGACGGTTATCCGCAAGCCGTCCATGCCGGTTGCCGCCGATGCACGCGCAGCGGTCCGCAATGCCTTGGCCCGCCCGGTCGCGGCGAAAACGCTCGCCGAGGAAGCCCGCGGCCTGAAGACCGCCTGCATCCTGATTTGCGACATCACCCGCCCCGTGCCCAACGGGTTGCTGCTGCCGGAAATCATTCGCCAGCTGCTCGACGCCGGCATGCAGCCGGAAAACATTGTCGTGCTGGTCGCCACCGGGCTGCATCGCCCGAACGAAGGCGCGGAGCTCGAAGAATTGGTCGGCGATCCCTGGGTTATGAAAACCGTGCGCGTGGAAAATCATTTCGCGCGCGACGACGCGGCACATGTCGATCTCGGCCGTACGCCGACGCGCGGAACGCCGGTCAAGCTGGACCGCCGCTTCGTCGATGCCGACCTGAAAATCGCCACCGGCCTGGTCGAGCCGCACTTCATGGCCGGCTATTCGGGCGGACGCAAGGTCATCTCGCCGGGCATCGCACATCGCGACACGATCACCACTTTTCACAGCGCACGCTTCATGTCGCACCCGAAGGCGGACAACTGCATCCTCGAGGGCAATCCTCTGCACGAAGAGCAGCTTGAAATCGTGCGCATGCTCGGTCACGTGCTGGCCGTGAATACCGTCATCGACGAGCACCGCCAGCTCTCATTCGTTAACTACGGGGAAATCCTCGCCAGCCATCTTGAAGCGGTCGATTTCACGCAACGTTATGCACGCGTGCCTGTCGGTCGGCGCTTCAAGACTGTCGTGACCAGCGCTGCCGGCTATCCGCTCGACAAAACCTACTACCAGACGGTGAAGGGCATGGTCGGCCCAGTCGATATCCTCGAGCCCGGCGGCAACCTCATCATCGTGTCGGAATGCTCGGAAGGCCTGGGCTCGACGGAGTACGCCGATGCGCAGCGCCGGCTGATCGCGCTCGGCGCGGAAGGATTTTTCGCCGACATCAGCCGCAAGCAGTTCGCCGATGTCGACGAATGGCAGACGCAGATGCAGCTGAAGCCCATGAAAGCCGGCACCGTGCACCTTTACACCGGCGGCTTGCCCGCTGCCGATCGGGAACTGACTGGCGTCAATCTGATTTCTTCCGTCGAACAAACCGTGCAGGAATGCATCGAACAAAGCGGGGACAGCGCGCTGGCCGTCATCCCCGAGGGGCCGTACGTCGTGCCCTTCTATCAGCCGGCATGAGGAGCAAGCCATGATCGAAGACAAGATCGAAGTCAACATCGCGGGAGGTCTCGACGTCGCCCTGCCGCGCATGGTCAACGTGCGCCAGAAATTCGACAACGCCCACCTGGGCGACATCCCGGCGACCATCGCGAAGGAATTCCAGCGGCCCGACGTGCGCGCGCGCGTAAAAAGCGGCCAGGTCGTGGCCGTGGGCTGCGGCAGTCGCGGCGTCGCCAACATCGCGACCATCGCGCGCTGCGTTATCCGCGAATTGCAGGCGCTCGGCGCGAAGCCCTTCATCTTCCCGTCGATGGGCAGCCACGGCGCGGCAACCGCAGAAGGCCAGAAGAAAGTGCTCGAGGGGTACGGCATTTCGGAGGCCACCATGGGCGTGCCGGTCAAGGCCACCATGGACACCGTCGTCGTCGGCGAGCTGGACGACGGCACACCAGTGCACATGGACCGCTTTGCGTCGGAAGCCGACGGTGTGGTCGTCATCAATCGCATCAAGCCACACACGTCCTTCCGTGGCGCCACGGAAAGCGGCGTCACCAAGATGCTGTCGATCGGCATTGGCAAGATCAACGGCGCCGCGACGTATCACCGCCACGGGATGGACACGTTTGCGACTTTGTTGCCGAAGGTTCGCGACGTCAATCTCGCCAAACGCAATGTCCTGTTCGGTGTGGGCATCGTAGAGAATGCGCACGACCAGACCGCACTGATCGAAGTCATGCCGGCCGACCAGATCGCCACACGCGAGCCGGTATTGCAGGAACTCGCCAAGCGCCAGATGCCCCAGATCAACTTCAGCGAGATCGACGT
>JBDTTE010000075.1:0-13856 GCA_039930785.1 Betaproteobacteria bacterium | reverse complement strand
GAGCGCGACGTCTCGATGGTGTTCCAGAGTTACGCGCTGTTCCCGCACATGAGCGTGCTGGAAAACGTGCGCTACGGCCTCGACGTTGCAGGTTTGGCCAGAGCGCAGGCCGACGAGCGCGGACGCGCTGCGCTGGCGACCGTTGGATTGAGCGGCTACGATGCGCGATTGCCGTCGGAGCTCTCCGGCGGCCAGCAGCAGCGCGTCGCCGTCGCGCGCGCACTGGTGCTCGAGCCCGCCGTGCTGCTGTTCGACGAGCCGCTGTCCAACCTGGACGCCCGGTTGCGCCGGCAGATGCGCGAAGAGATCCGCGAATTGCAGCAACGCCTGGCACTGACCGTGGTCTACGTGACGCACGACCAGGCGGAAGCGATGGCCGTGTCCGACCGCATCATCGTCATGAACAAGGCCGCGATCGCGCAGGAAGGCGCGCCGCGTGAGCTGTACGAGCAGCCGCGCGATCCTTTCGTCGCCGGCTTCATGGGCGACGCCAATCGCCTGCGCGGAATCCTCAAGCGGCGCGACGCCTTGCGCGGCGACGTACAGGTCGGCGATGCAACGCTCGAAGTGCTGCATCGCGGACTGCCCGACGGCGAGATCGAGCTCGCGATCCGTCCCGAAGCGATCTTGTTGCTTCCACCCGGGACGGGAACCCTGCAGGCCACGGTGCGCAAGGCCGCGTATCTCGGCGGACTGATGGAGTACACGCTCGAAACGCCCATCGGCGCCCTGTTTGCCATTTCGACCGCCGTCCATCAGCCGCACGCCGTGGGCGCGCCCGTCGGCGTGACACTCGCGAATCACGGTGTCGTGGCGATACCGCCGGTTGCCGCAGCCTGAAGCCGCCGCTCCATGCCGTGGATCGCCGCCGTGTTATTCGTCGCGAGTCTCTTTGGCGCCTGGAACTGGTGGTCGAGCGAGCGGCACGTTCACGTTCCGCCGGGAATCGTCGCACCCGACGCGCCGCTGCAGACCCATCTCGATCCGCCACCGACGTTTGCGGCGAAGGACCATGCGTTCATCGCCAGGGCACGCTACGACATCACCGCGCGCGTGCTGCGCAAGGAGATCTACCGGATCGACGGTGGCGCCAATCTCGCGCCGGTGGACCTGGGGCTGGGATGGGGCCCGATGTCAGACACCCGGGTCGTCGAGCAACTCGAGTTCTCGCAGATGGGCCGTTTTCTTTATTGGAAGCCGAATGACTGGAAGTCGTTCCCGTTATCCGCGCAAGAAACGACCCTGCACGCAGCGCAAGTCCATGCCATTCCGGCTGACCCGCGCATCGAGCGCCAGCTGCGCCGGCTCCGCCCGGGGCAGGTCGTGCACTTGTCCGGCTACCTCGTGGATGTGCGCGGGCCCGGCGGATTTCGTTGGAATACTTCGCTGCGCCGCGACGACTCCGGCGACGGCGCATGCGAGATCATGTGGATCGAGCGCGCTGCGGTGGAATGAGGCTTTGCCCGCTGCCGAAATCAGGGAATAGCGCAGAACACCGGGCCCTCGATGGACCAGCCCATGCCGACCCAGGCGCGCATCTCGTAGCGGCTCGTCGTGTAGCGATGGTTCGCCTGTCCGCCCATCCCGTTGTTGTACAGGCGGATCACCGGTACGCGATCGGGCGCGCACTCGCCGACCACGGGTGAATCGGCCATGAACGCCAGCCCTTCGAAGGTCCAGAGCGGATTCGCCTTCACCTTGGCGCACTCCGCGGCGTCGATCGTGAAGAAATGCGAATTCGGCCCGAGCGGCGGCGTGCCGAAAAAGCGGCAGGCCGGCAAGCCCGTTGCGGCACCGAGCGGACGCACCTTGAACTCGTAGTGCGTGCGTTGCCAGCCCGGAACGATGATGCCCGCATCGAGCATCGTCGATTCGGCGGGTTCGGCCGTGATGAAGAAGTGGTTGAGGCTCGCGTTGTAGTACTCGACGGCGTTCGCCTCTGCCGGTACCCCGCCCGGACTTTGCACGGGACTGGGTGCGATGTAGTCGATGCGTTCGATATCTTCCATGCCGCCTTGCACCGACGTCATGCGCGCGCTCTTGGCGCGGGCCACCGGATCCGCCGTCAGCTGCCCGGCGAGAAACGACAACGTCCAGGTAAAGATATCGCCGCTGTAACGGCTGTCGAAGCCGTGCACGAGATCGGTCAGCGCGACGAGCTGCCGCGTGTTGGTCAGCCGCTTCATCCCGCGCTCGGTGACGCTGATGGGCGCCGTCGTGTCCGCGGTGCCGCTGATGGCGAGATAGGGCAACGTCACCCCATCGAGACCCTTCAGGTCACGACCGAACGCCGGATAGACGTCGATCCCGAAGTAGGGAACGTAGCCGACGGCCGCCTTGAGGCGCGAATCCAGCATGACGCGACTCGACGACTGGCCGATGGACGTGGTCAATGCGGCGCCGGCCATCAGCAGGATCGACTCGCCGCCCAGGCTTGCGCCGAAAGCGCCGACGTTTGCCGCATCGACGTGGTCGCGAAAGTCCGGATGCGCGAGCACGGCGTCGAGCGCGACCGACAGCGACAGCGGACGCACCGCCTGCATGGCGATGAACTCCTTGAAATGCAATAGCGCGTAAAACCCGTCCTCGAAACCGCTGAGGTCGATATCGGCGAAACGCGGGTCGCCATGGAACGGCGCCACGACGACGTAGCCGAAGCTCGCCAGGTATTTCAGCGACTCGACATAGTCGCCGGAAATCGGGCTGCCCGAGAGTCCGCTCGAGAACAGCAGGACGGGGAAGCGACCGCTCGCGGCCGGAAAAATCGGCGGCTCGGCGCCGCGCTGCATGTGCGGGACCACGTTCCCCGTCGGTAAGACGTATCCGGGCCGAGCATTGCCCGCATCGGTGGGATAGCAGATCAGGTTGGCGTACGGGATCGTCGCCTTTGCATAGGAGCCGAACAGGTTCGAGTCATCCGGAATCGGCACCTGGACGACGAAGGCGTGCGCCGGATCGATGAGAAGATCGGTAACGTAGCGTCCCGTGTTGCCGGCCGGAAAACCCTCCCAGTAATCCTGCACGTCGGAACCGACCGGTACGCGCGAGAAGTCCTGCTCGATGTTGCTGCAGGCGACAGCGTAGTTGCCGAGACCGATCGGGGGAACTTCGAAGGCGGGCTGCGCATGAGCAGCGAGGGCGAATAACGATAAGCCAACGAGTGCCAGCGACCGCGACGCGCCAAGGCGACGCGCGCGCGTAACGAGACGCGCGACGATGCCCGGCGCGCCTATTGCAGCGCCTTCGCGTCCAGGGAGAAGACTAGGGGGAAAAATGTGGGCCACGTGTTCCACCGTCGGGATCCAGCTTCGGAGACCGCCCATAGTCGTCCGTCGGGACCGAATTCGATGTCCTCGATACCTGCCGGCATCGTGTAGGACTTCATTACCTGTCCGCTCACGGCATCGATCTGCTGGAGGCGGCCGAATTGCCCGCTGCTCTGGGTGAGCCACAGCGTGCCGTCGGCATCCGCCGCCGCACCCTGCGTTTGATCGGCGATGCGCACCACGCGGTCGGCGGCGCTCTCGTCCAGCGCACCTCCTCCGCGGGCGATCAAGCCCAGGATTTTCTGCTCGGACACCTGCCACATGCGGCCCGTGCCATTGCCTGCTTGCACATACGCCGCGAGCCACAGCACACCCTGCCGGAACGCGAGCGACGAGCCGCGCAGCCCGCCCGCGAGCGAAATGGTCGAGCACCCGAGCGGTTCGCACTGGCCCGCGGCAAGGGCCGCCTGGGTATCAATGCGGAACAGCACTCGCGTGTCGGCGACATACAGGTAACGATCGCCAGTGTGCGCGATGCCGCCGGCGTGACCGCATGCGGCGGGCAGCGTGAACTGGCCTGCGACACCGCCATCCGCCGGATCGACCTGGAATACGCGACAAGGTCCCCGGCTCTGTTTCGAATCCGTGCTCTGGTATGCAGAAACCCACAGGAAGCCGCCGCCGACCGCCACGCCCTGCGGGACCCAGCCATCGCCCAGCCGTGGCGACCAGATGCGCGTGCGCATTGCCTGCGCATTCGGCACGACCGTGAGCGACCGATTCGTGTAGCCCGGCGCGTCGCCCATGACCGCGCCGAGTCCGACAACATGGGGCTGCGCCACTGCCGTCAAGGCGACCAGCGTCGCGCAAGCCGCTAACGTTCTGCCACCAATACGCGGCGTCAGAACGCCTCCGCGGCGAGCGCCAGCGCGCTCTCGCCGCCGTAGACGATTGTGTGTGCGAGGCCCGATGCCTGGGGCAACAGGCAATCGGCGAAGTAGCGCGCCGTTGCGATCTTGGCGTGCAGGAACTGCGGATCGCCGGTGCCGGCGACGAGATGGTCTGCCGCGATCAGCGCAGCGCGCCCCATTTGCCAGCCGCCCGCCGCGAGCCCCCACAGCTTGAGGTAGGACACTGCGCCAGCGTGCGCTGCGCGCGGCTGTTGCCCATACGCGGTCACCATCCACTCGATCGTGGACTGGAGATCGGCGGTCGCCGCTGCCAATTGCACGCCGATGGCTTGCAGCGCAGGTTCAGTTCGCGCTGCGAGCTTCGCCGCGATCTTGTCGATTTCGCCGGCTACGGCCTTGGCCACGCCGCCCGCATCGCGCGCCGTCTTGCGCCCGATCAGATCGTTGGCCTGGATGCCGGTGGTTCCCTCGTTGATCGTGATGATCCGCGCGTCGCGGAAGTGTTGCGCGGCGCCGGTTTCCTCGATGAAGCCCATGCCGCCGTGCACCTGCACGCCGAGCGATGTCACTTCCTGCGCCATCTCCGTCGACCAGCCCTTGACGATGGGGATCATGAATTCGGCGAACGCCTGGTGCCTGGCGCGTGCTGCCGGGTCCGGATTGTTGGCCGCGTTGTCCAGCGCGGCTGCCGTGACGTAGGCCACCGCGCGCGCGGCCTCGGTGTACGCACGCATCGTCATCAGCATGCGCCGGATGTCCGGGTGCTCGATGATGGTGGCGATCCTGGCGCCTTTTTCCATTCCGACTGCCTTGCCCTGCACCCGGTCGCGCGCGTATGTGACAGCGCGCTGGTAGGCACGGTCGGAAATGCCAACACCTTCCATCCCGACCGAAAACCGCGCCAGATTCATCATGATGAACATGTACTCGAGGCCGCGATTCTCCTCGCCGACCAGGTAGCCGACGGCGCCGCCCTTGTCGCCATACGCGAGCACCGCCGTCGGGCTCGCGTGGATGCCGAGCTTGTGCTCGATCGACACGCAGTGCACATCGTTGCGCGCGCCCAGCGTGCCATCGGCATTGACCAGAACCTTCGGCACGACGAACAGCGAAATCCCCTTGACCCCTTCCGGCGCGGTCGGCGTGCGCGCCAGGACCAGGTGAATGATGTTCTCCGTGTAGTCGTGCTCGCCGAACGTGATGAAGATCTTCTGGCCGAAGAGCTTGTAGCTGCCGTCGCCTTGCGGCACCGCGCGGGTGCGCACCGCCGCGAGATCCGATCCCGCCTGCGGTTCCGTCAGGTTCATGGTGCCGGTCCATGTGCCGGCCACCATCTTCGGCAGGAATTTTTCCTTGAGGTCGTCAGTGCCGCGGAGCTCGATCGCCTCGATCGCGCCCTGCGTCAGCAGCGGGCACAAGTCGAACGCGAGATTCGCCGCATGCCACATCTCCTCGACCGCGGTCGAGACGAGTTGCGGCAATCCCTGCCCGCCGTATTCCGGGTTCTTGGTCAGGCCGTTCCAGCCGTTCGCGCAATACTGCTCGTACGCGTCCTTGAAACCCGCTGGGGTCTTGACGTGGCCGCCTTCGAGCCATTGCGCGCCCTCGCGATCGCCGGGCCAATTGAGCGGGTCGAGCACATTCGTCGCGAACTTCGACGCCTCCTCGAGAATGGCCGAGACCGTGTCGGGCGTCGCGTCCTCGAAGCCGGGCAGCTTCGACACTTGTTCGAGTCCGGCCAGTTCGTTCATCACGAACAGCATGTCGGCCATGGGTGCGTGGTAGGTGCTCATGCGCGGTCAGCCTGAAAGGTGTGGACGAGACCCGATAGCGTACGGTCGCTGCGCTAGAAGAATTGCTCTAATGATCGCCGGCGCCGCCGGCGCGCTGCTCTATCCCAACTCGGCTGTCAGCTGCGGAATCAGTTCGAACAGGTCGCCGACCAGTCCGTAGTCGGCAATCTGGAAGATCGGCGCCTCCGGATCCTTGTTGATGGCCACGATGACCTTGCTGTCCTTCATCCCGGCCAGGTGCTGGATCGCTCCGGATATGCCGATCGCGATATAGAGATCGGGCGCGACGATCTTGCCCGTCTGTCCCACCTGATAATCATTGGGACCGTATCCTGCGTCGACGGCGGCGCGGGACGCGCCGATTGCCGCGTTCAGCTTGTCTGCCAGTGCTTCGAGCATCTTGAAGTTGTCGCCGCTGCCCAGGCCACGGCCGCCGGAGATCACGATCCGGGCGCTGGTCAGCTCCGGCCGCTCCGACTTCGTCAGTTCCTGGCCGGTCACCCGCGCAAGTCCGCCATCGGGCGCCGCGGTGATGGCCTCCACCGTGCCATTGCCACCGCCGCCCGCCGCGTCGAAAGCAGTCGTGCGCACGGTCAGGACCTTGACCGGATCCTTCGACTGCACCGTGGCGAATGCATTGCCCGCATAGATCGGCCGCACGAAGGTATCGGCCGATTCGATTCCGATGACTTCCGACACCTGGGCCACATCGAGCTTGGCCGCGATGCGCGGCATGACATTCTTGCCGAATCCTGTCGCACTCGCAATGACGTGGGTGTAAGCGCCGGGGAGCAGCGAGAGTGCCGTCGCCGCGATATTCTCCGCCGTCGGCGACGACAGATACGGCGCATCCGCAACCAGCACCTTGGTCACGCCGGCGATTTTTGCCGCGGCCTCCGCCACGCCTTGCGCATTGTGCCCGGCAACCAGCACGTCGATGGCACCGCCCAATTTGACCGCGGCGCCAATGGCATGCAGCGTCGCCGATTTGAGCGTTGCGTTGTCGTGTTCAGCGAGTACGAGAATGGTCATTGCGCGGCGCTTTCAGCTGATTACCTTGGCTTCGTTGCGCAGCTTGGCAACGAGTTCCTTCACATCGGCGACCTTGCCGCCGCCCTTGCGCTTCGCCGGTTCCACCACCTTGAGCGTCGCGAGCCGCGGCGTCACATCGACATTCAGCGCGGCCGGCGTTGTAGTCGTGAGCGGCTTCTTCTTCGCCTTCATGATGTTGGGCAACGTCGCGTAGCGCGGCTCGTTCAGCCGCAAGTCGGTCGTCACGATACCCGGCAGCTTCATCTCGATGGTTTCGAGGCCACCGTCCACTTCGCGCTTCACGGTCGCCACGCCGCCCGCAATATCGACCTTGGACGCAAAGGCTGCCTGCGGCCAGTCCAGAAGGGCCGCCAGCATCTGGCCCGTTTGGTTCGAGTCATCGTCGATGGCCTGCTTGCCGAGGATCACGAGATCCGGCTTTTCCTCGGCCACCAGCGCCCGCAGCAGCTTGGCCACTGCCAACGGCTGCAGTTCCACCCCCGTCTCGACCAGGATCGCACGATCGGCGCCCAGGGCAAGCGCCGTCCGCAGCGTCTCCTGGCACGCCGCGAGGCCACAGGAAACCGCCACCACTTCCGTCGCGACACCCTTCTCCTTCAGGCGCACCGCCTCTTCGATGGCAATCTCGTCGAACGGGTTCATCGACATCTTCACGTTCGTCGTATCCACCCCCGACCCGTCTGGCTTCACGCGGACCTTGACGTTGAAATCGACGACGCGCTTGATCGGAACAAGGATTTTCATGGGAATGCCCGGCCGAACGAAAAGAGAGGATTATAGCGTCTCACTTCATCCCTGCCGGTTTGGTCCGGGTTCTTCCCAATCTGGGAGGGTGAAGCCGTATTGCGGCAGGAACGGGTGCCGACATAGGATGCGCGGATGGTTTCCCGCACCTACACATCAAGGCGGCAATCGAAGCCCTTTCTTCACAACTGCTTTCAACGCCCGGAGCGTCCCCGTAGGCGGGCAATTTCGAACGAGCGAGATCATAGTGACCACGTCAAGCTTTCTCCCCGCCTCGGACATCAACGAAATCCTGAAGCACATTCCACATCGCTACCCGTTCCTGCTGGTCGATCGGATGGAAGCGTGCGAACCGAACAAGTGGGTGCGCGTTATCAAGAACGTGAGCGCGAACGACTGGTTCTTCGCAGGTGTCCCGGCCGGAAAGCGGGTGATGCCGCAGATGCTGGTGCTGGAGGCGCTGGCGCAGGCGGCGGGGGTGTTATGTCACTACTCGGGAATGATGAGCCGGATCGGGAAATCGATCATCTTTTTTGCGGGGATCGAGAATTGCAAGTTCGGGCGGGATGTCGTGCCTGGGGATCGGGTGGTGCTTGAGTGCACAATGAATCGTTCGATGCGCGGCGTTGCGAAACTAAGTGGATCCGTCTCGGTCAATCAGACCGTTGTGCTCTCCTCGGATCTGACCGCGGTGATTCGTGTCATGAATACAACGCCGCTTCTGCAAAAGGTGACTGATTGAATACTCGACACGCGCACGGTGAAGATGTCGAAGTTCAGAAAGAGGAACCTGACCGTCGGCCGTGTCCGTTTTGCGCTGGCCGCAAGACGCGAATTATCGTAACCGGCGAGGAGAATGTTGAGACCGTTCGGGTGATGTGTCCTGAATGTGGTGCGTTGGGTCCATTTGCGACTAGGCAGGATCCGCCTTTGCATGCGGTATTCCTTTGGAATCAGCGGTACGGCAGCGCGTCGACTACTAAATCCCGCTGCATAAGAAGCCGCAAATCATCGGCACATTTCTATCGCATGACTGGCGGTCTAGGGGCCTGCCAGAGAGCTAGAACATCACCCCAGCTCCGATCGGTTCTGATACCTTGCTGGAACTCCAGATAGTGGGAGAGTAATGATTTAAAAGAGTTTTTTGATATTTCGCCCTTCGCGTGTCGCCGCCTCGAATCACTGGACGTGTTTCACAAGAGTGGCAAGTGGAATACCAGAATAGGATGGCATAATTGTTGCTTTTACTGATAGCGGCGACGACCCAACCGTTGCACTCGCGTGAGGGATTGTGTCTCTGATTACACGATTTAGAGATCGGCTCAAGTCTCGATCTGATAGCGAGCATGAACAGGCAATCCTGAGGATTGTGCTCGTCGGGCTGATTACCGCGTACATGTGGGGGCGAATCAGCGGCCTTCCGGGCGAAGCATCGGAACACGATCGCATCCTGCTTGGCGGCCTGTTTGGATTCTTCGTGCTCGCCTTTGCGATATTTGCGGCCATTTGCATATGGCCGGAAACCAATGTTCCTAGACGAATTGTCGGCATGCTTGCTGATGTTGGCGGCACGACGTTTGCGCTATTTCTAGCCCAAGACTCGGGTGTTGGTCTGATAGGCGTCTTCCTGTTCATTACGTTCGGAAACGGCTTTCGCTACGGTCGCAAATACCTCTTTCTCTGCCAGGCGGTTTGCTTGGCCGGATTTATACCCGTGGTGCTATTCGCACCATGGTGGAGTACACAGCCATATATCGGCTGGGGACTTATGGTTTCAATGATCGTCCTGCCGTTGTACGTTTCCACGCTGCTTAAGCGAATCGAGGAAGCTCGCTCAAAGGCCGAGGTCGCGAACAAGGCAAAGAGCGTATTTCTGGCCAACATGAGTCACGAAATGCGAACTCCCCTTAACGGCATTGTTGGGGTAACCGATCTATTGCAAACAACCGCTCTCAATGCCGAACAAAGCGAACTCATGCGGTTGCAGCGACATTCCGTTTCCCTACTGCGTTCGCTTGTTGACGACGTCCTGGACATCTCAAAGATTGAATCGGGAAGACTTAGCATCGAAATCGCTGAGTTCGACCTGTACGCGCTGGTCAGCAACGTGACGAAGATGATGCGGCCCCATGCCGTATCCAAGGGTCTTGTCCTTCGTTCTTCGGTCGACCCGGCGATCGACTATCACGTGAAAGGCGACACACACCACCTACGCCAAGTGCTTGTGAACCTCGTGTCGAACGCCATCAAGTTCACAGAGCATGGTGACGTTGAAGTGCAGACCAGACTTATCGCGAGCACGTCGGAGGGGTTTCGCGTGCGTTTTGAGGTGAAGGATACGGGCATCGGAATTGCTCAAGAGAACCTCGCGAAGATCTTCGAACAGTTTGTCCAAGCGGACGACTCAATAACGCGGCGCTACGGCGGTACCGGGCTCGGGACGTCGATCGCTAAGCAGTTGGTCGAACTCATGGGCGGCAACATAGGTGCATTCAGCAAACCCGGCATTGGCAGCACATTCTGGTTCGAGCTCCCTCTTCTGCGTGCGGATCAAGCCGGTTCAACTTCGGAACAAGAAGTCCCCAAGATGACGAATGCGCTATTGGTCGCTGACAATGCGACCGAGGCCCAACTCCGACCACTGATCATCGCCGCATGTGGAGAAATCGAGACAATTCGTAGCGAATCCATTGCGATGGCGCGTTTGAAGTCAATTCGCAGTGAGGGAAGTTCGTTGCCCGCAGTGCTGATTTCTGGAAGCGTCGATGTCGCATTGCGCATCTTTCAAGAGATTTCCTCCGGCCCGAGTGAAGATCACTGCGCAATGATCTATGTTGCGAAGGAAAGACTAGCTGACGCAGATCGACAGCGTCTACGCAAGATTGACGGCGTTACATGTCTGGACGCTGATGCCTCTCCTCGAGTCCTGCAGAACGCGATCTACGCCGCCAATTCAACGGGCAGCGATGGATCTGCGGAGATTATTGACCTCGGGCTGATACTTCGGCAACAGCGGCAGCGACTTCGTATCTTGGTTGCGGAAGACAATCCGACGAACCAGGCAATTCTCAAACAACTTTTGGAAAGCGCCGGGCATACTGTATTGCTCGCGAACGATGGAGAAGAGGCGCTTGACCTCTATGAGGTTCAACAGCCAGACATCGCGATTCTCGACTTCAATATGCCGGAACGGAGCGGGGTTGAGGTTACGCAGGCGATTCGAGCAATCGAACCGACTGGCATACGCATGCCCATCATGATTCTATCCGCATCCGTAACCCCCGAAACACGCGAGCGCGTACAAAGGGCCGGTGCAGACGAATTCGTGGGCAAGCCTTTCGATGCTGCGAATCTAATAAGCATCGTCGATCAACTAGCACGTCGGTCCCCGCGCGTAGCGAGAACAAGAACCCGGGCTTTGGCAACTGTATCGCTTGGTGGGATTCCGCTCGTTGACCAAGCGCGCCTACGAGAAGTGATGCAAATTGCTAGCGACCCGGCATTCCTTGGAAAACTTGTGCAGGGATTTTGCGTCGATGTTGAGACGTTGCTTGGTCGCCTCGATTCAATGGCCGTCAACGGAATGGTCGTAGAAATTCCGGACATCACACATGCGATTCGTGGTGCCGCAGTAGGCATTGGCGCGCAGCAATTGGCGGCTCGCTGCCTCGAGTTGGACGATGCCGCCAACAAGGGCGAACGCGAAAAAGTACCGCCGCTAATTTTCGAAATGCGGCGGTGCTTCAATGCCACTTCTGCTCAACTCACGATTCTAACTCCGGGACCTCAACGGGCAACCCGCTAGGAGTCCGCTTGCTGAGCGCTGCTTCATCGCGTTTAGCCAATCAGTCACGCGCTTCCCAACGCCGCCAGCTCTGGCGCACCATATAGTTGCTGGACATCAACATCGTCGGACGCCGTCCTTAGCATCTTCTCTTGGCCACGAAGTAGTCGCGCCATCATTCGCAGGTCCCGCGTCTCGAGTTGGAGAGCGGCATCTACCCAAGCATTTACCACTTCGAGTAACTCGGTCAGAGAGACGGGGTCGCAGGATTGCTTTGCGCGGTAAAGGGCACGGTACGCGATAGATTTACGCTGCCGCTGCGCGATTAGTTTCCGCACGGTATCAATTCCGAGTCCATCTTCGGTAAGGACTTCGACGACACCAAGTTCGTGCATTTCCTTTGCGGTGAACACCTGACCGCTCATTACAATGTCTTCCGCCTTCTTCATCCCTACTCGGCGCTTCAAGAGTGAAAGTCCGCCCATTCCCGGAATCAAATTAAACAGGACTTCGGGAAATGAGAATGTTGAGCTTCGCTCGGCAACGATAATGTCAGAGGTCAAGGCGCACTCGAAACCACCTCCGAGGCATTTCCCCTGCACCAGCGCAATCGTGGGAATGTTCGCGCCAATCCCAGTCAACCTACGATGAATATTCTCAATGCAAAGCCTCCCGTAGTACTCAAGCAGTGGCCTTTCCTTCCGCATGATTGCTTCGATGAACATGCCAAGATCGCCGCCCAGGTTGAACACACCAAGCGTACGACTCCCCGCCACCACGTAATCCACCCGCTCAGGGCGGCCGCAATGGCTGAGGTGTCCTTGATTCGCCTCCAATAATTTTTCGAAGTGTTGGACTTCTTCAAGAAGTTTGGAGGTGAAGCAAGGACGTGGCGACCCCTTCATCCAGGAAAAGACTGTATGCAATTCTGGATCGAATTCCAGCTCCAATTGTTGGTATGAATTGAGGGAGGAGACTACTGGGAAGTCGATGATAGCGTTCATAAAGGGGCCTCATTTGATGGAAAGTACGTACTTCACCAAGCGTGCAATTGTATTGTGCGCAACAAAGTGGCCGATGGCTATCCCCTGATAGTTGATACTGCCCGTTAGATCAATGGGCCCAAACAAATTGATTCGGGCAATCCTATGTAGAGCGCGTGTATCGTAGGCTACAAACATGGTATGACAACCATCCTTAGGAATCCTCAGTGCCGTCGAGCACATGTTCCCTAAGACCAGTGGTCACCGTATCCTCGCTGTGGCGGCTCGGCCGCGATATGTCTTCGCCACCAGATGAAGACATAGGGCGGCGCTGGCGCACGGGCGGAAAGTCGTTTCGCGCCTCCCAAACATCACGATTGGGCTTCAGCCCCTTCGATTCGCGCAGCGCGCTAACAATATCGAGTGCGGTTCTGTCCGGAGACGGAAGTTCGATAGTGCTGTATCCCATCGGGCTTGTTCTCTGGCCCCATCGAATGACATGAGCTGACCACGTCATTCCGCCCCCGAACGCCGGAATGAGGATCAAGTTGCCAGCCTGGATTCGGGATTGTTCGAGTGCTTCAACCAAGGCGACTGGTATTGAGGCGGATGAGAGGTTTCCCCTGGTCTGTAGATTGGTGAACACCCGTTCCATCGGAAAACCGGTTCGACGCGCCACGGCCTCGACAATGCGCAAATTCGCCTGATGGGGAATTACTAGATCGATTTCCTCTGACGAATATCCACTTTTGGCCAACACTTGCCTGGCGCCTGATGACATTCCAAGGACCGCTTGCTTGAAGATTTCGGGACCATTGAAATCCCAGTCGGTAGTTCCCAGAGTAAATCCAGCATTCGCGAACGCAGATCCGATGCCGTTAATTCGGAGCTCATCACGACTGCTGTACACACAACCCAACACCTCAGACAATATTCCGTAAGGCTCATCGGACGATCTTATGACAACCGCACCTGCGCCATCACCAAACAAAACGGAAGGCGTTCGATTGTCCCAATCCATGAACGCGGACAACGTATCGGCCCCGATAACGAGTGCGTTTTGAACGGCGCCGGACTTGATGAGCGCGGACGCGGTCGAAAGGCCATACATGAAACTCGTACAGGCAGTATTGACGTCCATCGCCGCGGCTCGGGACGCGCCTAAGCTTCGCTGAATATTTGAAGCGGTATTAGGCATCTGGTCGTCGCCAGTACAGGAGCCCAACACGACAAGCTCCAATTCCTCCGGATCCATCGCCGCCGCCGCCAGTGCGCGTATTCCTGCAACATAACCGAGTTGCGAAACCGGCACGTGCGATACC
>JBDTTE010000074.1:0-13931 GCA_039930785.1 Betaproteobacteria bacterium | reverse complement strand
CGTACGCCTTGTCGAAATGATCCTCGATCGCGCGCTTGTTGCGGCCGGTGATGAACACCATCTGGGTCATGCCGGCGGCGACGGCCTCGTCGACCGCATACTGGATAAGCGGCTTGTCCACCACCGGCAGCATTTCCTTGGGACTGGCTTTCGTGACAGGCAGGAAGCGAGTGCCCATGCCAGCCACCGGAAATACGGCCTTCGTGATTTTCTTCAAACTATTCTCCTCGCGGCGCCGCAAGCGGGCCGCAGACTAAGTGTGGCGGGACCCATCGAATTAACCGAGCAATTCTAACAACCCTCGTTCGTCCAGCACAGGGACGCCGAGTTCCCTCGCCTTGTCGAGTTTGCTGCCGGCCTCCTCCCCCGCAATGACGTAGCTGGTCTTGCCGGAGACGCTGCCGGAAACCTTGCCGCCCGCGGCTTCGATGCGTTCCTTTGCCTCGTCGCGCGCGAGATTCGGCAAGGTGCCCGTCAGCACCAGAGTTTTTCCGGCCAGAGGCTGGTTGGCCGGCCGTGATCCGGTAGTTTCCGGCCAGTGGACGCCGGCTTTGCGCATTTGCGCGACGATGGCCTTGTTGTGAGGTTCGGCGAAGAACTGCACGATGCTGCGCGCCACGATGGGCCCGACATCGGGCGCCTGCTGCAGTTGATCTTCGTCGGCATTCATCAAGTGTTCGAGCGTACCGAAGTGGTGCGCAAGATCCTTCGCGGTGGTCTCGCCGACATTACGGATACCCAGCGCGAAAACAAAGCGCGGCAACGTCGTACTTCTGCTTTTTTCGATGGCGTCGACCACATTGCTGGCAGATTTTTCCGCCATGCGTTCCAGGCCCGCCAGCGTCTCGAGCTTCAGTTCGTAGAGGTCCGCCGGCGTCTTCACCAGATCCGCAACAACCAGCTGGTCGACCAGCTTGCCGCCCAGCCCCTCTATATCCATGGCGCGCCTGCCGGCAAAGTGCAGCAGGGCCTGCTTGCGCTGCGCGGGGCAAAACAACCCGGCGCTGCAGCGATGATCCTTCTCGCCTTCGTCACGCACGACAGCCGAATTGCAGATCGGGCAGAGCGCCGGCATATGGAAAATTCGCGAGCCCTTCGGCCGCAGCTCCGCGCGCACCGCCACCACCTGCGGAATGACGTCGCCAGCCCGGCGCACGATCACGGTGTCGCCGACCCGCAGGTCCAGGCTGTGGACGTAATCTTCGTTGTGCAATGTGACATTACTAACCGTGACGCCGCCGACAAATACTGGCGCGAGCTTGCCGACCGGTGTGAGCTTTCCGGTGCGCCCCACCTGCACATCAATGCCGATGACTGTGGTCTGCTGCTCCTGTGCGGGAAACTTGTGCGCGACCGCCCAGCGCGGTTCGCGGGAGACGAAACCCAGCCTGCGTTGCAACTCGAAATCGTTGACCTTGTACACGACGCCGTCGATGTCGAACGGCAGCTTGTCGCGCAAGCCGGCGATGCGCGCATGAAAAGCGACCAGTTCATCGGCACCCGTGCACACCTTGCGTTCCTTCGAAACCGGCAGGCCGAACGCATGCAACGCGTCCAGCATGGCGCTCTGCGTGTCCGGCAATTCCCAACCCGTGATTTCGCCGAGGCCATAGACATAGCAGGTCAAGGGGCGACTCGCAGTCAACCGTGAATCGAGCTGGCGCACGAAACCGGCCGCGGCATTGCGTGGGTTGACGAATACCTTCTCCCCGGCCGCGCGCTGGCGTTCGTTGAGCTTCTCGAACTCGTCACGGTGCATGAGGATCTCGCCGCGCACGTCCAGCACCGTGGGGGCGCGCTTCGTCGCCAGCTTCAGCGGAACGCTGCGTATGGTGCGGACATTGGGCGTGACGTCTTCGCCGACCTGTCCGTCGCCACGCGTAGCCGCGCGCGCCAGGATACCGTCTTCGTAGCGCAGGCTGATGGCGATGCCGTCGAATTTCAGTTCGGCGTTGTATTCGATGGGCGCGCCTTCCGCGCCCAGTTTTAATTCGCGCCGGAGGCGGGCATCGAATGTCGCCGCGCCACTCGATTCCGAATCGGTCTCCGTGCGTATCGAGAGCATGGGCACGACGTGCGGAACCTTCGGCAGGTCGGAACGCACTTCGCCGCCCACGCGTTGCGTCGGTGAATCGGGGGTCGCGAGTTCGGGATACTGCGCTTCAAGCGCCTGCAGTTCGCGGAACAGCCGGTCGTATTCCGCATCCGGAATCGTGGGCGCGTCGTTGATGTAATACGCGGTGCCGGCGAGTTCGAGTTCGCGGCGTAACTGCTGCGCGCGCGCGAGCGCGTCGCGCGGCACCGGCATCAGGAGAACAGGCGCAGCGCCAGCGCGCTGCCGGCCTCGATGCCGTGGAGATTCATGCGGCCGTAGATCGCCCGCAGTTGCGCGCGAATACGGTCCAGGCCGGGGTCGTTCAACAGGGCGCGGTTGTCGTCCACCAGCGTACCGTCCAGGGATTCCGCAAAGCTGCGGCTCATCGCCACCATCGTATCGAATACCCGCAAGCCGTCCGGCACCCGCGGCACGTCGAGCAGGAAGGTGATACCCGGCGTCGTCATGTTGCGAATGCGGTCTGCCACGAACGGCTGTTCGGATTCCTGGTTGTCGAGCGAAAACAGTACGCCGCCGTGGTCGTCGCGGCAGAGGAACACGCCATTGCCCTGCAGTTGCAGGCCCGCTGCTTCGGCGAGTGCCCGGATCTTGGTGCCGTGGAACACCTGGTTGCCGTTCGCGATCACATTGATGCCGACGAGCACATCGACATCCGTGCAAAAACCATCGAGCGCCAGCGCTTGCTGGAGCGCTGGTGCGTACTCGGGCAATTCGGCGATCGCGGCCATTTCGCTTGCGGTGGATTGGACCGCTTCGCCGAATCGACGCAATTGCTGATCGCTGACGGGACCGGTCCGGTCGACGAGTTGCAATGCGACGCGTGCGCTCGTATAGCGTGCGTCGCCGGCAACCATCGGTTCCCAGGACTTGGTGCGGTGGCTCAAGCCGGCGAAGCTGATGCGGTGATGCCGATCGGGTAATTTGTTCGGCAATTCGACGAGCTTGTCCAGGGCGAGAAAATCCCCGGCGCGGATTTCAGCGATGTAGTCGAGCTCGGATTGGGGCAACTCCTGGCTTTTCAGCGCGGCTATCCCGGTCGCGGCTACCGGCGCCATCTGCGTCGCGATGGTCGGTGCGGCGGCGGCGCCATACCAGGATGCGGCCGGGGCCACGTTGCCAGGCACGACGGTATCGAGCTGCGGTTCCATGCCGGGCTCCGTGCGCGGTTCCATGCTGGGTTCGATGCGCGCTTCGTCCATCTCGTCCCGCGCGGGCGCAGGCGGCGCCATCGGCGCGGAGGTTCGCGCAAGCAGGACGTCTTCGGGACGATTGGAGAAGGTCTCCTGGCCCCGGCGCCGGAATTTTCTTTCCTGCAACCAGTTGAATCCCACCACGGACCCGACGATCAGGACACCGAGCATCGCCAGACCGATCTGCAAATCGCTCATTGCACCCTCCCTTGCGACGCATTGTGCAGGCGCAAGGCACGCTGTTTCAAGCAGCAGCCTCTTCGCGCATGCGCAGTGCCTCGTCGACATCCACGGCCACCACTCGGGAAACGCCCTGCTCCTGCATGGTCACGCCAATGAGCTGGTTTGCCATTTCCATGGTGATCTTGTTGTGTGTGATGAACATGAACTGCGTGTTGCCCGACATCTTCTTGACCAGGTTGCAGAAGCGCTCGGTATTGCTGTCGTCCAGCGGGGCGTCGACTTCGTCCAGCAGGCAGAACGGCGCCGGGTTCAGCTGGAACATCGAGAACACCAGCGACAGCGCCGTCAGCGCCTTCTCGCCGCCCGACAACAAATGGATGGAGGCATTGCGCTTGCCGGGCGGACGCGCGATGACCTGCACCCCCGCGTCGAGAATTTCCTCGCCGGTCATCACCAGCTTCGCTTCGCCGCCGCCAAACAACGCCGGGAACATTTCGCTGAAATGGCGGTTCACCGCGTCGAACGTTTCCTGGAGGCGCTCGCGGGTTTCGCGATCGATCTTGCGGATCGCCGATTCCAGCGTCTCCACCGCTTCGGACAGGTCCTGGGATTGGGAGTCGAGGTAGGACTTGCGCTCGCGCGAGGTCGACAATTCGTCCAGCGCCGCGAGGTTGACCGGGCCCAGTGCGGCAATCTCCTCGTTGAGGCGGTTGATCTCGCCCTGCAATTTGCTGGCGCGAACGCCTTCCTCGAGCAATGGCAGCAGTTCCTCCTCCACGGCCTGGGCTTCCTCCAGTTGCGCCGCGAAGCTTTCCTCCGCGAGTCGCGCTTCCTGCTCTTTGAGGCGCAACTCGTTGATGCGTTCGCGCGTCGGCGCGAGTTTTTGCTCCGAGGCCATGCGCTCCTGGTCGGTCGAACGCAAATTCTGGTCGGCGCCTTCCAGGGCGTCACGCGCCAGCCGCAACGCTTCTTCGCGCTCGCCGCGCACCACCAGTTGCTGCTGAAGCTGTTCCTGCAGGCTGCTTTCGTCGGTTCGGGAGACCTCTTCGCTCAGGGTTTGCGCATCGCCCTGAAGTCTCGCCAGCGTTTGTGCTATGACTTCAAGAGACGATTTTATATCAATGATTTTATTATTAATCGTCTTGTTCTGATAAAGCGATTCCTGATGCTGGCGTTCGGCTTGCTGGGCACGGCTCCGGCTGCCATGCAAGGTCGTTTCCGCCTCGGCATGACCGCTTCTCGCCGCCTCCACAGTCAGGCGCAGCGCATCCATGCCGGCGCGCAATCCTTCCATTTGACGGTCGGCGCCGTCCTGTTGCGCGGCCTCGCGGGCGATTTCCGCATCGATCTCGGCCATCTCGCCGACGATCTGCTCGCCACGCGCTTTCAGGGTTTCAGCCAGCTGCGACAGGCGCATATGGTCGAGTTTGAGCTGGTGCCGCGTTTCCTGGAGGTCGGAAACCTCGCGGCGCAGGCGCTCGGACTGTACCTTGCGTTCCTCGAACTCCAGCTTCTGGGAGGATGCGGCCTGCACGAGACCGGCCAGTCGTCCGTCGGCTTCCGTGCGCTCGGCGAACAGCGATTCGATCTCGCGCTGGCGCGAAAGGATCCCGTGTACTTCCGAGTCGTCGGCGTGGAAGCTGACGCTGCTCGAGCTGAACATATGGCCCCGTGCGCTGACCAGCAGCGCGCCCACCGGCAGGCTGGCCGCGATTTCGATGCCCCGCTCCGGTTCATGCAGGATGTATACGCCCGCCAGCCAGTCCGCAAGCACCCCGCTCAGGCGTTCGTCGGTGCACGTTACGTAGTCCGTTAACCGTTCGAGTCCTGCAGGCGCGCCTTCCGGGCCCGTGGTCTTCGCGGCCAGGCGATGGAAAGACAGCTTCCCCGGCGGGGGTTGCCCGATCCATCCCTGGGCGTGGTTCAGATCGGCCAGCCCGATGCTGTTCAGGCGTTCGCGCAGAACGGCTTCGAGGGCGTCTTCCCAGCCCTCGCGTATGCGCAGCCCCTGCCACAGGTGCGGATTGCCACGCAGGTCGTTGCGGTCCATCCAGGGCTGGAGCTCTTCCGAACGGCTGACCTGATCCTGCAGCGACTGCAGCGCCGTGAGGCGCGCATCCAGTTGGTGAAGACGTTGCTGGACCTGTTCGGCGCTCTCGTCCGCGGAGCGCATGGTCTGCTCGAGGGTAGGCAATTCCGACTCGGCTTGCTCGAAGGCGCCGCGCTGCCCGGTGAGCTGGTGGTCCAGATCGTGGATCTGGGATTCGAGCCGCACCAGTTCACTCAGGTTCGGCACCTCCAGCCCGTCGCGCTCTTCCTCAAGCCGCGCCCGGCGGCCCTCCAGCTGCTGCAACAGTTTTTCCGTATGGCTGCGACGAGTGTCCTCGATGCGCAATTGCTGCTCGGCCTGCGTGAGCGCTTCTTGCGCCTGCGCAAGCTGCGCCTGCGCAGTGCGATGGGCGGTCTCGGCCACAGGTAGCGCTTCGCGCGCTTCCTGCAGCGCCATTTCAAGGGCTTCCAGCTGCTCCGCCGCTTCAGCCAGCGCGCGGGTATTCTCGCCGTGCGCCGATTCCATCGATTGCCGGCGTTCCGTGTGTTCCGCTTCCTGGGCGCGAAGCGAGTTCAGTTGCTGCTCGGCACGGGTGCGGCTGTCGCGCAGGAACTGCACCTGCTGTTCGACGCGTGCGATCTCGGCGTTGATTTCGTACAGCGTGCCCTGCGCCGCGTGGACCGCGTCGGATGCGCCGTAATGCTGGGTGCGCAGTTCCTCGACGCGCTTTTCCGCGTCGCGCAGCCGCGCGGTTTCCGCCTCGAGCTCCACGACCATCGCATCGATATCGCGCGCGGTTTTGGCCCGCTGGTTGCGCGCGTCGCGCTTTTTCAGGGTCCACAGCAGGTGTTGCGTGCGCTTCAGGCTGGATTCGAATTCGCGGTACTGGCCGGCTTTCTCGGCCTGCGATTCCAGGTGCTCGAGCTGCTTGCCGAGCTCCATCCGGATATCGTCGACGCGCAGCATGTTCTCGCGCGTGTCTTCGAGGCGCAGTTCGGTTTCGCGACGGCGTTCCCGGTATTTGGACACGCCGGCGGCCTCTTCGAGGAAGCTGCGCAGGTCTTCCGGCTTGGCCTCGATGATGCGCGAGATCATGCCCTGCTCGATGATCGCGTAGCCACGCCCGCCCAGGCCCGTGCCGAGGAAAATGTCGGCCACGTCACGGCGGCGCACGTGCTGGTTATTCAGGAAGTAGGAGGACTCACCATCCCGCTCGATGACGCGTTTGACGGAGATTTCCGCGTACGTCGACCAAGCCCCTGCGGCTTTGCCGAGGCTGTTGTCGAAAATCAGCTCGACACTGGCACGCCCGACGGGCTTGCGCTCGCCGGACCCGTTGAAAATCACGTCCTGCATGTTCTCGCCGCGCAGCTGCTTCGCGGAGGATTCGCCCAGCACCCAGCGGATCGCGTCGATGACGTTCGATTTGCCGCAGCCATTGGGGCCGACGACGCCGACCATCTGGCCCGGGACCGGGATATGGGTCGGGTCCACGAAGGACTTGAAACCAGCAAGCTTGATATGTGTGAGTCGCACTGTCGGGGCTTTATAAAGGCTTATAATTTCAACGCGTACCGATAAAAACAAGCGCCTGGGGCCCCAAACCGACGGACCAGGCGCTGTGTTTTCTGCCTGCATTTTAACAACGGAATGGCTGCTGGAGAATGCCAAGCAAACCCCGATCGACCCTCGACACCTTCGTGAATCCGAATTCGGACCGGGATTACCTGATTCATATGGAAATTCCCGAGTTCACCTGCCTCTGCCCGAAAACCGGACAGCCCGATTTCGCGACATTGTTCCTCGACTACATCCCCGACAAAAAATGCGTGGAGCTGAAAAGCCTCAAGCTCTACGTCTGGTCGTATCGAAACGAGGGCGCGTTTCACGAGGCCGTCACGAACCGCATCCTGGATGACCTGGTTCGCGCAACCTCGCCCCGTTTCATGCGCATGACGGCGCGCTTCTATGTACGCGGCGGCATCTTCACGACGGTCACCGCCGAGCATGCGAAAAAAGGTTGGGTGCCGCGGCCCCGTGTGGATCTTGCGCAATTCGATTCGCAATCGCCAGCGCGCTGACGACATACAACGATGAACCCCGATCTTGCGCGATTGCAGCCCTACCCGTTCCAGAAGCTCGCGACCTTGCTCGCTGGCGTAAAGCCGGATCCCGCCCTGCGGGCGATCAGCCTTTCGATCGGCGAACCCAAACACCCGACGCCACAATTCATCCGCGACGCGCTGATCCAGCACATCGACGGATTGTCCAGCTATCCGGCGACGATCGGCAGCGAAGCCCTGCGCAAAGCCATCGCGGGCTGGATAGAGCGTCGCTATGGCATTGCCGCCATCGATCCCGGCAAGCAGGTGTTGCCCGTCAATGGCAGCCGGGAAGCCTTGTTCGCGTTCGCCCAGTCGGTGGTGGATACGTCGAAGGGCCAGGCGGTGGTCGTGGCCCCCAATCCGTTCTATCAAATCTATGAAGGCGCGATCCTGCTGGCGGGCGCCGAGCCCCAGTTCCTGAATATGATCGCGGAAAAGCGCTTCGCGCCCCAACTCGACGAACTGCCCGAGGCAGCGTGGGCGCGGACCCAGCTGCTGTACGTGTGCTCGCCGGGCAACCCGACCGGCAGCGTGCTGGACCTCGAGCAATGGCGGGCGCTGTTTGAACTGTCCGACCGGCATGGCTTTGTCATCGCCTCGGACGAGTGCTATTCAGAAATCTACTTCGATGAAAACCATCCGCCGCTCGGCGGACTGGAAGCGGCACACCGCCTGGGTCGGACGGATTTTCGGCGGCTGGTCACCTTTGGCAGCCTGTCCAAGCGCTCCAACGTGCCGGGCATGCGCTCGGGTTTTGTCGCGGGCGACGCCGCTATCCTCGAAAAATTCCTGCTTTATCGGACCTACCACGGCTGCGCAATGAATCCCGCCGTGCAGGCCGCAAGCGCAGCCGCCTGGAATGACGAAGCGCATGTGGTGGAGAACCGGCGGCTGTATCGCGAAAAATTCGCGAAGGTACTCGGCATCCTGTCACCGGTCACCGAGGCCCACGCGCCCGACGCAGCGTTCTACCTCTGGCTGCGCACGCCGATCGCCGACACGGAGTTCGCTAAACAATTGTTCGAACAATATAATGTCACCGTCGTTCCGGGCAGCTACCTGGCCCGCGATGCGCGCGGCGTGAATCCGGGACGCGATTTCGTGCGGGTGGCACTGGTCGCACCGGTCGAGGAATGCGTCGAAGCGGCGCAGCGCCTGAGAACGTTCTACTCACAATTTTCAACGGGAAGAAACAAGAATGACGGACTTGCAGTCGGCCATCGATAAGGCATTTGAAAACCGCGCGGGCATTTCGCCGAAGTCAGCCGAACCCGCACTCAAGGAAGCGGTGGCAGAGGTCATTGCCCGCCTCGATTCAGGCGCGCTGCGTGTCTCGGAGAAATCCGGGGCGGAGTGGATCACCCATCAATGGGTCAAGAAAGCCGTTTTGTTGTCGTTCCGTCTGGAAGATAACGCAGTCGTCCGCGATGGGTATACCAACTACTTCGACAAGGTCCCGGCCAAGTTTGCCGACTATGGCGCGGCCGACTTCCAGGCTGGCGGGTTTCGCGTCGTGCCGAACGCCGTGGTGCGTCGCGGGTCCTTCATTGCGAAGAACGTCGTGCTGATGCCCTCCTTCGTGAACATCGGCGCCTTTGTTGACGAAGGCACCATGGTCGACACCTGGGCCACCGTCGGATCCTGCGCGCAGATCGGCAAGAACGTCCACCTGTCCGGCGGCGTCGGCATCGGCGGCGTACTCGAACCGGTCCAGGCCAACCCGACCATCATCGAGGACAACTGCTTCATTGGCGCACGCTCTGAGGTCGTCGAAGGCGTCATTGTCGGCGAGGGCTCGGTGATTTCGATGGGCGTATACATCGGCCAGAGCACAAAGATATACAACCGCGAGACCGGAGAGGTCTCGTACGGACGCATCCCGCCCGGTTCGGTGGTCGTTTCGGGAAATTTACCGTCCGCCGATGGCAAGTACAGCCTGTATTGTGCCGTTATCGTCAAGCAGGTCGACGCGAAAACCCGCGGCAAGACCAGCATCAACGAGTTGCTGCGCGGCATCTGAAGCCCATTCGCGCGTGAAGCAGCAGAGGATCGGTTCGGCACCCTTCAATCACAAGTCTCCGAGGCCACAATGTATCTGACCCCCCTGTTCAAGCTGATGGCGGAAAAGCAGGCGTCCGACTTGTTCATTTCGGCCGGTGCGCCGGTTTCGATCAAGATCATGGGCACCATCATGCCGGTGAACCAGCAGCTCATCGATCCGGAAAGCGCGCAGAAGATCGTGTACGAGATCATGTCGGACAAGCGCATCAAGGAATTCGAGGAAACGATGGAGATGAACTTCTCCCACGTCGTGCCTGACGTCGGCCGTTTTCGCGTGAACGTCTTTCGCCAGCGCGGCAATGTGGCGATGGTGATCCGCTACCTGCGCGGCAAGACGCCCGGCATCGACAAGCTCAAGCTGCCCGCGATATTGAAGGAACTGATCCTCGAGAAGCGCGGCTTCGTGCTGGTCGTGGGGTCAACGGGGTCTGGAAAGTCCACCACGCTGGCGGCGATGATCGAGCACCGCAACGCGCTCAAGCCGGGACACATCCTGACGATCGAGGATCCGATGGAGTTCGTGTTCCGCAACGACAAGTGCGTGATCAACCAGCGCGAGGTCGGCACCGATACGCGTTCGTATGAAAACGCGATGGTCAACGCCATGCGCGAAGCGCCGGACATGATGATGATCGGCGAAATCCGCGATCGCGATACGCTGCAGCACGCCCTGCTCTACGCGCAAACCGGCCACTTGTGCATTTCGACCCTGCACGCCAACAACAGCTATCACGCGCTGAACCGCATCATCAATTTCTTCCCCTACGATGCGCGCACCGCGCTGCTGTCGGATCTGTCCATCAGCCTGCGTGCGATCATTTCGCAGCGCCTGGTGAAAGCCAACGACGGCAGCCAGATCGCCGCGGTGGAAGTCATGCTCAACACCAAGCACGTGGCCGACCTCATTGCCAAAGGCGAGATCGACCAGATCCGCGAGGCCATGGAACAAAGCCTGTCGCCCGGCTCGAAGACCTTCGAACAGGCGCTGTTCGAACTCTACATGGCCGGCTCGATATCCAAGGACGAGGCCCTGAAAAATTCTGACTCGGCCACCAACCTGTCCTGGCTCATCAACAACTACGAGCAGAAGGCTGCGGGTAAACTGGGCGACAGTCCGACCAGCCGCGTACAGATCAAACCGGGCGCGAGCTATTCGTTCAACGAGATCAAGCTGAACGTCGACCAGGAAAAGTAGCCGAACCGCCTCTTAGACCTCCACCGCTTCACGATGACATCCGCGACTTTCGAGCTCGCGCGGGAACTTATCTCGCGCGTTTCCGTAACACCCAACGACGGCGGCTGCCAGGACGTGCTGGCGCAACGGCTCGCGCGCGTCGGTTTCACCATCGAGCGCATGCGCTTCGGCGACGTCGATAACCTGTGGGCGCGCCGCGGCACCAGCCGGCCGCTGGTCGTATTCGCCGGACACACCGACGTCGTGCCGACAGGCCCGATCGGCCAGTGGCATTCGGATCCGTTTACGCCGACGGTTCGCGATGGCGTGCTCTACGGGCGCGGCGCAGCCGACATGAAATCGTCGATCGCAGCGTTCGTGACTTCGATCGAAGCGTTCCTGGCGACCCACCCCGACCATCCGGGTTCGATTGCGCTGCTGATCACCTCCGATGAGGAAGGGGTCGCCATCAACGGTACCGTCAAGGTCGTGGAAACCCTGCATGCGCGCAACGAGCACATGGACTATTGCATCATCGGCGAACCGTCCTCGGTCAACGCACTGGGCGACACGATGAAGAACGGCCGCCGCGGCTCGCTCTCCGGTGACCTGCTGGTGCGGGGCGTGCAAGGACACATCGCCTACCCGCACCTGTCGCGCAACCCGGTGCATCAGTTCGCGCCCGCGCTGGCGCAGCTGTCCGCGATGCGATGGGACGAGGGCAACGAATATTTTCCACCGACAACCTGGCAGATTTCGAACATCGCCGCCGGCACCGGCGCGACCAACGTGATCCCCGGGGAATTGCGCGTCCAGTTCAATTTCCGCTTTTCGACGGCCAGTACCGTCGAGCAACTCAAGACGCGCGTGCACGAGATCCTCGATTCCCACGGCCTCGAATACGAGCTGGCCTGGTGGTTGTCGGGCCGGCCTTTCCTGACGCCCAAGGGCAAGCTCGTACAAAGTCTTTCGAAAGCAGTCAACGCGGTGACCGGGCGCACGCCCGAGTTGTCGACGAGCGGCGGCACCTCCGACGGGCGCTTCATCGCCGACGTATGCAAGGAAGTGGTCGAGCTTGGCCCGATCAACGCATCGATCCACAAGCTCGACGAACACATCCTGCTCGCCGACCTGGACGCCTTGTCGCGCATTTACCAGCTCACGCTGGTCGACATCCTGGATGGCCGCTGAGGCCGGCGGCGCGTCGCTAAGCGCGGCGGTCTGGCTCGAGCGCACGTTGCATCGCTTCGAGCAGGCGCGGCTGCACTTCGGCCACGGCAGCCTCGAAGCACGCGACGAGGCCGTTTACCTCCTGCTGCATACCCTGGGCCTCCCGCTTGACGATCTCGATGGCGTGCTGGCGAGGCCACTCTCGGCCGTCGAGCTCGACGCGCTGGAAGCGCTGCTGCACCAGCGCATCGACGAACGTGTCCCCGCGGCGTATCTCACACACGAAGCGTGGCTCGGCGATCTGCGTTTTTACGTCGATGAGCGCGCCATTGTTCCGCGTTCCTACATCGCGGAGTTGCTGCGCGAAGAGCTTTATCCGTGGATTGCCGAAGACGCGAAGATCGACCGCGCGCTGGACCTGTGCACGGGATCGGGTTGCCTCGCCATCCTGCTGGCGCTGACGTTCCCCGAAACGCGCGTAGACGCCACCGACCTGTCGGCCGATGCGCTGGCTGTGGCGACCCGCAATGTCGCCGACCATGAGCTGAAGGACAGGGTCCATCTCAAGCACGGCGACCTGTTCGCGGGATGCGAGGGCCGCTACGGCTTGATCATCTCCAACCCGCCGTACGTGAATCGCGCTTCGATGGAAGGCCTGCCCGCGGAATACCGGGCGGAACCCGTGATGGCGCTTGCGGGCGGCGAGGATGGGCTGGATATCGTACGCAAGATCATCGCGCAGTCGCGCGCACACCTCACCGATGACGGGTTGCTGGTCGTCGAGATCGGCCACAACCGGGATGCGCTGGAACGCGCTTTCCCGACGCTGCCGTTTACCTGGCTCGAGACCTCTGGCGGGGACGGGCTGGTGTTTTTGCTGGAGGCTTCCGACCTGCCTCGTTGACTGCGGCATCCTCTCCGGCGTCGTCGTCAGTACCGGGTACGCCGCCCGCCCATTCCAGCAGCTCGGCGATTTCCGCTTCCTTGAGTTCGATCCAGTTGCCGCGCTTCAACCGCGGCGGCAGGTTGACGATGCCGAAGCGCACGCGCATCAGCCGGCTCACCTGCAGGCCCAGCGCCTCGAACATGCGGCGCACGATGCGGTTGCGCCCTTCCTTCAGCACGGCGCGGTACCAGCGATTGCGGCCCTCGCCGCCCTTGTCTTCCAGCACTTCGAACTTCGCGGCGCCGTCGGACAGCTTCACCCCGGTCTTCAATTCCTGCATGTGCGCGGGCGTCAGCAGCCCAAACAGCCGCACGGCGTACTCGCGCTCGACCTCGAAGCGGGGATGCATCAGCCGATTGGCGAGTTCACCGGACGTGGTAAATATCAGCAACCCACCGGTATTGAAATCGAGCCGCCCGACCGCGAGCCATTTGGCGCTGCGAATCACCGGCAATTTTTCGAAGACACTGCGGCGACCTTTCGGATCGTCGCGGCTGACGATTTCGCCATCGACCTTGTGGTAGACGATGACGCGCGGCAAGCGCGAGGTCACCTTGAACTTGATCTGGCGACGCCCGACCTGGATCAGGTCTTCGGTCGTGACGCGCATGCCCAGGTTGGCCGGCTCGCCATTTACCTTGACCTTGCCGGACTTGATGACCTCTTCCATCGCGCGCCGCGAACCCAGGCCGGATTGCGCGAGCACCTTCTGCAATTTTTGCGAACGGGGCGGCGCTGCGGGGCCCGCTGCTGCTGCGGGTGGAGTGGGACGACGGCTTGCCGCGGAACGCACGGGCTTGCGGCTTCCCCGCGCTACCGCGGGGGTGCTCTTGGGAGCGCGACGGGCCGACGCGCGCCGCTTGCCTGCTTCGGGCGAAGGATTGGTTGCCATCAGGCGGGCCTGCGTTCGATCATGGCCTGCGCCAGCGTGCCGCT
>JBDTTE010000073.1:0-14001 GCA_039930785.1 Betaproteobacteria bacterium | reverse complement strand
TCGGATTGGGTGACGGATACGACCAGGCAATGCCCTTCAACCGCACGTCGCCGTCCCGATTCCAGGCAATACCGGCATCGGGGGTCGAGGCGTTGTCGCCTTGGGACCGGAACCGTGACACGGCATATTAGACTTGCGGCTCCTGGAGGAAGGACGTCTTCCCGCCATGGTGATCGCAGGCGCCAGTGGGGAGAATCGCAAATGAACGAACCCCTTGTCAGCCCGGCTTTCGGCCAAGCCGACCTCACGAATTGTGAGCGCGAGCTTATTCACCTCGCGGGATCGATTCAGCCTCATGGCATCTTGCTCGTCCTCTCCGATCCCTCTTTGGAGATCCTCCAGGCCAGCGAGAACGTCGACAAGATGCTGGGCCAAAGCGTCGATGAACTGCTTGGCAGCCCTGTCGCGAAACTTGGCGGAAATATCGCGAACCGGCTCAGGCAGCTGCTCGCATCGTTCGATCTTGCCGAGCCGAAGCCGTTCATTTGCCGCACCGAATCCGGGAGCGAACTCTGGCATTTCGAGGGAACGGTCCACCGTCATTCGGGCGGTGGCATCATCCTCGAGCTCGAGCCGATTTCGCCGCCCGCAAAGGACGACGATTCGGTCAGTGAATTAATGCACGAGCGCCTTGCTGTCGCCGTCGAGAAGTTCAGCGGCGCATTGAGCATTGCCGCGTTATCGGATGCCGTCGTTCACACATTCCGCAACATGAATGGATACGATCGGGTGATGGTGTACAAGTTCGACCCCGATGGCCACGGCGAAATCATCGCGGAAGCACGCAATCCCAAACTCGATTCACTGCTCGGTCATCGCTATCCCGCGTCCGATATTCCGCAGCGCGCGCGCGAACTGTACGTGCGCAATCGCGTCCGCGTGCTCGTCGACGTCGACTATTTCCCCGTACCGATCGTCCCGCGACGTTTCCCGCTTACGCAGGAAGATCTCGACATGTCGCTATGTCATCTGCGCAGCATGTCACCCCTCCATCTGCAATATCTCAGGAACATGGGGGTAACCGGCACGCTGGTGGTCTCGCTGGTGCGCGAAGGTCGACTGTGGGGGCTCGTTGCCTGCCATCACTACTCCCCGCGCCACGTAGGCTACGAAGTCTGTGCCGCTTCCGAGTTGCTCGCCGAAGTGATAACGGCACGCATCGCGGCTATCGAGAACTACGTGCACTCGCAGGTCGAGGTCCTCGTGCGGAGGCTGGAATTGCGTCTGATCGAGGCAACCTCAACGGAGGGTGATTGGCGCCTCGCTTTATTCCGCAATCCACGCACGCTGCTGCAGCCGCTTGAAGCAAGTGGGGCGGCGCTGTTTTCCGATGGCGAAGTCATGACTGCCGGCGAAGTACCCTCCAGCCCGGAACTGCGCGACTTGCTGCAGTGGGTCGAAGGACGCACGGTCGACTCGATGTTCTACTGTTCCTCGGTGGCGCGCGAGAATCCCGCGCTCGCGTCCAGCACATCGACTGCGAGTGGCGTGCTGGCATTTCGACTGTCGCGCTCCCGACCTGACTATCTGATGTGGTTCCGGAAGGAGCAGTTGCGCGAGGTGACCTGGGCCGGTGATCCGGCGAAACCGGTACTCGACAACGATCCGCTCAAGCTGTCGCCGCGGCGGTCGTTTGCCGCCTGGTCCGAAATCGTGAAAGGTACTGCCACGCCGTGGTCCCGGGCCGAAATCGTTCTCGCCCGCGCGATCGGCAATTCGCTTGTCGATATCATCCTTCAGATTCAGGCTGTCCGGCTTTTAATATCCCACCATCAGCTCGATCGCGTTCGCTCGGAAGTGTCGAACTCGAACGAACCGGTCGTCATAGCGGATGCGGCTGGACGGATCCTGTATTCGAACGAGTCCTTCGCGCGGCTGGCGAGGCGTCCGACCATCCGGTTGGAGCAACTGGAAGATCTCGCGCTGATCTTTGCCAACCCGGAGCAAATCCGGGGCAAATTAAGTGAATTGAAGATGAATCGCGCGTCCTGGCGGAAAGAGCTCGATCTTGTGGTGGGCAATTCGGAAGCTTTACCGGTGGGCGTGCGCGCCGACGTGATTCCGGCTCAGGATGGGTCCCCGCTCGGGTATGTCGTGATCCTGAATGACCTGACCGGAAGGAAAAGTGCGGAAGAAGCGCGTCGACATTTCGAGAGTGCAATCGGCCAGACCGAGCTTGCCGAAGCCCTCGGGGATCCAGGTTCGACTTTACTGAGGGAGACGGCCGCTGTACTCGGTGCGATCGTCGCGAACGCGAACGTGGCCGCCATGGAAATCGCCGATGCCGCGGAAGGTTTGTCGGTTGCGTCGATGCTGGAAGAACTGGAAATTTCCACCAAACGGGCAACTGCGCTGTACCGGCAATTGCGGGATTATTCTCGGGACAGCTAGTCGCCAGGGTACGTAGTGGTGCTGCGATGACGGCGGTTCGATGGAGCACCGCCATCGAGGGCTTCGTGTCGGTGCATGACGCTGTACTGCATCATTTCCGCTCAATGAATAAGCGGCTTTTCACGGCTAAACGTAGCTCGGGCCTTCGATGACTGGATGCGCCGCGAGGAATTTCTCGTCCAGATCGACACCAATACCCGGCGCTTCCAGCGGAACGACATTGCCATCGCGATCGACTTTGTAAGGCGTCGAAACCATTTCGTCGCGGAACAGATTGTTCCTCGAGATGTCGGCTTCGAAGTAGCCACCGTTCTCGATCGCGGCCAGAAAGTGAATCGTTGCCGCCATATTCAGCCCGGTCATCGAAGTGTGCGGATGGATCGGCAGCTTCCAGCTCGAAGCGAGTGCGGCGATGCGCACGGCCTCGGTGATGCCGCCGGTCTTGGACAAATCTGGCTGCAGGATCGTAATGGCGCCATCTTCGATGACGCGATTGAACTCGAAGCGCGTGTAGTGATTTTCACCGGCGGCAAGCGGCGTGCGACCGTAGCGCGCGGCCAGCTGGTAGGACTTGTAGTCGTGTGCAGGAAACGGTTCTTCGAGCCAGCCGATGTTGTGTGCGTCAAGCGCGGGCATGGCGGCACGTACGTCGTCGACGACGTAGCCGGTGTTCGCATCGGTGAGGATGACCAGATCGTCGCCAAAAGCCTTGCGAATTGCCGCGATGCGTTCGACGTCACGCGCGACCGTATCGCCTATGCGCAACTTGACCGCCTTGTAGCCGGCTTCGATATGCGGCCGCGCTTCCTCTATCAGCGACTTCGGTTCCTGGTAGCCGAGCGAGACGCCGCCGGCATAGGCAGGGATCGGTTTCGAACGACCGCCCAGCAGCTTGTACAGCGGCAGCTTCAGCGCCTTGCCGCGAATATCCCACAGCGCCATGTCTATTCCCGACAGCGCGAGGCAGGCGCCTGCGCCCATGCCGTGGCTGGCAAGCTGCTTGTCGTAAACTTTTTTCCAGATGCCATTTATGTCGTTCGCGTCCTGGCCGACAACGAGCTGGCGCATGGTGGTGTTGACGAGATGCGCGACGGCGCCCGGGCAGCGACCGTGATGCGCTTCGCCCCAGCCGATCAATCCGCCTTGCGCGATGACTTTCACGATGACCGCGTCGCGTTTTACGGTTCGGCCGATACCGAGCGTCACGCTGTGCTTCGGGTCGATCGGAAACGATGTCGGGAACGCCCGTACTTCCTCAATTTTCAACGCAGCCATTACGGCCTCCCGGCAGGTTTGATTCAGGTTCGCAGCAAATCGATCGCCACGACGCGATAGGCCGGACGGTAAGCATGGCGAAAGGTTTCGGAATGGTGGATCGCCGGATAATCGTCTCGCGCGATCCGCACGAAGTATTCCTCTACTTGCGTCCTTTCGAACGGGATCGAACCTGCTTGCGCCAGGTCACCGAGGCAAGCGCAAAACTTTGCGAGTTTTTCGGGCGAGGCAGGATAGCTGTTCGCGGTTTCCACAAACGCATTGAAAAGTGCGTTCGCGTTGCCGCCCCCAGCGAGGTAGGCACGCAAATGAGCGCGAGCCAGTCGACCATCCGGCGAGATGACTTCCCGCGCGGTTTCACCGCTCACGGCATCGCCCAGCGCCGCAATTTCCTCGTCGAGGCGTTTGCGCGCCGCAGCAGAATTGCCCACGGCGTGGCCCGGACCCAATGCAGCTTGGTGCAGTAACTTGTAAATGTCATCAAGTTGCATTGCGGGATAACGCACCAGGTGGGTGGACAACAATTGACCGATAAATTTCATAATGTGATCCGATGTGCGGTCAACATCTTAAGGCGGCTTTGACCTGAATCCGCACGCGAATTATTTCAGATTGAGACTGTTGCCAATTGCATTTTGTAAGACTAATGTTCCGAGGTCGCATATCCGACGCCGGAGAAGAATTCCGGCGGTCGCCAACCGAGTAATGCGGCATGGCGACCGACAAAAAAATGCCCGGGCGCTTCGCGCCACAACAGGCAAAGAATCACAGGGTGAGAACTTAAATAACCAGGAGGAAATACTAATGGAACGTCAGCAAAATTCTGTTATCGCCGAGAAAAAAATGGCCGAGCAAAAACCGGCAACGATGAGCCGCCGCAGTTTCCTGGCGACGGCCGCCGCGGGCGCCGCAGTTGCGGCGAGCGCAGGTTCCGCACTTGCAGGCACCGACAAATTCGGTCGTGATCGTGATTGGACCGGTGGTGAGACGATTACCTATCCGGAACCCGCGTTCGAAGTTAAGGACAAGCGCTTTTCCGGCCGCCAAGGCAACTCCACCCTGCAACGCATCTGGCACGGCCAGGGTAATGACGCGGCGCTGTGGTGCGAAGGCCCGGTGTGGATGGGCGACTGGGGCTCACTGATCTGGAGCGACATCCCGAACCATCGCACACTCCGTTGGAACGAAGATGACGGCCACGTCAGCGTGTATCAAACCGAATCCGGCTATTCCAACGGCCATGGCCGTGACAACCAAGGTCGCCTGATCGCTTGCGAGCACGACACGCGTCGCGTGCGTCGTCGCGAATACGACGGTAGCTGGACAATCCTGTGTGACAGCTTCGACGGCAAGAAACTCAATGCCCCGAACGACGTTGCAGCGTTCCATGACGGCTCGCTTTACTTCACGGATCCCGGCTACGGCATCATGGGCCCGTACGAAGGTCACAAGGCCGAGTTCGAACTGCCGACTCGTGTCTATCGCATCGATCCCGCCGGCAAGGTCACTGTTGCCGCCGAAGGCCCGATGCGCCGTCCGAACGGCATCTGCTTCTCGCCTGACTTCAAGCGTTGCTACGTGGTCGACACGGGCGCGACGGATGGCCCGGGCAACCCCGCGAACATCATCGTCTTTGATGTCAAGGGAACGGCTCTGAGCAATCCCAAGGTGTTCGCCGACTTTGCGCCGGGCTTCACCGACGGCATCCGCTGCGACACCGACGGCAATGTCTGGTGCGGCTGGGGCTGGGGCGGCATGGACACGAACGGCGTGCGCGTGCATCACCCGGACGGTTCGTTGCTGGCCTTCCTGCATACGCCGGAAGTCATCGCGAACCTGTGCTTCGGCGGCACCAAGCGCAACCGCCTGTTCATGTGCGGCAGCACGTCGATCTATGCGATCTACGTGAATGCCGTGGGACACGCGCTGAGCTAGAGTACGACATCGACCCGCGAGGGTCGAAGGAAACAAAACCCGCACGGCGCGAGCCATGCGGGTTTTTTTATGATGGATTTTTTGTGCGGCGTCAGATCTGCTTGCGCACCAGTTCGCTAAATTTGCTTGCGAACCAGTTCGCCGAGGCGCGCGATGGCCTGCTCGACCTTTGGCGCCCATGGTTCGACGCAGCCGATGCGAATGCAATTGCGGTAGCGGTCGGTGGCTGAAAAGAGGATGCCGGGTCCAAATGAGATGTTATTGCGCAAGGCGACGCGAAACAGCGCCACCGAATCGCAGGCTTCCGGCAGTTCGACCCACAGGATGAATCCGCCGGCCGGGCGTGTGATGCGGGTACCCGCGGGGAAGTACTGCGAGATTGCCGATGACATATGCGCAACCTGGTCGCGGAACACGCGGCGCAGGGAGCGCAACTGGCGGTCGTACCCGCCGCTGGCGAGAAACTCCGCGATCACCAGTTGCAGCAATTCCGGACTGCCCACGGAATTGATGAATTTGAGCATCTGCACCTGCGGATGCCACCGGCCCGGCGCCACCCAGCCCAGACGGAAACCCGGCGCCAGCGTCTTGGTGAACGAGGAACACAGCATGACGTTGCCGCTACGGTCAAAAGCTTTCGCCGGCAGCGCGCGCTCATCGCCGTAGTGCAGGTCGCCGTAAACGTCGTCTTCGATCAGCGGAACGCCGCGTTTGTCGAGCATGCGCACCAGCCGTTTTTTATTTTCATCCGACATGGTGAAGCCGAGCGGGTTCTGCGCATTGGGCATGGCGATGACCGCCGCGATCTTCGAGCGCTCGAGCGCGAACTCCAGCGCGTCGAGTGACATGCCTTCCCGCGGATGCGTGGGAATTTCCAGCGCTTTGATGCCGAAGCTCTCGAGGGTCTGCAGCAATCCAAAATAGGTGGGCGATTCGAGCGCGATGGTGTCGCCGGGTTTTGCCACCGCCCGCACGCACAGATTCATCGCTTCCATCGCGCCGTTGGTCACGATGATGTCCTTCGCCGCGAGATTGCAGCCGAGGTCCAGCGAACGGCGCGCAATCTGCCTGCGCAGATCCTCGTTGCCGGGTGGCAGGATGTATTGCGTAAGCGAAAGCGGCTTGCGACGCACGATAGATGAAGTCAATCGCTGGAGCTTGCTGGTCGGCATGTATTCCGGCGGCGGGCAGGCGGTGCCGAAAGACATGACGCCAGGCCGGCGCGCATCGAGCACGTCCTGCACGAGGGCGCTGATGCCGATCAGTTGCGGCGACTTCGGCGGATTGGAAATGGAAGGTTCTTCCGCCACCAGGATGCGGTGACGCACGTAATAGCCGGCGTTGGGCCGGGCCTCGATCAGCCCGCGGTTCTCGAGCACCTCGTACGCGCGTAATACCGTCGCAATCGAAACCTTGCGCTGGGTCGACAAGCGACGCACCGAAGGTACGCGCTCGCCGGGGCGCAGCGTGCCCGCGGCAATCAGTCCGGTAATGGAATCGGCAACCGATTCGTAAAGCACGGCGGCTTGGGTCATGCCCGGACTCTACCGATGTAGGGGTTGGACGGACAGGTACAGACGGTTGTGCATTGAACCATCACAGATTCGATAAAAACCAACTGTAACGCAAACAATTCACGGTTTGTGAATCTGTTATGGTCGCCGCGCAAGGGCTACGATGGCGTCGTGAAAATTGGTGACGCAACCATGGACAAGATGAAAATCGAAATTCGCGGCGGATGTATCGACCTCCAGCCCGCCGGCATATTCCGCATGAGCGGCGCGGCCGAAGCCGTCATCCGCTGCGAAAGCGGCGTGCTGTGGGTGACGCAGGAAAACCGTCCGCGCGACGATTTTCTTTGTGCCGGACAATCGCTGAGCGTCACCTCGGCAGGTGTGATTGTCGTGGAGGCAGTCGGTGAACTGGCGGCAAGAGTCAGATTGTGCGCACCGGTCAAAGCCGCTGTCGCCAACCCGCTGCTGCAGCCGCGTCCGGTTTTCTGACGCCTACTGGACTATTTGTAAACGAGCACGGGAATCCTGGAGTGGGACAGGACTTTAGCCGCCTGGCTGCCTAACAGCAGGCCGGACAAGCCCGTGCGGCCGTGCGACGCCATGAAAATCAGGTCGCATTTCTTTTTCTTCGCCGCTTCGACAATGGCTTCCCACGGCGCCGCGCTCTCCAGGGACAGGCCGCTATAGCGCACGCCAGCGGCGGCGGCTGCTTTCTCGATGGTCGCCAGGAATCCCGCGGCCGTTTTGAGCGAACGCTTGTCCCATTGCTTCCGCGAAATCAGGTCGGGCGGAAAGTATTCACCGTAGGCCAGCATTTCGTAGCGCTCGGGTGAGTAAAAGCCAGTGACGCGCGCGCCCGTCGCCTGCGCCAGTGCGACCCCTGCCTTGATGGCTTTCTTCGACAGCGGCGAGCCGTCGGTGGGAATCAGAATGTGCTTGAACATGGTTCGCTCCGCGAGTGGTTCTTCCGTTGCGTTTCATGCGGTATTTGGCAGGCGGGCTACGGTATAGTGCAGCCGATCGCCCTACTTGCCCCTATCACTTTGACCCCGCATACGTTCGAAGTTCTGCGATTGCTCGAAGACGGCGAATTTCATTCTGGCGAAACCCTCGGGCGCACGCTCGGCATCACGCGTGGAACGGTGTCGAACGCACTGGCCGATGTCGAAACCCTGGGACTTACGGTGCACAAGGTGCACGGCCGTGGCTATCGCCTCGCAACGCAGGTGCAGTGGCTTTCGCCCAAGCGCATTGCCGCGCAGCTGGGCAGGCATGCGACGCGTTTCGACCTGCACATCGTCGACCAGACCGGTTCCACGAACACCGATATGTTCGCCCACGCCATGAAAGGCGCGGCATCGGGAACCGTGCTCGCGGCGGAGTCGCAGACGCAGGGGCGCGGCCGCCGCGGCCGCGAATGGCACTCGAGTCCCGGCGGCGCCCTGACATTTTCCCTGTTGTGGCGCTTCGAACAGGGCGCCGGATTCCTGAGCGGGCTCAGCCTTGTAGTCGGGGTCGCACTGGCGCGGGTGCTGAGGAAGCACGGCGCAGCGGATGTCATGCTGAAGTGGCCGAACGATCTGCTATGGCGTCACCTCAAGCTGGCGGGCATCCTCATCGAACTCGCTGGCGACGTCCTGGGCCCGACGATCGCAGTCATCGGCGTGGGCCTGAACCTGCGGTTGCCGGACACGGTCAAGTCGCGAATCGATCAACCGGTGGTCGATCTGGCGCGAATGGGCCTCGAAGTGGACCGCAACGTTTTGTTCGCCGATCTGCTCAAGGGCCTCGACGCGGTGCTGACGGAGTTTTCCCTGGAAGGCTTTGCCCCGTTACGCGACGAATGGGACAGCCTGCACGCCTACCAAGATAAAATGGTGCGCATGCGCATGCCCGACAAATCGGAAATCGAAGGCCGCGTGAAAGGTGTCGATGACGACGGCGCCCTGCTCGTGCACACCCGCTCCGGCCCGCGAAAATTCTACGGTGGCGAATTGAGCCTGCGTGGAAGCGACTGAAGCGCGGAGGCAAACGTGATCCTCGTGGTGGACGCAGGCAATACCCGGGTCAAATGGGCGACGCATGATGGCGCCGACTTCGTAAAGGAAGGCTGGTGTGCCAATGCCGGCCTTGCCGACCTCGAAGCGCAATGGGCGGCGCTGTCTGCACCTTCAGTCATTGTCATTGCCAACGTCGCGGGCGACGAGGCCGCACGTGCGCTGACGACATTGGCCGGTCGTTGGCCGCTGGAGCCACATTGGGCCTCGAGCCGGCGCACGCAATGCGGTGTCACCAATCTCTATGAAAATCCGGAGCAGCTGGGTGTCGATCGCTGGGCGGCCATGATTGGCGCGCGCGGGCTGACGACCGGTGCCTGCGTGGTGGTGAACGCTGGAACGGCGATGACCGTCGACGCGTTGAGCGCAGGGGGCGAGTTTCTGGGTGGGTTCATCCTTCCCGGATTCGACCTGATGCAAACGTCCCTCGCTGCGAATACCGCGAAACTGCGGGCGCTGCCCGGCCAGTTCGCCGTCTTTCCCCGGACGACGCGCGATGCGATCGCGAGCGGCGCCCTGCAGGCGCTGTGCGGGGCGGTAGATCGCATGCGCGCCGGGATGAATGCGCAAGGCCATGCCGATCCCGAACTCATTTTCAGCGGCGGCACCGGCGAGCTTGTCGCAGCCCGCATGGGGCGCCCGACGCGGTTCGCGGACAAGCTCGTCCTCGAAGGCCTCGTGCGGATCGCGAAAGACGTGCGATGAAGGTCTTCGTCATCGCCCTGGCCATCGCAAACCTGGTCCTCGCCGTGTTCGTGTATCTGCGCGAAAGCGCACCCAATCCCGACAGGCAGATCATGCGGCAGCAACTGAACGCCGATCAGATCCGCATCATTCCGCCACCAGCCCCACGGGCCCTCACGCCGGCGAAGGTCTCGGCGGTTGCTGCGACGTGCCTGGAATGGAGCGGCTTTGGCCCGGCCAACCTGCCTGGCGCGGAGGCCGCGCTCGAAGGGCTTGCGCTCGGTGAGAAACTCCGCAAGGTAGACGTCACCGTGCAGACCACGTATTGGGTCTATGTGCCGCCGCAGAGGTCGAAGGCCGACCTCGACCGGAAGCTCAAGGAATTGAAGGATCTCGGCATCTCGGACCTCGCGCCGGTGATCGAGGGCGTGCGCTGGCGCTATGCGATTTCGCTGGGCCTGTTCCGCAACGAGGAAGGCGCGAAAAAATTCCTCGCGACCGTTCGCGAGAAAGGGGTGCCCGCGCAATTGGGCCCGCGCGAACAGAGAGTGAACCAGATCGCCTTCCTCGTACGCGAGCCCAGCGAGACGCAGTCCTCGCAAATCTCGACCCTGAAAAACGACTATCCGGGCTCCGAGATGCGCAGCATCCCGTGCCCGGCGTCGTAATCCTCAGCGCTACGCGGGCGCGAGACTGCGAGTACCGCTGCCGTCGTCCCTGAGTTCCAGCATGCGCGAGTGCATTCCCTGCAAGGTCGCGCGATGGCCGATGCTGACCAGGGTGGTCTCGGGCAGCTTTTCCTTCAGCAGCGCATACATCGATTTCTCCGCAGCTTCGTCGAGCGACGAGGTTGCCTCATCCAGGAACAGCCAGGCAGGACGCTGGAGCAGGGCACGCGCAAATGCGATGCGCTGTTGCTCACCCGGGGATAACTGCATCGACCAGTTGTGTTGCTCGTCGAGTCGCGAAGCAAGATTGGGCAGGCCCACCGCACCGAGCGCATCGCGAATGGCATCGTCCGTCAACCCGCCGGCATCGGAGGGGTAGGAAACAATTTGGCGCAGCGTGCCGATCGGCAGATACGGCTTTTGCGGAAGGAACAGAACCTTTTGGTCCGTCGGCAGGTGTACGCGGCCGCTGCCGAAAGGCCAGATGCCGGCGAGGGCACGGAACAGCGTGCTTTTACCGGAACCCGACGGTCCACGGATCAACCAGCTTTCTCCGGCGCTCAGCGTGGCATTCGATGCGGCCAGCAGGGCGGTACCATTCGGAAGTGCCAGGGCCACATTGTCAATGGAAAGGTCCCTGCGAGCGTCATCGACCCTCTCGACGCCGGCCTTGCTATGCGCCTGAGCGCGCGCGTCGTCTATCGAACAATTGAAACCGATCAGGCGATCGGCGGTTGCCTTCCAGGTCGCGAACGTGCTGTATGCAGTGATGAACCACGACAGCGAGCTTTGCACGTGGCCGAACGCGTTGGAGATCTGCATCAGTCCGCCGAGCTGGATGGTGCCGGCGAAATACCGGTTGCCCGCGACCACGAACGGAAATATGACCGCTGCCTGGCTGTAACCGATCTTGAAGAAGTTCAGGATCTTGGTCCGGTTCATGATGCGCCACCAGTTCGTGACGACGTTGCCGAAGCGGCCGCGGAAATTACGTAATTCGTCATGCTCGCCGCCGTAGAGCGCCACGCCTTCGGCGTTCTCGCGGAACCGCACCAGGGAAAAGCGGAAGTCGGCCTCAAAACGTTGCTGGTCAAAGTTCAGGCCGATCAGCTTCTTGCCTATCTTGTGCGTGAGCCAGGTGCCGACGATCGAATAGATCAGCGCGGCCCAGACCATGTATCCGGGAATCGAGATCACGCTGCCGTTTAACGGGATCTCGACCGGCCCCGACAGGACCCACAGGATGCTCACGAAGGAAGCCAGTGTGACCACCGCGTCCAGTAGCCCCAACGAAAGGTCGAGGGATTGGTCCACGAAGATCCTCATGTCGTCCGAAATCCGTTGATCGGGGTTGTCGGCCGGATTGCCGACCAACTGCAGGCGGTAGTAGGCGCGGTCGGCCAGCCAGCTCTTGAGGTAATTGTCCGTCAGCCAGCGCCGCCAGCGAATTTGCAGCAACTGGTTCAGGTAGACCGCGTACACCGCCATCGTGATGTAAATGGCGGCCAGGATGCCGAAGCGGCCCATGAGCTTCCAGAACGCCGCCTGATCCTTTTCCTGCAGCGCGTTGTAGAACGAGTTGTACCAGGTGTTGAACTGGACATTCATGTACACCATCGCCAGCGTGAGGCCGACGACCGCCGTGAGCAGGATCCACGCCGTGAAGCGCTCCTCCGACGTCCAGTACGGTTTGATCAGGCGCCAGGTTTCGCGCAGGAAGTTCAATCTAGCAGCCATGGAAGTCCTTACGGAAGGTCAGTTTTTTCGGATTTTGGCAAGCAATGCCGTCGTCGAGCGTTCGAACCGGAAGGGAATCGACAGCACTTTTCCACCCCCGCGCAGGACGTCTTCGCCGCCGACGATTTTCTCCACCGGCCAGTCCCCGCCCTTTATCAATACGTCCGGCCGGCACTTTCGGATTAGTTCCAGCGGCGTATCGTCTTCAAACCACGTCACGATGCTTACGCTTTCCAGCGCGGCGGCAACGGCGGCGCGATCTTCCAGCGGATTGACCGGCCGGTCGTCGCCCTTGCCCAGCCGTTTGACCGAGGAATCCGAATTCAGTGCGAGGATCAGGGTCGCGCCCATGGCCCGCGATTCCGCTAGATAAGTGACATGGCCGCGGTGCAGCACATCGAACACGCCATTGGTAAATACGAGCGGACGCGCGAGCGAACGCAGGCGCCCCTCCAGATCTTCCGGGGAAACAATTTTGTGCTCGAACGCCGGCGGCTGGACCATGGTGAAGTGCGCCATGATACATGGCGGCGCCCGCCTATAATCCCGGCCCATGACAGTCGACCCCGGCGCACAGCGCTATGAAGCCGCGCTGGTCTGGTTCCGGCGCGATCTGCGCAGCTATGACCACGCTGCGTTGTCCCATGCGCTCCAGGATGCGCGCCGCGTGCATTGCGTATTCGTGTTCGATAGCGAAATACTGGATGCGCTGGTGGATCGCGAGGATCGCCGGGTCGAATTCATCCTCGCCAGCCTCGAGGAACTGGCGGAATCCCTGCGAGGGCTGGGCGGCGCGCTGCAAGTCCTGGTTGGCCGGGCGCGCGACCTCATTCCGGAATTCGCACACAGCCTCGGGGTGCAGGCGGTGTACGCAAATCACGATTACGAGCCGCAGGCCAATGCGCGGGACACTGAAGTCGGCCGCAGGCTTGCCCTGCAGAATCGATCCCTGCAGACCTTCAAGGATCAGGTCGTATTCGAGAAACAAGAACTGCTGACGCAGGCCGGGCGCCCCTTCACCGTATTCACGCCCTATCGCAATGCCTGGCTCGCAAAACTCAAATCCGCCGCGTATGCGCCGCACGCGATAGAACCCTGGCGCACTGCGTTCGCACCGGCCGCGCACGTGTCGCTGCCGGAGCTTGCCCGCATCGGTTTCCGGCCGACGAATCTCCGGCAAATGGAACTCCCCACCGGCATGTCGGGGGCGCGCCAGCTGTTACGTGAGTTCCTGCAACGCATCGATGGCTACGCCGAACGCCGGAACTTTCCCGGTATCCGCGGCGTTTCCTACCTGTCCGTGCATTTGCGCTTCGGCACCGTTTCCATCCGGGAACTCGTCCGCGCCGCAGTAGCGCGGGATTCGGCAGGGGCGGCGGCCTGGCTGTCGGAACTCATATGGCGCGATTTCTATTTTTCGATCCTGCATCACTTTCCGCAAGTTGTCGGACACGCGTTCAAACCAGTGTTCGATAATCTGCGCTTCCCGAATCCCGACGGACATTTCGCGGCGTGGTGCGAAGGGCGTACCGGCTATCCGCTGGTGGACGCGGCCATGCGCCAGATCAACCAGTCCGGCTACATGCACAACCGGTTGCGCATGGTTGCCGCTTCTTTCCTGGTAAAGGACCTGCATGTCGACTGGCGCCTGGGTGAAGAGTATTTCGCGTGCAAGCTGAATGATTTCGACCTGGCGGCGAACAACGGTGGCTGGCAGTGGTCGGCTTCCACGGGCTGCGA
>JBDTTE010000072.1:0-14142 GCA_039930785.1 Betaproteobacteria bacterium | reverse complement strand
CATCGTAGGGGGCGTGTGCAGGCCAGCCTTCGGAACCGTTGGCGGTCTCCAGCTGCACGTTGGTGATTCCGTGTCCGGCAAGTTTGCGCGCGGCGGCGTGCGTGAAATCCTGCTGGCGCTCGACCGCGACGACCTGTCCGCCCAGCTTCGCGAGCAGTGCCGCGACATAACCGCTGCCCGTGCCAACGAGAAGGATCCGATCGGTCTTGCGCACGCCGAGTTCCTGGACCATGCGCGCTTCCATTTTCGGCGTGAGCATGGATTCGCCGTGGCCGAGCGGAATCTCCATGTCGGCAAAGGCCAGGTTCCGGTATCGCTCCGGAACGAATTCCTCGCGCTTGATCTGCAGGAGCAGATCGAGCACCGATTGATCGAGAACCTCCCAGGTGCGGATCTGGCTCTCGACCATGTTGCTTCGCGCCTGTTCGAGATTCATTTTTTGCGGGACATTGACTAACTTTGCGAGCTTGCAATTATCACACAATTCAATTAGCGTCATGACTGCGTTGGGGGTCCTGCGCGAGCGGTCGCGCGGGTGAGACAGACCCTTTGAACCTGTACGGATAATGCCGATCAGGGAAGCGCGTCGAGAGCTATCGATGTCCGCGCTTCTCCTGTGACTCCACAGCTTCCAGGAGCGCATCATGAATGCCAATCCCAAGTTTTTGAATTCTTCGGCGCACGTCGATGAAGCGGCCGTCAAGCCGCTGCCGAGTTCGCGCAAAACCTACGTCGAAGGTTCGCGTCCCGACATTCTCGTGCCGATGCGCGAGATCTCGCAGAGCGCGACGCCGGCGACTTTCGGGGCGGAAACGAATCCGTCCATCTTCGTATACGACACCTCCGGCCCGTACACCGACCCGAATGTTGCGATCGACATTCGCAGCGGCCTGAAACCGTTGCGCGAGCGCTGGATAGCCGAACGCGGCGACACCGAAGTGATGGCCGGGCCGACTTCTGTTTACGGCCGCATCCGCCTCGATGACGCAAAACTTTCTGAAATGCGCTTCAACCTGCAGCGCGCGCCGCGCCGGGCGAAGGCGGGCATGAACGTCAGCCAGATGCACTACGCGCGCAAGGGCATCGTTACACCTGAAATGGAATTCATCGCAATCCGCGAAAATCAGCGGCGCGATGCGTTGCCCGACCTCTTCACCACGCAGCACGCCGGACAAAATTTCGGTGCCGCGCTGCCGGCCCTCGTCACAGCGGAATTCGTCAGGGACGAAGTCGCACGCGGACGCGCAATCATTCCGGCCAACATTAACCATCCGGAAGCGGAGCCGATGATCATCGGCCGCAATTTCCTGGTGAAGATCAACGCCAACATCGGCAACTCCGCGCTCGGCTCCAGCATCCAGGAAGAAGTCGAGAAAATGACCTGGGCCATCCGCTGGGGTGGCGACACGGTAATGGATCTATCGACCGGCAAGCACATCCACGAAACCCGCGAGTGGATCGTGCGCAATTCGCCGGTGCCCATCGGCACGGTGCCGATCTACCAGGCACTGGAAAAAGTCGATGGCAAGGCCGAGGAATTGACCTGGGAAATTTTCAGGGACACGTTGATCGAGCAGGCCGAGCAGGGCGTCGACTACTTCACGATCCATGCGGGGGTGCGCCTGGCGCATATACCGCTGACGGCAAAGCGCATGACCGGGATCGTCTCCCGCGGCGGTTCGATCCTCGCGAAGTGGTGCCTCTCGCATCACAAGGAAAATTTCCTGTACACCCATTTCGAGGACATCTGCGAGATCATGAAGGCGTACGACGTGTCGTTCTCCCTGGGCGATGGACTGCGGCCGGGTTCGATCTACGACGCCAACGACGCGGCGCAACTCGCGGAACTGCATACGCTCGGCGAACTAACGACAGTGGCGTGGAAGCATGACGTGCAGGTCATGATCGAAGGTCCCGGCCACGTACCGATGCACCTGATCCGGGAGAACATGGACCTGCAGCTGAAGCTCTGCCACGAGGCCCCGTTCTACACACTCGGCCCGCTGACGACGGACATCGCGCCGGGTTACGACCACATCACGTCGGCCATAGGTGCCGCCATGATCGGCTGGTATGGCACTGCGATGCTCTGCTACGTCACGCCAAAGGAGCACCTCGGTCTGCCAGACAAGGATGACGTCAAGGACGGCATCATCGCGTACAAGATCGCTGCGCACGCCGCCGATCTGGCGAAAGGGCATCCCGGCGCGCAGATTCGCGACAACGCGCTGTCAAAGGCCCGTTTCGAATTTCGCTGGGACGATCAGTTCAATCTCGGGCTGGATCCGGACAAGGCACGGGAGTTCCACGATGAAACGTTGCCGCAGGAAGGCGCCAAGCTGGCGCATTTCTGTTCGATGTGCGGGCCGCACTTCTGCTCGATGAAGATCACGCAGGACGTGCGCGAGTACGCGGCGACCATGGGCGTCCAGGACACCGAGGCGCTGGCGAAGGGCATGACCGACAAGGCGGCGGAGTTTGTCGCGGCCGGCGGAGAGATCTATCGCAAGGCTTGAGTAAGATGGATTGAGTAAGATCCAATGACCGGGGCGGTGAATGGCATTCACCGCCCTTTTTATTATGTTTTACGTTCGCGTTTCGTTTTTTGCGGGGAAACCATGGAATTGCCACTGCTGGTCAAGGCGCTCATCCTGGGCATCGTCGAAGGCATCACCGAGTTCCTGCCGGTGTCGAGCACCGGCCACCTGATCCTGGTAGGCGAACTGCTCGACTTCAACACCGATAAGGGCAAGCTGTTCGAGATCGTCATCCAGTGCGGGGCCATCCTTGCCGTCGTACTGGAATATCGCGCGAAACTGTTCTCCGTCGTCGCGGGATTGCCCTCCGATCCGCAGGCGCGCCGTTTCGCGATGAACCTGTTCGTGGCCTTTCTTCCCATCGCGATCCTCGGCCTGCTGTTCGGCAAAGCCATCAAGGAAGTGCTGTTCAAGCCGGTGCCGGTCGCCATCGCCTTCATCGTCGGCGGCTTCATCATTCTTTGGGCAGAACGCCGAAAACACCAGGTGAGGGTCGAAAGCGTGGACGACATGCGCTGGCCGGACGCACTGAAGGTCGGGTTCGCCCAGTGCCTGGCGTTGATTCCCGGTACTTCGCGCGCCGGGGCTACCATCATCGGCGGATTGTTCCTGGGACTATCCCGGCGCGCCGCGACGGAGTTCTCTTTCTTTCTGGCGATCCCCGTGTTGTTCGCGGCGTCGGCTTACGAGCTGTTCAAGCACCGGCACGAGCTTTCCGCGGATGATGTGGGCTTGCTGGCGGTCGGACTCGCGGCCGCGTTCGTCTCTGCGTTTGTCTGCGTGCGCTGGCTGCTGCGCTACATCATCCGCCACGACTTCACGATCTTCGCCTGGTATCGCATCGCCTTCGGCTTGATCGTTCTCGCCACATCCGGCGTGGTGAACTGGACAGCGGGCTGATCGACCCCTAAAAATCAACCCTGCACCCACGGCAAGCCGCCCAGTTTCCAGCCTCCCACCGACGAGCGGTGGCCTTGCGCGTCCTTGTCGCCCTCGAAACCTTCGAGGATGTTGAAGCTCCGGGAAAACCCGATTTCAGTGGATGCGATGGCCGCAGCGTGCGAGCGCACACCGCTGCGACATAGAAACATCACGATCGCATCCTGCCCGACCTGGGTTTTCAGTTCGTCCAGGAAAGCGGGATTGGGCCGGCCGCCAGGATAGGTTTGCCATTCGATCTGAACGCTGCCCGGGACTTTGCCCACATAGTCCCATTCCGCTTGAGTGCGGACGTCGACCAGCCTGGCGGAAGGCTCCTGGCGAAGAAGCTCGTACGCCTCGCTGGGTAATAATGCACCTGTGTAGGGCAGGCCTTTTTCTCTTGCGCGCTTTTCCGCATTATTCAAAATTTCTGATATAGAACTCATTTGTACCCCCTTTTCAAAAGGTTAGCCTCCTTTTATTCATGCCATGTTTTGACTTGTACGTTGGCTTCGCAGCCTACACAGGTTTTGGCCCGGGCATAGATACTCCTTGCCATTTCGAGGAGCATGCACTATTTTGGGGCGACCTTCTGCGAGCGGCTATTTTTCGGTGCAGAGCACCAATGAAGACCCGGGCTAAACAGTTGGAAACATTCGGCTTATCGGTTTTTTTCGCTCGGCATGGTTCGTGCTGAAATGTTGGCTCGCTGAAAATCCTTCGCACTACATTCCCCAACTCAGGAGAGCAAAATGGCGGTCGCAGATGTATTCAAGTTGATGAAAGAAAGCGATGTTAAGTTCGTTGATCTGCGGTTCACCGATACCCGCGGCAAGGAACAACACGTTACCGTCCCCGCTCACGCCTTCGGTCAGGACAAATTCGACGAAGGCCATGCATTCGACGGCTCCTCGATTGCCGGCTGGAAGGGCATCGAGGCTTCCGACATGCTGCTGATGCCCGATCCCGATTCCATCCGCCTGGATCCGTTCTCGGATGAAGTAACAATGAATATCCAGTGCGACGTCGTGGAACCTTCCGACGGCAAGGGCTATGACCGCGATCCACGGTCCATCGCCAAGCGCGCGGAGGCCTATTTGAAGTCCAGCGGCATCGGCGATGTCGCCTACTTCGGGCCGGAACCCGAGTTTTTCATATTCGACGGCGTAACCTGGAACGTCGACATGTCTGGCTGCGGCGTGAAGATTTCCTCCGAAGAAGCGCCGTGGTCCTCCAGCAAGGAATTCGAAGGCGGCAACATGGGCCATCGTCCGCCGGTCAAGGGCGGATATTTCCCGGTTCCCCCGGTTGATTCGCTGCAGGACATCCGCAACGCGATGTGCCTGGCGCTCGAACAGCAAGGCGTCGAGGTTGAAGTCCATCACCACGAAGTAGCGGCGCCCGGCCAGTGCGAAATCGGCACCAAGTTCAATTCCCTCGTCAAGCGGGCCGACTGGCTTCAGATCCTCAAGTACACGGTCTGGAACGTTGCGCATTCATACGGCAAAACCGCGACGTTCATGCCCAAACCCATCGTCGGCGACAATGGATCAGGCATGCACGTGCACCAATCTGTCTGGAAGGGTGGCCAGAATCTGTTCGCTGGCAACGGTTACGCCGGCTTGTCGGACTTCGCGCTTTACTACATTGGCGGCATCATCAAGCACGCAAGGGCATTGAACGCGATCACGAACCCTGGAACCAACTCTTACAAGCGCCTCGTGCCGGGTTTCGAAGCCCCGATCAACCTGGCGTACTCCGCGAAGAATCGTTCGGCTTCGTGCCGTATTCCGCACGTCGCCAGCCCTAAGGGCCGTCGTGTGGAAGTGCGCTTCCCCGATCCGACGGCAAATCCGTATCTGTGTTTTGCGGCGCTGTTGATGGCCGGCCTCGACGGCGTGCAGAACAAGATTCATCCGGGCGATCCGATCGACAAGAACCTTTACGACCTGCCGCCGGAAGAAGCCGCAAAAGTGCCGCACCCGTGCCATTCGCTGGATCAGGCGCTGGAATCCCTGGAGGCAGATCATGCCTTCCTCACGAAGGGTGGCGTGTTCTCCGAGGACATGATCAAAGGCTACATAGAGCTGAAGATGGAAGAAGTGACGCGATTCCGGATGACCACGCACCCCGTGGAATTCGACATGTACTACAGCCTGTAATCACTTACTGCACGCCAGAGAAAAGGGGCGGGCATTCCCGCCCTTTTTTCTTTGATTGCCCCGAATAATCGAAGGTAACGCAGATTGATAATCAAAAACGCCTGTCATAGACTCCGGCACGGGTTTGCGACCGATCGTCGTATCCCTTATTTCCGGACCCACCTTGCAGGTGACAAAAATGCCCTTTCGTCGCGTGGCAATGTTCCTGGCACTCGCGCTGATTCAGCCCGCTGCATGGGCGGAAACATGCAAATACCTGGACAGCGAGGGCCGCATTATTTACTCGAATACGCCGAACACGCCGCCGAAAGGCGCGAGCAAGGTGAAGTGCTTCGAGGATCCGGTTGCGAAACCGCCTTCCGGCGGCGGCCAGAACACGGACTCGAATGCGGCGGCTGCTCCGAAGACCACGCGCATCAGCCCGGACACGCAAAAATCAAGGGACGGCGAACGTCGTCGCATCCTCGAGCAGGAACTCGCCGACGAAAACCAGCAACTTGCGCAAGCCAAGGAGCAGCTGGCGGCGCAGGAGGCCATCCGCAATGGCAACGAACGCAACTACGAGCGCGTTCTCGAGCGATTAAAACCCTACCAGGACGCGGTTGCGACGCATGGTCGCAACATCGAAGCCATTCAGCGCGAAATCGCCAATCTGAAATAGGCGTTTCCGGCGCCCAGGGTGCCGTCGTTCGCGTTGCATGGGTACGCCGAACGGTGCGCGAAATTTCTCCAGCTAATAATGGCTCGCTTCTTGCTGCTAGGAGTGGGGCTGTTCTCGTGTCTGCATGCTACCGCTGAGCTTCCCCGGACTCGATGCACTCGCAACGGCTGTGATCCTTCTGGATACGGACCATGTCGTACGGTATGTGAACCCGGCTGCCGAGAATCTGCTCGCCGTCAGCGCGAAGAACATTTTCGGAATGCCGATCAACCGGGTCATAACCGATCCGGAATTGATCGTCGCGGCGGTGACCTATGCGATGGAAAACAACTGCAGCTATACGCAACACGAAATGCCGCTGGCTACCGCCGGCCACGCGAGCCACGATGTTTCGTGCACGGTAACTCCGATGGAGCTTGCGCCGCTGACTGGCTTTCTGATCGAACTGAGTCCGCTGCAACAGCAACTGCGCATCGCGCGAGAAGAACGCCTCATGGATCAAAGCACACAAACCCGGGAACTGATCCGCAACCTGGCGCACGAGATCAAGAATCCGCTCGGCGCGTTGCGCGGCGCGGCGCAATTGCTCGACAGGGAACTGGAGCGGCCGGAATTGCACGAGTACACGCAGGTCATCATGAAGGAAGCCGACCGGCTGCAATCGCTGATGGACAGGTTGCTGACGCCGCACCGGCTGCCGCAGATCTCGCAGTTCAATGTGCATGAAGCCCTCGAGCGCGTGCGCAGCCTGCTGCTGGCCGAATTTCCTGACGGCATCGAGATCGACCGGGATTACGACGTCAGCCTGCCGACGATAGCCGCCGATCGGGAACAAATCATCCAGTCACTGCTAAACATCGCGCGCAACGGCGCGCAGGCGATGCAGGGCAAGGGGCGGATCACGCTGCGCACGCGCATCGGCAGGCGCGTAACGGTCGCCAAGCGGATGCAGCGACTCGCGCTGGTGGTTCACATTATCGATAACGGACCCGGCATCGCGGAAGAGTTGAAAGACAAGATCTTCTTTCCGCTTATATCCGGTCGCGAAGGTGGTCACGGCATCGGCCTGACGATCGCGCAGAATTTTGTCAGCCAGCACCACGGCACGATCGACGTTGAAAGCCGGCCCGGGGAGACGCGCTTCAGCGTTCTGCTCCCGATCGCGACCGAGACGGACAATGGCAATGGTAAATAGGAAATGGGGCACGCAAGAGCGAGTGGCTATTGCGGCATTTCCTATTCGTCATCAACTACGTAGTTCATAGGCTCATGAAACCTGTCTGGATCATCGACGACGACCGCTCGATTCGCTGGGTGTTTGAAAAGGCACTGGCGCGCGAGGACATCGCCTTCAAAGTTTTTGCCTCGGCCAAGGAGGCATTGGAGGCGCTCGATTCCGCAACACCGCAGGTTGTCGTCAGCGACATTCGCATGCCGGGCGGTTCGGGGCTTGAATTGCTGCAGAAGATGAAGGAAAAGCATCCGACGCTGCCGGTCATCATCATGACCGCGTATTCGGACCTCGAAAGCGCGGTCGCGGCATTTCAGGGTGGCGCCTTCGAGTATCTGCCCAAACCCTTCGATGTGGACCATGCCGTCGACCTGATCCGTCGAGCCATGGAAGAGAGCCTGAGGCAGGACGATGTCTCGGAGGTTACGCAGGAGTCGCCTGAAATACTGGGCCAGGGCGCCTCGATGCAGGAAGTCTTCCGCGCAATCGGCAGGCTCACCCAATCGCACGCCACGGTGCTGATCAACGGCGAATCGGGAACCGGCAAGGAGCTGGTGGCCCTCGCCCTTCACCGGCACAGTCCGCGTGCGGCCAAGCCTTTCATCGCCATCAATACCGCGGCGATTCCGAAGGACTTGCTTGAATCGGAATTGTTCGGTCACGAGCGTGGCGCTTTCACCGGCGCCCAGGCAATGCGTCGCGGCCGCTTCGAACAGGCCGAGGGCGGCACGCTGTTCCTGGACGAAATTGGCGACATGCCGCCGGAACTGCAAACTCGCCTGTTGCGTGTGCTTTCCGACGGGCAGTTCTACCGCGTGGGCGGCCACCAGCCGATCAAGGCTAACGTGCGCATCATCGCCGCCACACACCAGGACCTGGAGAGTCGCGTCAAGGCCGGATTATTTCGCGAAGACCTTTTCCACCGCCTCAATGTGATCCGCCTGCGCTTGCCGCCGCTACGCGAACGTCGCGACGACATTCCACTGCTTGCGCGCCATTTTTTGCAGAAGAGCGCGCGGGACCTGAGCGTGGAGCCGAAGAAACTTTCCGAAGCGGCAATGAAATACCTGACCTCGCTGGATCTGCCGGGCAACGTGCGCCAGCTCGAAAACCTGTGCCACTGGCTCACCGTCATGGCGCCGGGTATGAACATCGACGTCAAGGATCTGCCGCCCGAACTGCGCGAAGAAACACGCGTGACGGCGGCGGAGAACTGGGTGTCTGCACTGGAGCGCGAAGCCGATGCGTCGCTGAAGCGCGGCGATAGCGCAATTCTCGACGAGCTCACGCATCAGTTCGAACGTGCATTGATCACGCGGGCGCTTGCCCATACGGGCGGCCGGCGCATCGAGGCTTCCGTATTGCTGGGCATGGGCCGCAACACGCTTACGCGCAAGATCCAGGAACTCGGCCTCGGCGAGGATACCGGTCGGGAAAAGTAATTACTTCGCCGCACCCACGGGCGGGGTTGCCTTGGGAGCAGGATTGGTTGAGGAGGCTGCTGCGGGTGCTGGCGCGGCCGGCCTGGTGGGTGGTCGCGGTTTGATTAATGCGGTTTGCGGATAGCCGGCAACATCCAGTGCGCTGTTCCACCGCCCCTCTTCGAAGCCCTTGGTAGCGTCACTGCCGACCTTCAATACCGGCACTTCGACTGTGCCCCCGGTGAGCTTCTTCAATTCAATTTGCACCGTGCCGTTGGTCGCGTCCAGCTCGGTATAGGGTATGCCGCGTTTGGCCAGCAGATCGCGTGCGCTGGTGCATGCCACTCCACACTGGCTGGTGTACAACGTCACCGGAAAATTCTTCACGGCCTGTTGCAACGAGTAAGGCAGCGGGGCATCGCCCGGCTTGCCACCGTTCACCTTCTTTTTTTCGACCTGCTTGACGTCCGAAGGAGGAGGATCGTCGCTGTAGTGAATCTTTCCCTCGGCGTCCACCCACCGATAGAGATCAGCATGAACGGCAGTGCAGGCCAGCGCGATCAGCGGTAACAGGAACCAGCGTTTCATCTTTGCCTCCTTGCAGGAAATCATGCTACAGGCGTATGACCGGTCAAGCAGCCTCCGCCATGCCGTTGTGGCGAAGTAGCGCGTCGATACTGGGTTTACGGCCTCGAAAAGCCATAAATGATTCCAGCGCCGCCCGGCTTCCGCCTGCCGCGAGAATTTCATCCCGGAAACGCGCACCGACGGACGCGTTCAACACACCTTGTTCCTCGAACAAGCTGTACGCATCCGCCGACAACACCTCCGCCCATTTATAGCTGTAGTAACCCGCGGCATAGCCGCCGCCGAAAATATGGGAAAAGCTGTTCTGGAAACGGTTATACGACGGGGGGAAAAGCACCGCCACGTCGCGCCGCACTTCATCGACTAGTGCCGAGGGAGACGCGCCCGCATCCGGATCGAAGTCGGCGTGCAGGCGCATATCGAAAATCGCGAATTCCAGCTGCCTGACAGTCTGCATGCCGCTCTGGAAATTCTTCGCCGCGACCATCTTGTCGAACAGCTTGCGCGGCAGCGGCTCGCCGGTGTCGACATGGCGGGTCATGTCCTTCAGGACGTCCCACTCCCAGCAGTAATTCTCCATGAACTGGCTGGGCAACTCCACGGCATCCCACTCGACCCCATTGATGCCGGAAACGCCCAGCACTTCGACCCTCGTCAGCAAGTGGTGCAGCCCGTGGCCGAATTCGTGGAACAGCGTGATCACTTCGTCATGCGTGAACAGCGCCGCCTTGCCGGGCAGCGGCGCCGAGAAATTGCAATTGAGGTAGGCGACCGGTGTCTGTATCGCGCCGCTTTTGCGACGGCGTGTCACCGCATCGTCCATCCATGCGCCGCCCCGCTTCGAGGACCTCGCGTAAAGATCCAGGTAAAACTGCCCCACCAGGTTGCCGTCACGGTCCCTGATCGAGAAAAAGCGTACGTCCTCGTGCCAGACCGGCGCCGAGTCGGCCTCGATTTTCAATCCATAGAGGGACTCGACAACCCGGAACATGCCGGCTAGTACCTGGCTTTCGGGAAAGTACTGTTTGATTTCCAGGTCGGAGAATGCATAGCGCTCGACCCGCAATTTTTCGGAAGCGTACGCGACGTCCCACGATTGCAGTTCGTCGATCCCCAGTTTGCTCGATGCGAACTCCCTGAGTTCGACCAGGTCACGCTGCGCGTATGGCTTGGCACGACGCGCAAGGTCGCCGAGAAACTCCAGCACTTCGGCGGAGGATTGCGCCATCTTCGGCTGCAACGAAAGCTCCGCGAAATTCTCAAGGCCCAGCAACTTTGCCTGAGCGCGGCGCAGCCGCAGGATCTCGAGGACGATCGCGGTGTTGTCCCATTTTGCGTCGCCGAATTCCGCGGCGCGCGTGGCATAGGCGCGGTACATTTGCTCACGCAGGCCGCGATCGGCGGCGTACTGCATGACCGGAAGATACGACGGCATCTGCAGGGTAAATTTCCAGCCTTTGGCTCCTGCCTGGCTGGCGGCTTGTGCCGCCGCTTCAACCACATCCGCCGGCAGGCCTTCCAGCCTGCTTTCGTCCTGGATGACCAATTCGAAGGCATTGGTGGCGTCGAGCACGTTGTCGTTGAAGCGTGATGACAATCCCGCCAGCTTTTCGACTATGGCTTTGAACTCCGCTTTTTCGGCCACCGGCAGGTCCGCGCCACCCAACCGGAAATCGCGCAATTCATTGTCGACTACTTTTTTTTGCGCCGTGGTCATGCGCGCGTAAGCCGGCGATTCCCGCAACGCCTTATATCTCGCAAACAGCGCCTGGTCCTGCGCGAGCTCGGAATAATATTGCGTGATGCGCGGCAGGGCGGCGTTGTAGGCGTCACGCAATGACGGACTGTTCATGACCGCGTTCATGTGGCCAACCTGTCCCCATGCGCGACGCAGTCGTTCATTGCCATCATCCATCGGTGCAATGAAATTGTCCCAATCAGGCGGGGCCGATTGGTTCTCGAGGTCTTTTATCGACGCTCGGTTGTCCGCGAGCAATTCGTCGATGGCGGGCGCGACGAACTCGGGCTTGAAATCGGCAAAGCGGGGCAGGCCTGAAAAATCGAGAAGCGGATTCATCGCGGGAACCGGATATCGTGATGGAAAGGGATAACTGCGTCCAAATGACGGGAATTCAATGCCGGTCAGAGCGGCCGCGCCCTCTACCCTTCATGGACGATATGACCTTCGACGAGCGTGTAACGGACTTTGCCGTGCATCTCGTAGCCGGCGAACGGCGTGTTGCGGCCCTGGCTCTTCAGCCGCGCCGGTTCGACTTTCCAGCGTTCGCGCGGGTCGAATACGCACAGGTCCGCGCTTTCACCCTCCGCGATCGAGCCTGCGCGAATGCCCAATATGCGGGCAGGTTCGCTTGTGATCCTGGCCAGCACGGTCGCAAGGGGCAGCTTCGCCTCTTCGCCCCATCTCAGGGTGAGCGGAAGCAACAACTCAAGACCTGTCGCCCCCGGTTCCGATTCGCCGAAAGGCAGTTGCTTGGCGTCGTCATCCACCGGTGTGTGATCGGAGCAAATGGCGTCAATCGTTCCGTCTTCGATACCGCGCCTCAACGCTTCGCGATCGCGCACGGATCGCAACGGCGGCACCAGATGGCAATTGGAGTCGAAATAACCGATGTCCATTTCGCTCAGGTGAGCCTGGTTGGCGGATATGTCGCAGGTTACGTTGATGCCCAGGGATTTCGCCTGGCGGACCATGTCCACGCCATCGGCCGTGGACAGCCTGCACAGGTGCACCTTCGCGCCGGTCTCGCGAACCAGCAACAGGATCGTGGAAAGCGCGACGGTTTCCGCAATGGCCGGAATGGGGGCGAGCCCGAGGCGGGTAGCCACCTGCCCGTCGTGGGCGAAACCGCCCCGTCCAAGGTTGGCATCGCGCGGCCGCAACCACACCGGGTAACCGAAGGTGGCGGCGTACTGCATCGCGCGCATCAGGATCTGGTTGTCGTTCAACGGCGCGTCGGCCTGCGAAAAAGCCACGCACCCGGCATCGAGCAGTTCCGCCATTTCGGTAATGCGCTCGCCCTTCAACCCCTGCGTCAGCGCGCCGAGGGGATACACGTGTGCCTGGTTCAGGCTGCGCGCGCGATGCTTGAGCATCTCGACGAGGCCCGGTTCGTCGAGCGGCGGATCGGTGTCGGGCGGGCATACGAGCGACGTGACGCCACCCGCGACGGCCGCGGCCATTTCGCTTTCCAGGGTTGCCTTGTATTCGTAGCCGGGCTCGCGCAATCGCGCCGACAGATCGACAAGCCCCGGGCATACCACCAACCCCGCCGCGTCGATCACACGGTTGGCGTGGAAGGCGGGCGGCGCCGCACCCAGCGCATGGATCTTGCCCGCGGCGATGAATACATCCCGCAGCGAATCGGCGCCGCTGGCGGGATCGACAAGACGCCCCCCTTTGATGTGGATTTTCATGCGTTGCCCGCCAGGATTGCCATGACGGCCATGCGCACCGCGATGCCGAAAGTCACCTGCGGCAGGATGACGGATTGTCCGCCGTCCGCCACGCTGGATTCGATCTCGATGCCGCGGTTCATCGGGCCCGGATGCATCACGATCGCATCGGACTTCGCATTGGAAAGCTTCTCCGGCGTCAGACCGTAGTATTTGAAAAATTCCTGCGCGGAAGGCAGCAGCGCGCCATTCATGCGTTCGTTTTGCAGCCGCAACATGATCACGACGTCGACGTCCTTCAGGCCGGCGTGCATGTCGTGGTAGACGTGCACGCCCATTTGCGCGACGTTGGAAGGCAGCAACGTGCGCGGACCGACGACGCGCACCTCGGGCACCCCGAGCGTGGTCAATGCATGTATCTGCGAACGCGCGACGCGAGAGTGCAACACGTCGCCGACGATGGCTATGCGCAGTGACGTGAAATCCTTCTTGTAGTGACGAATCGTGAATGCATCGAGCAGACCCTGGGTCGGATGCGCGTGGCGACCGTCGCCGGCATTGACCACGTGAATGTAGGGCGCGACATGTCGCGCAATCAGGTGCGCCGCGCCGCTCTGCGAATGGCGAACTACAAACATGTCCGCGTGCATGGCCGACAGGTTGGCGACCGTGTCGAGCAGCGTCTCGCCCTTACTCTGTGACGATGTGCCGACATTGAGGTTGATGACATCTGCCGACAGCCGTTTCGCGGCTATCTCGAACGTCGTGCGCGTGCGCGTGGACGCCTCGAAAAACAGATTGAAGATTGCCTTGCCGCGCAATAGCGGCACCTTCTTGATCTCGCGCTCACCCACCGACAGGAAGGAATGCGCCGTGTCGAGGATGTGCAGGATGATTTCGCGCGGCAGCCCCTCGATGGTCAGCAGGTGCTGCAGTTCGCCGTTTGTGTTCAGTTGCGGGTTATAGGCCATCACGCAGCGCCCTGGCGATTCAGTTTCAGGCCCAACCTGCCGTTCCCATCCTTCGTCAATTCGATCTGGTCGGTGGCACCGACGTCGATTTCGGCACCGACGAATTGCGCTGTGATCGGCAACTGGCGTCCGCCCCGGTCGACCAGGGCGGCAAGACGAATGCTCCGCGGCCGGCCGTAGTCGAATATCTCGTTCATCGCCGCTCGTGTCGTGCGCCCGGTATGCAGCACATCGTC
>JBDTTE010000071.1:0-14163 GCA_039930785.1 Betaproteobacteria bacterium | reverse complement strand
TTGAACAGCTTGAGCACCATTTCGCGGTCGCGCAGGCGCGAGAAAGCCAGCCGCCGGTTGTTCAGCGACGGCTTCTTGCCGAGCGTGATGATGGGCTCGGCCACGCGGCGCAATTCCTTCGCCTTGGGCAATGTCGTCTTGATGACTTCGTGCCGCAGCAGCGAATTCGTCATGTTGCGCAACATCGCCAGTCGATGGCTGCTGGTGCGGTTGAGTTTTCTCAGTCCCAGTCCGTGACGCATTTCCTTGTCCCCTTATACCTTCTCGAGGCCGATGGGCGGCCAGTTCTCGAGCTTCATGCCCAGCGTCAGGCCGCGCGAGGCAAGGACTTCCTTGATCTCGTTGAGCGACTTGCGACCGAGGTTCGGCGTCTTCAGCAGTTCGGTTTCCGTACGCTGGATCAGGTCACCGATGTAATAGATGTTTTCCGCTTTCAGGCAGTTCGCGGAGCGAACCGTCAGCTCAAGATCGTCGACCGGGCGCAGCAGGATTGGATCGACCTGCGGTGCCTTGGGTTGTTCGATCGGCGCCGGCGTGCCCTTCAAGTCCGCGAACAGCGACAGCTGGTCCACGAGGATGCGCGCCGCGTAACGGATCGCTTCTTCGGGTTCGACCACACCGTTGGTCTCGATGTCCATGATCAGCTTGTCTAGATCGGTGCGTTGTTCCACGCGCGCGGATTCGACTGCGTAGCTGACACGCTTGACCGGGCTGAAGGACGCGTCGACCATGATGTTGCCGATGGTCCGACCTTCCTTCGCAAGCGCGCGCGTCGTCGCCGGCACGTATCCGCGTCCGCCTTCGACCTTGATCTGCATGTCGAGCTTGCCCCCGGGGGCCACGTGCGCGATGACATGGTCGGGATTGATGATCTCGACGTCGTGAGAAGCCTCGATGTCGGCCGCGGTCACCAGGCCTTCACCCTGCTTTTTCAGGTTCAGCACGACCTCGTCGCGATTGTGCAGCTTCAGCACGATGCCCTTGAGGTTCAGGAGGATGTCGACGACATCCTCCTGCACACCGTCAATGGTGGAATACTCGTGCAGCACGCCGGTGATCTTGACCTCGGTAGGCGCGAAGCCGGGCATCGAGGAGAGCAGCACCCGGCGCAGTGCGTTGCCGAGGGTATGACCATAGCCGCGCTCGAACGGCTCCATCGTTACCTTCGCGTGGAAGGCGGAGATCGTCTGAACATCGATTATTCGCGGCTTCAGAAAGCTGCTTTGCATAAACGTGACCCTCTAGATTGAATTCGGGACGTTAGGTCTCAAATACGTACGGCCCAACACGTCCCGGAAGACCGTGGCGGGCCGTAATGCCGTTTCACTTACTTCGAATACAGTTCGACCACCAGCGATTCATTGATCGTGGAGGGCAGTTCGGAACGTTGCGGCTTCGCCTTGAACGTTCCCTTCAGCGCCTTGACATCTACCTCGATCCACTCGGGAAAGCCGCGACCTTCCGCCGCAGCCGCCGCGCCCTTGATGCGCAGTTGACCCTTCGCGGCCTCCACGACTTCGACCGCATCGCCAGGACGAACCTGGTAGGACGGAATGTTCACGCGCTTGCCATTGACCAGGATGGCGTTGTGGCGCACGACCTGACGCGCTTCGGTGCGCGACGCGCCGAAACCCATACGATACGCAACCGTGTCGAGACGGCATTCGAGCATCTGCAGCAGCACTTCGCCGGTGACTTCCTTCGCGCGGGCGGCCAGCTTGTAGGTGTTGCGGAACTGGCGTTCCAGCATGCCGTAGATGCGGCGGATCTTCTGCTTCTCGCGCAATTGCGTGCCGTAATCGGAACGACGCAGATTCTTTTGGCCGTGTTGTCCCGGCGCATAGGCGCGGCGCTCGATCGAGCACTTGTCGGTGAAGCATTTCTCACCCTTGAGAAAGAGCTTCTCGCCTTCACGGCGGCACTGGCGGCACTTCGGGTCTAGGTTCCTTGCCACTGATTTTCTCCTGAGATCAGATACGGCGCTTCTTGGGCGGGCGGCAGCCGTTATGCGGAACCGGCGTCACGTCCGAAATGCTGGTGATCTTGAAACCGACGCCGTTCAGCGCGCGCACGGCGGATTCGCGCCCCGGCCCCGGGCCCTTGATGCGCACCTCCAGATTCTTCACACCGCATTCCTGCGCGGCACGACCGGCCTGTTCGGCGGCGATCTGTGCCGCGAACGGCGTGGATTTGCGCGAACCCTTGAAGCCCGCAGCGCCGGAAGTCGCCCAGGACAAAGCATTACCCTGGCGATCGGTGATCGTGATGATGGTGTTGTTGAAGGACGCGTGAACGTGAGCAATGCCTTCAGCCACGTTCTTCTTGACCTTCTTGCGAACCCTTGCTGCGGGGGCGGGTGCTTTTGCCATGTCGGAAAATCCCTAGTGCGAGCTGTCTAAAAAATTACTTCTTGGGTGCCGGAGTGGCGCCGCCTGAACGTTGTATTGCCTTGCGCGGGCCCTTGCGGGTACGTGCGTTGGTGCGGGTGCGCTGCCCGCGCGCCGGCAGTCCGCGGCGATGACGCGTGCCGCGATAGCAGCCCAGGTCCATCAACCGCTTGATGTTCATGGTCACCTCGCGGCGCAGATCGCCTTCGACGGTGAACTTCGCCACCTGTTCGCGCAACTTCTCCATGTCGTTGTCCGACAGGTCCTTGATCTTGGCCGAACCCAGGATGCCGGCCGCGGCGCAGATCGCGCGCGAACGGGCACGCCCGATACCGTAGATCGAGGTCAGCGCGATCACTGCGTGCTGATGATTCGGGATGTTTACACCGGAGATACGAGCCATAAGTCCTGCGTCCTGTTATGTAGTTGCGTTGGCCAGATTAACCTTGCGGGTCAACCCTGGCGTTGCTTGTGGCGCGGATCCGTGCAGATCACGCGCACAACGCGGTTGCGCCGGACAATCTTGCAGTTCCGGCACATCTTCTTGACCGATGCCTGTACTCTCATTTTCCGCTCCCTAAACCGCCGTCAGGCGCATTTTCGCGACCCAAACCATTTGGCCCTACACATCCCGCACCCGCTTGTCGCCGCGCCTACTTGGCGCGGAATACGATGCGTGCGCGCGTCAAATCGTAAGGCGTCAAATCCACCGTTACCTTGTCGCCCGGCAGGATGCGGATGTAATGCATCCGCATCTTCCCGGATATATGCCCCAGCACCACATGACCGTTCTCCAGCTTTACGCGAAAAGTCGCATTCGGCAGGGTTTCAAGAATTTCACCCTGCATCTGGATAGTCTCTTCCTTGGCCATGCTCCTCCGCTATCGAGTGGGAAACATCCCGCCCTTGAAGTTCGCCTTCTTGAGCAGGCTCTCGTACTGGTGCGACATCACGTAGGCCTGCACCTGCGCCATGAAATCCATTGTTACCACCACGATGATCAGCAGGCTGGTGCCGCCGAAGTAGAACGGCACGTTCCACTTCACGATCAAAAACTCCGGCAGCAGGCAGACCAGGGTCACGTAAATCGCCCCGGCCAGCGTCAGCCGCATCGTGATCCTCTCGATGTACTTCGCCGTCTGGTCGCCCGGCCGGATACCCGGTACGAACGCCCCGCCCTTCTTCAGGTTTTCTGCCGTTTCCTTGGGATTAAACACCAGGGCCGTATAGAAAAAACAGAAGAAAATAATCGCCGATGCGTACAACAACACATAAATCGGCTGTCCCGGATGCAGCGTGCCACCAATGTCACGCAGCCACGTCATGTGCTCGTTGCTGCCGAACCATCCGGCCAGCGTGGCCGGGAACAAAATGATGCTCGACGCGAAAATCGGCGGGATCACTCCCGACATGTTCAATTTCAGCGGCAGGTGCGAGCTCTGACCGCCATACACCTTGCGCCCGACCTGTCGCTTCGCGTAGTTCACCAGGATCTTTCTCTGGCCGCGCTCCACGAATACCACGAAGGCCGTCACCAATACCGCCCCGATCAGCAGCAGCAGCACCAGCGGTATTGAAAACGTGCCGGTCCGCGCCAGCTCCAGCGTGCCACCGATTGCGCGCGGGAAACCTGCCGCGATGCCCGCAAAAATGATCAGCGAAATGCCGTTGCCGATACCGCGCTCGGTGATCTGCTCGCCGAGCCACATCAGGAACATGGTTCCAGTCACCAGGGTAATCACCGTGGTCAAGCGGAAAGCCAGTCCGGGATCCATCACCAGCCCGCGCTGCGACTCCAGCGCGATTGCAATTCCCAAACCCTGGAACGTCGCCAGAAACAAGGTTCCGTAGCGGGTGTATTGCGTAATCTTGCGGCGACCCGATTCACCTTCCTTCTTCAACGCCTCGAGCTGCGGCGATACGACCGTCAGCAACTGCATGATGATCGACGCCGATATGTACGGCATGATCCCCAGCGCGAAAATCGTGAACCTCGACAACGCGCCACCCGAGAACATGTTGAACATGTCGAGGATGCCGCCCTTCTGCGCCTTGAACAACTCCGCGAGCTGGACCGGATCGATGCCAGGCACAGGCACGTGCGCACCGATGCGATAGACGATCAAGGCGCCCAGCAGAAACAGCAATCGGCGCTTGAGATCGCCAAACTTGCCCAGTCCGAGAGATTTCTCCGCCAAGCTTTACCCTTCGATGCTGCCGCCGGCCTTTTCAATGGCCGCGCGCGCGCCCTTCGTCACGAGCAATCCGCGCAGATTCACCTTGCGCTTGATTTCCCCGTTCAGTATCACCTTTGCCGTCAGCGCCGCATTCGGCACCACACCGGCCTGCTTCAGGACCAGGATGTCGATGTCGTCCACCGGCAGCTTGTCGAGCGTCGACAATCTCACCTCGGCCGTGTCGGTCCTGGTCAGCGATACGAATCCGCGCTTCGGCAAGCGCCGGTGAAGGGGCATCTGGCCACCTTCGAACCCGACCTTGTGGAAACCGCCCGTACGCGACTTCTGACCCTTGTGCCCGCGACCGGCCGTCTTGCCCGATCCGCTGCCAATGCCGCGGCCAACACGCTTCTTCGCATGTTTGGCGCCCGCAGCCGGTTTAATCTGGTTTAAACGCATTTATGCCTCTAACTTGACCAGGTAATTCACCTTGTTGATCATGCCGCGCACCGCCGGGGTATCTTCCAGCTCAACCGTATGGTTGATGCGCCGCAGGCCGAGGCCGCGCACCGTCGCGCGATGGCTCTCACGGGTGCCCACCACGCCACGCACAAGCGTGACCCGGAGCGTTTTGCCCGATTTCTTTACTGCTTCTTTTTTGCTTTTGGCCATGATCCGGTCCGCTTAACCCAGAATCTCTTCGAGTGTCTTGCCGCGCTTCGCCGCGATTTCCGACGGCGTGCTCATGCCTTGCAGGCCATTGATCGTGGCGCGAACCACGTTGTAGGGATTCGTCGATCCCAGGCACTTCGCCAGCACGTTCGTCACACCCATGACTTCGAAGATTGCCCGCATCGGGCCACCGGCGATGATGCCGGTACCTTCGGACGCGGGTTGCATGAAGACCTTCGCCGCACCGTGCTCGCCGACAACGGCGTGCTGCAGCGTTCCGTTCTTCAGGCTGATCTTGACCATCTTGCGACGCGCTTCGTCCATGGCTTTTTGCACGGCCACCGGCACTTCCCTGGCCTTGCCCTTGCCCATGCCGATGCCGCCATCGCCGTCACCGACCACCGTCAACGCTGCGAAGCCCAGGATGCGGCCGCCCTTGACGACTTTCGTGACGCGGTTGACCGCCACCATCTTTTCGCGCATGCCATCGCTGCGATCGTCGTTCTGTTGTTGCATTCTGGCCATGGTCTATATCCTCAGAACTTCAGTCCGGCTTCGCGTGCGGCTTCAGCAAGCGCCTTCACACGACCGTGATATTTGAATCCGGCACGATCGAACGCGACCTGTTCCACGCCCTTCGCCCTCGCCTTTTCGGCAATCAGCTTGCCCACCAGGGCCGCCGCCTTGACATTGCTGCCGTTGCCCAGCTGCTTGCGAACGTCCGCTTCCAGCGTGGAAGCCGAAGCCAGCACCTTGGAAGTCGGGTCGATCACCTGCGCGTATATATGGTCATTGGAGCGATAAACCGCAAGCCTCACCGCCTTCAGTTCCGCGATTTTGGCGCGGGTCTGGCGGGCACGGCGCATGCGGGATTGCTTCTTGTCGATCATGGTCGGCTCCGTTACTTCTTCTTGGTTTCCTTCAATACCACTCGCTCGTCCGAGTAGCGCACGCCCTTGCCCTTGTACGGCTCAGGCGGACGATAGCCGCGCACTTCGGCTGCGACCTGGCCAACCACCTGCTTATCGATACCCTTGATCAATATTTCGGTCTGCACCGGCGTCTCCACCTTGATGCCCTTGGGCATGTGATGCACCACCGGATGCGAAAATCCGAGGGTCAGGTTCAGTTTGTCGCCTTGTGCCTGCGCCCGGTAGCCCACGCCAACCAGCTGCAATTTGCGCTCGAAACCCTTGGTCACGCCCTGCACCATGTTCGCCACGACGGCCCGCAAGGTGCCGGACATCGCATTCGTCGCGATGGATTCGTCCTTCGCCTTGAAGACGATTTCGTCGCCTTCGCGCGCGACTTCGACGGTCGGCGAAAGGCGCTGCGAAAGCGTGCCCAACGGACCCTTGACCGAAATCTGGTCGGTAGCGATCGTCACGTCCACACCCTTCGGAACCGGGATCGGAAATTTGCCAATGCGAGACATCTTGTTCTGCTCCTAATCCGCTCTTACGCCGCCGTTAAATTGCTCGGACTTACGCCACGATGCACAGGACTTCGCCGCCGACTCCGGTCTGGCGCGCCTTGCGATCGGTCATGACACCCCTGGAGGTGGACACAATCGCCACGCCCAGCCCGTTCATGACTTCAGGAATGTCGGTCGCCGGCTTGTAGATCCGCAGCCCCGGGCGGCTGACCCGCTCGATGCGCTCGATAACCGGACGACCTGCATAATATTTGAGGCCGATTTCAAGGAACGGCTTGCCGCTGACATCACGAACCGCGAAGTCCTCGATGTAGCCTTCGTCCTTGAGAACTTTGGCGATCGAAACCTTCAGCTTGCTCATGGGCACAAACACCGACGTCTTCTCTGCGGTCTGCGCGTTGCGAATCCGCGTCAGCATGTCGGCAATGGGGTCACTCATGCTCATCCAGAGTCTCCTGCTACCAGCTTGCTTTGGTTATGCCGGGGATCTCGCCACGCATGGCGATTTCGCGCAGCTTGTTGCGTCCGAGGCCGAACTTGCTGAACACACCGCGCGGCCGGCCGGTAAGTGCGCAGCGATTGCGCAGGCGCACCGGGCTCGCGTTGCGCGGCAGCTTGTTGAGCTTGTCGCGCGCTTCCGTGCGATCCTCGTCGGACGCCTTGCTGTTATTGATGATTGCGAACAGTTCCGCGCGCTTCGCCGCGAATTTCTTCACGGTGACGCGGCGTTTTAGATCGCGATTGACGACAGCTAACTTTGCCATTACGACCTCTGTTCTTGCTTGATTTCTTGCTTGAAGGGGAACTTGAAGGCGGCGAGAAGCGCGCGCGCCTCCGCATCCGTCTTCGCCGTCGTGGTGATCGTGATGTTCAACCCCCGCAGCGCGTCGATCTTGTCGTACTCGATTTCCGGGAAAATGATCTGTTCCTTGACGCCGAGGTTGAAATTGCCCCGACCATCGAAGGAGCGTGCCGATATGCCGCGGAAATCGCGAATGCGCGGGATGGCGATCGATACCAGGCGGTCCAGAAATTCATACATGCGACCGCGCCGCAGGGTCACCATGCAGCCGATCGGATAATCCTTGCGGATCTTGAAACCGGCGATGGATTTCTTCGCCTTGGTAACGACCGGCTTCTGGCCGGCGATCTTGATCATGTCGCCGACGGCGTTTTCCAGGATCTTCTTGTCGTTGACCGCTTCGCCGACACCCATGTTCAGCACGATCTTGTCGATGCGCGGCACCTGCATCTTCGTCTTGTAGCCGAACTGCTCCATCAGGGCCGGAACGACTGCATCGCGATAGTGGGATTGCAGGCGCGCCGCCTCGGGAGCGGTTGCCGCCGTATCTGTTGCTGCTGTCTTTGTCTTTGCCTTCGCCATGTCGTCCTCTTACGCGTCCAGCATCTCGCCGTTCGACTTGAAAATCCGTACGCGGCGCCCGTCATCCATCAGCTTAACGCCGACGCGATCGGCCTTCTGCGTGGTCGGATTGAACAGCGCCACGTTCGAAACGTGGATCGGCATTTCCTTCGCCACGATGCCGCCGGTAGTGCCTTTCAGCGGATTGGGTTTCTGATGCTTCTTGACGTTGTTGGCGCCCTCAACCAGCAGGTGAGTCTCGCTCAGCACACGCAATACCGCGCCGCGCTTGCCCTTGTCCTTGCCGGTGATGACGACGACGTTGTCGCCCTTGCGAATCTTGCGCATGATTTGTCCTTACAACACTTCCGGGGCAAGCGATACGATTTTCATGAAACGCTCGGTGCGCAGTTCGCGCGTGACCGGCCCGAAAATGCGGGTGCCGATCGGTTCGAGCTTGGCATTGAGCAGCACGGCTGCATTGGAATCGAACTTCACCAGCGAGCCGTCCTGGCGGCGCACGCCGCTTGCCGTGCGCACGACCACCGCGTTGTAGATCTCGCCCTTCTTCACGCGACCGCGCGGGGCGCAATCTTTGATGCTGACCTTGATGACGTCGCCGATGCCGGCGTAGCGCCGCTTCGATCCGCCCAGCACCTTGATGCACATGACGGAGCGTGCGCCGGTGTTGTCGGCCACATCGAGCCTGCTTTGCATTTGAATCATTTGCGTTACCTCTCCAACTTCGCCCGCCTTCAATTACGCGGCAGACCAGTTTTGGAACCCGTCCGGGTCAGGATCGGATCGCCCGCTTGTGGCGTTCCGGGGAAAGGGCGGCATTCTAGGTAAAAAACGCCGCCAGCACAATAGCTTTCGCGCCAATAACGCTTAGATGTCTTCCTTCGCCTTTTCGACCAGCTGCACGACCTTCCAGGCCTTGGTCTTCGAGATGGGGCGGGTTTCCTCGATCAGCACCAGATCGCCGGGATGGAATTCGTTCTTCTCGTCATGGGCGTGATATTTCTTGGAGCGGCTGACGAATTTGCCGTACAGCGGGTGCTTGACCTTGCGCTCGACCAGGACCGTGACGGTCTTGTCCATCTTGTCGCTGGTGACGCGGCCGGTCAGCTTGCGTGGATTCGTCGTACTTGTCGTCTGCTCGTTCATGCTTTCTTCGCCTTTTCACCGACCGCTTTTTTCGCGATCACCTTTTTACCGACCGCCGGTTGACCGCTCGCCTTTTCGGCGACCGCCATTTGGCCGATCGTCTTTTCAGCGATCAGCGTGCGCACGCGGGCTATGTCGCGGCGAACTTTCTTGATTTCGCTGGTGTTGTTGAGTTGCTGCGTCGCCAGTTGCATGCGCAGCGAAAATTGCGCCTTCAGCAAGTCGTTGAGTTCCTTGCCGAGGTCCGCGTCGGATTTGCTCCGCAATTCGGTCGCTTTCATCGCTTAGCCCACCTGTCTGATAACGAATGTCGTCTGGATCGGCAGCTTCGCCGCCGCCAGCCGGAATGCCTCGCGTGCCAGGGTTTCATCGACGCCGTCCATTTCGTAGAGCACCTTGCCGGGCTGGATCTCCGCGACGTAGTACTCCGGGTTGCCCTTACCGTTACCCATCCGCACTTCCGCCGGCTTCTGCGAAATCGGCTTGTCCGGGAATATCCGGATCCAGATCCGCCCGCCGCGCTTGATGTGGCGCGTCATGGCACGGCGTGCCGCTTCGATCTGCCGCGCTGTGAGCCGGCCTCGGCCGACTGCCTTCAGCCCGAATTCGCCGAAGCTGACCTTGGCACCGCGCGTCGCTACGCCAGTGTTTCGGCCCTTCTGCTCCTTGCGATACTTCCTTCTAGCTGGTTGCAGCATTTTTCGCTCCTCGTCTTGCCTTGCGCTCGGGTTCCGGCGCCGGCGCTACGACCGGCTGCTCGCCGCGACCCAGCACTTCGCCCTTGAATACCCATACCTTGATGCCGATCACGCCGTAGGTCGTCTTGGCTTCGGAGAAGCCGTAGTCGATGTCGGCGCGGAGCGTATGAAGCGGCACGCGGCCTTCGCGGTACCACTCCCTGCGGGCGATTTCGATGCCGTTCAACCGGCCCGCGCTCATGATCTTGATGCCCTGGGCGCCCAGCCGCATCGCGTTCTGCATCGCACGCTTCATCGCGCGGCGAAACATGATGCGTTTTTCGAGCTGCTGCGCGATGGAATCCGCGATGAGTTGCGCGTCGACTTCAGGCTTGCGCACTTCCTCGATATTCACATGCACCGGAACGCCCATCAACTTCTGCAGCTGGCCGCGCAGGTTTTCGATGTCCTCGCCCTTCTTGCCGATCACGACGCCAGGACGCGCGCTGAATACCGTGATCTTCGCGTTCTTGGCCGGCCGCTCGATGACGATCTTGCTGACCGCAGCGTGCGCCAGCTTTTTCTTCAGGAAATCGCGGACCTTGATGTCCTCGTGCAACATCCCGGGGAAGTTTTTGCTGTTCGAATACCACCGCGAAGTCCAGTTGCGCTGAACCGAGAGCCGGAATCCTATCGGGTGAATTTTCTGTCCCATGCTTATTCCTTATCCCCGACCGTCAGGTAAATGTGGCAAGTGGGCTTGGTGATCTTGAAGCCGCGGCCCTTGGCTCGCGGCAAGAAGCGCTTCAGGCTCGCGCCCTGCTCCACGTGGATGATCTTCACGTTCAATTCGTCGATATCCGCGCCGTCGTTGTGCTCTGCGTTGGCGATTGCCGACTCGAGCACTTTGCGAATGATCTTCGCGCCCTTCTTCGGGCTGAAGGCCAGCAGGTTGAGCGCCTTGTCGACCGCCATGCCGCGAATCTGGTCCGCGACTTGACGCCCCTTCTGGGCCGACAGTCGCACGCCGCGCAATGTTGCAGAAGTTGTCATTGTCATGTCTCCTGAGCCTTACTTCCTCGGTCCCGACGGGGCGACCGAGGCTTTCTTGTCGCCGGTATGGCCCTTGAAGGTGCGCGTCAGGGCGAATTCACCGAGCTTGTGGCCGACCATGTTTTCGCTGATGTAGATCGGCACATGCTGCCGGCCATTGTGGATCGCGATCGTCAGGCCGACGAAATCGGGAAGGATGGTCGAACGGCGCGACCAGGTCTTGATCGGACGCTTGTCTTTGGCGGCGCGTGCGGTTTCCACCTTCTGAACCAGATGGTGGTCGACGAACGGGCCTTTTTTAACGGAACGTGCCATATGTCCTGTCCTTATTTGCCGTGGCGGTTACGCACGATCATCCCGCTCGTACGCTTGTTGCGACGTGTCTTGTAACCCTTGGTCGGCGTGCCCCACGGGCTGACTGGATCGCGGCCTGCCGCTGTCTTGCCTTCGCCACCGCCGTGCGGATGGTCGATCGGGTTCATCGCGACGCCGCGCACCGTCGGCCGCACACCGCGCCAACGGACGCGACCCGCCTTGCCGATCGATTCCAGGTTGTGCTCTTCGTTGCCGACTTCGCCGATGGTCGCGCGGCAATCGACATGCACCTTGCGGATTTCACCGGAGCGCAAACGCAATTGCGCGTAGACGCCTTCGCGCGCCAGCAACTGCACCGACGTCCCGGCCGCGCGCGCCATCTGTGCGCCCTTGCCTGGTTGCATCTCGATGCAATGGATCGTGCTGCCGACCGGAATATTACGCAACGGCAACGTGTTGCCGGATTTGATCGGCGCTTCCGAACCGTTGATGACTTCCTGGCCGACGATCGCGCCCTTCGGGGCGATCACATAACGACGTTCGCCATCCGCGTAGCACAGCAATGCCAGCGTGGCGCTGCGGTTCGGATCGTATTCGAGGCGTTCAATCTTCGCCACGATGCCATCCTTGTTGCGCACAAAGTCGACCAGGCGATAGTGCTGCTTGTGGCCGCCACCCTTGTGACGCGTGGTGATATGGCCGCTGTTGTTGCGCCCGGCGCGCTTGCTCTGCTTTTCCACGAGCGCGGCAACCGGCCCGCCCTTGTGCAGGTTCGGATTGACGACCTTGACCAGCGCGCGACGGCCCGGTGAGGTCGGTTTGACTTTGACGAGTGCCATTACTTGGTCTCCCCTGCGGCAAAGTTGATTTCCTGGCCGGGCTTCAGGCAGACGTACGCCTTCTTCCAATGGCGGCGACGACCGATGAAACGACCGAAGCGCTTTTCCTTGCCCTTGACGTTGGCAACCTGGACGCTCTCGACCTCGACCTTGAACAGCAATTCAACCGCTGCCTTGATCTCGGGCTTGGTCGCATCCGCGACGACGCGGAAGATGACCTGTTCGTGTTTGTCGGCCACGTAGGTGCTTTTTTCCGACACCACCGGTGCCAGCAGCACCTGCATCAGGCGCTCCGCCTTGAATTGCTTCGCACCGCTCTGAACGGCTGGGGCAGCGCTCATGCCAGTATCTCCTCGATTTTCGCGACCGCGCCCTTGGTGATCAGCGTGTTGTTGAAACGCAGCAGGCTGACAGGGTCGGCCTGCCTCGCCTCGATCACCAGCACGTTCGGCAGGTTGCGCGCAGACAGCACCAGATTCTCGTCGAGCTTGTCGGTGATGATCAACACGCTGTCCATGCCCAGATCCTTGACCTTCTGCGCGAGCAGCTTGGTCTTCGGTGAGCTCAGCACGAAATCCTCGACTACCGCGAGGCGGTCTTCACGTGCCAGCTGCGAGAAGATCGCGGCCAGGCCGGCGCGGAACATCTTGCGATTGACCTTCTGGCTGAAATTTTCTTCCGGGCTGTTCGGAAATATCTTGCCGCCACCACGCCACAACGGGCTGGACGCCATACCGGCGCGAGCACGGCCAGTGCCTTTTTGGCGCCACGGCTTTTTCGTCGACTTGGCGATTTCACTGCGGCCCTTTTGGGCGCGCGTTCCCATGCGTCCGTTGGCCTGGTATGCGACCACGATCTGGTGCACGAGCGATTCGTTAAATTCGCGACCGAACGATTCGTCGGACGCCTTCACGCTCGCCGTGGCCTTGCCTTTTGCATCGAGCAACTTGAGTTCCATCACGCCACCGCCTTCACGGAAGGATGCACCACCAGGTCGCCGCCTTCGGAACCGGGTACCGCGCCCTTGATGAGCAACAGCTGGCGTTCGGTATCGATGCGCACGATCTGCAATTTTTGCGTCGTGCGCTTCACCGCGCCCAGATGACCGGACATGCGCTTGCCGGGGAACACGCGACCCGGGTCCTGCGCCATGCCGATGGAGCCCGGCACGTTGTGCGAACGCGAGTTACCGTGGGTGGCGCGGTTCGACGAGAAGTGGTGACGCTTGATGACGCCAGCAAAACCCTTGCCGATCGAAGTGCCGGTGACGTCCACCAGCTGCCCTACTTTGAAAATATCCACGCCGACGTGTCCGCCAAGTTTGAAGTTGGCGAGCTGGTCGGGCTCTACGCGGAATTCGCTGAGAATGTGCCCTGCTTCGACGCCCGCCTTGGCAAAGTGCCCGGCGGCCGGCTTGCTCACGCGACTTGCGCGGCGCTTGCCGAAGGTCACCTGAACGGCGTTGTAGCCGTCATTCTCCAGCGTCTTGATTTGGGTCACGCGATTGTTCGACACGTCGACGACCGTAACCGGGACGGAATCACCGTCGTCAGTAAACAGTCGCGTCATGCCGATCTTGCGACCGACAAGTCCTAAGCTCATTTTTGTTTCCCTTTAACAAAAGGGGCCAGTTGCAATTGACCGGCCAATCCATTTAACCGTGCTGGCCGTTGATCGGCCATGCCCCGGGTACTGCGCTACATCTTTACAGCTTGATCTCCACATCCACGCCCGCAGGCAGGTCCAGCTTCATCAGTGCGTCGACGGTCTTGTCCGTCGGATCGATGATGTCCATCAACCGCAGATGCGTACGAATTTCGAACTGGTCGCGCGACGTCTTGTTCACGTGAGGGCTGCGCAACACATCGAACCGCTCGATGCGGGTCGGTAGCGGCACCGGACCCTTGACCACCGCGCCGGTGCGCTTGGCGGTTTCGACGATTTCGAGGGCCGACTGATCGATCAAACGATAGTCGAAGGCTTTAAGTCGGATACGTATCTTCTGGCTTTGCATGATTTTTACTCGAGAATTTTGGCGACGACGCCGGCGCCCACGGTACGGCCGCCTTCGCGGATCG
>JBDTTE010000070.1:0-14175 GCA_039930785.1 Betaproteobacteria bacterium | reverse complement strand
GACAATTCTTTCTCGATCAGCAGCCCGAGCTTTTCGAAATCCGGTTCCCCCTCGAAACGCTGCACGATCTTGCCAGTGCGGTCGACCAGGAAGGTCGTCGGGGTGCCACGAATGCCACCAAAGGCATTCATTGCCTTACCGAAAATATCGAGGGTCACGCGAAACGGCAGCTTGTTTTGCTGCGCGTAGGCGAAGACGCGATCCGGCGGGTCGTAGGACATTGCCACCGCCACGGTTTCCAGGCCCTGGTCGCGATATTTTTCGTAGGTCTGCACCATCTTCGGCATTTCGGCTACGCAGACCGAGCAGGACGTCGCCCAGAAATTGACGAGCACGACCTTGCCCTTCAGCGACGACATCGCGAAATGCTCGCCCTTCACCCCGATGAAATTGACTTCCGGGGACGGCTGCTCGCGATGCAGGCCGGCATAGATTCCGGCAGCGAGTGCGGACAGCGCAATCACGACCGCGAATACCGTCAATCTGGAGTTGGACTTCATTTTCGGAAATTCTTCATTGCGCAGGCGAAACGGACGACGGAATCATACCGCGTTGCGCGCATTCACCGGCGGCGGGCTTATTTCCCGGGCTTGAACGCGGCTCGTGCCAAAAGCGAATCCACGGCGCTGATCGCCATCTCCGCGGTCAGCGCATGCATGCATTTGGGCGAAGAACATTGCGCGGTGGTACGTCCGCACTGCGCGGCCCACGGGACGTAACGTCGAAACAAGACGTTCTCGTCGCGACATGGGAAACCTTCGATCGTGACCTTGCGGTCGACCATGTTTCGCCAGAATTCGCCCCCGCCGGACAGAACCGCCGAACCCGGACCAAACAATATGACGACCGGCACTCCAGCAAGTCGCGCAAGATGGCCGACTCCAGTGTCAGGACAAACAACCAAACGCGCGTCCGCGAGCAGCCGCCACATTTGCGGTAGCGACAGATTCCCGCGGTACGACACGAATCGTCTTTCGTGATCGATTTCCGCGATCAGCGCTTCCTCTCCCGGGCCAGCGGTGATCACCGGCCTCATCCCCAATGCTTCAACGTACGCGATCAGACCTTGCCAATTTTCCGGGCTCCAATACTTCAGTCGTGTACTGGCGCCGACATGCAGGACGACGTAGGGCCTGTCGGGTTTCGGAAACGGTGCCGCAGGCGGCGCCGGCCAATCGGAGACCTCGTAAGGATCGGGCGAAGGGCCATCCAGAAGGTGCCCGGCGATTAGATCGCCGAGCGCCATTGCATGGTCGGGAAACTTGCGAAACTCGTCGATCAGCCAGTTCTTGTATGCCGGCCGGTCGCCGTCAAAAGCGACGACCCAGCGAGAGTCCAGCGCCCGCGCCAGCCAGCTGAACCGATTGTCAGTCGCGAGATACGCCATGTCGAAACCGCGCCTGCAAAACAGCGCAAAGAAGGACCGGACGTCGCGTGGGTCAAATGCCACCGTTTCCACGCCATACGGGCGGGAGGCAAATATCGCCACGAAGGCCGGTTTGCACGTCATAACTATTTCGGCACCAGGAAATCTCGCACGCAACTTCTTCAGAAGCGGCGCGACCATGATGGTGTCGCCGAGCAAGAGATTGTGCGCAACCAGGATGCGTCGCGGTTTTGAGGTCGGTCGACGACTAGCGAAGCCGAAGCGCATGTACCAGAGCACGAGCAGGGCGCAAAGAATCCGGACGGGCCACCGGCTCTTCATTGCGCGGCGCCCCCGTCTCGTGCGCGAAATTTGTCGAGCTGTGCCAGCGATTCATCCAGGATCAGGAGCTGCAGCATGCCCTCAGCGCGGTTCTCTTCACCCGAGGTGTACGCTGCCGCCATTTTTTCAATCGCCGACGCAGACAGAAAACCGCTCGTCACGGCATCCAATCGCTCGCCCAGCCCCACAAATCGCTTCGACAACGCGCCGCGCAACCAAGGCTTCAACGGCGGATTGAAGCCGCGTTTTTTTCTGAAAAAAAGATCGGCGCCGGCGGATTCGCCGAGGGCGCGTTCGAATATCTTCTTGGGTGGATCAGTGAATCGCTGGTCTTCCGGCAGTCCCAGCAGCGTCTCGAAAAAAACGTGATCGAGCAAAGGCGCCCGCAATTCCAATCCGTGCGCCATGGTGCAGAGATCGCCTTTGCGCAAAATGTATTCAGGCAGATAGTTTGCCCAATCGATCTGCAGCAACTCCAGCAATGGGCCTTTCAGGTCGGTATCGGCCGCGCGCCAGTAGAGCAGTTGTTGCAAGGGTTTATCGCCGGATAAAAAGCGCCGCTGCTGCGGACCAAAACCCGAGAAGCGCAGGCTGTACGCGTCCTGCCACGACATGCCCATTTCCGCCGCCAGCTTCGCGCCCCCGCCGCGCGCCATCGACGAGGGCATCGGCAACCCCGGGACGCGCAATCCGCGGCGCCAGCGACTGCGCAGATGCTGGCGCATTCTCTTGTAGCCGGCGAGCAGCTCATCGCCGCCCTCTCCGCCGAGTACGACCTTGACGTGTCGGGTCGTTTCGCGCGCCAGATACCAGCTTGGGAAACTGCTCGGATCGGCGAAAGGCTCGTCGAGATCCGCCACGATGCGCGCGAAATCCTGTTCGATGTCTGCGCTGATCGGGATCGCCAGATTCTGCAACCCGAGACGATCGGCGGCCTGCATCGCCTCGCCGCTCTCGTCCATCGTCGAACCGGGAAAGCTCGCCGTGAAGGTATGCAGTTGACGATGGCCCAGGCCGGCAAGCCGGGTGGCGACGACGGTGGAATCGACGCCGCCACTGAGGAAAACCCCCAGCGGCCGGTCTGCAACGGTGCGCATTTGCACGGCCTGGTCCAGGGTCGCGAGCCAGTCGCCCTGCTTCGCCACCGGATTCCAGTAGCGCACCTTTTCGAGCCGCCGCGAGTCGAGGTCGAAGCGCAGATAGTGGCCGTTTTCCAGCCGGTTCATCGACGAGAAAATCGTGCGCGGCGCGGGAATGTAGCGATGGGCGAGATAGGCGTCGATGCCTTCTTCGGAGAATTGTCTCTTGTCCGCAGGGAGAAAGGGCAGCACCGAGCGCACCGTTGAACCGAATGCGAGCTTGCCGTCGAACGATGCGTAGACCAGGGGTTTGAGTCCCATGCGATCGCGCACCAGCCACGCCGTTCGCCGCCGCAGGTCGAGAATCGTGAACGCAAACATGCCACGCAGGCGCGAGAGGCAGTCGATGCCCCAGGCTTCGTACGCATGCAAAATGAACTCGGTGTCGGAGCGGTTGCGGAACACGTAACCCAGCGCTTTCAATTCCTCCGCCGCCGCGGCCCAGTCGTAAACTTCGCCGTTATAGCAAATCCAGATGTCCCCGGCGCCATTCGCCATGGGCTGGTCAGCCTCGGGGCGCGGGTCGATGATCGACAGGCGGGCATGCAGGAGCGCGTTGCAGACACCTGTTTCCGTCCGCCCGAAGGCCGCGTCCCAGGTCACGGAATGCTGCGAATCCGGGCCACGCCGGCGGAGCACGTCGAGCATGCGCTCCGGTGTCTGCGGGGCAACAGCTTCATTGGAAAAAAATCCTGCGATTCCGCACATGGCTTTAGAGGCGCGCGACGTTGTGGCAGAAAGCCGATCCGGGCTTGCCGATTCGTGGCCGATGCCTCATTGGGCGCTCGATTGCGGCATCGCTAACAACCGGCTATACAATTCGATCAATTCCTGCGTCTTGTCCGCGAGCGAAAATTTTTCCGCCTGCGCGCGCGCGGCGACGCCCATGGCCAGCCTTCTTTCGCGATCGGCAAAGGCCTGGAAAGCAGCCGCAAAGCCGCCGACATCCAGCGCATCGCAGACATACCCCGTCCTGCCGTTCTCGATGATTTCCGCCGCGCCCGATTTGCTGCTCGTGACCACGGGCAAGCCCATGGCCAGCGCTTCGACCGTGGCATTGGAGAACGGCTCGTACAGGCTCGCCGTCGCGAATGCGTCGGCGGCTGCGTAGAACGATTTCGGATCGCTTTGCGGGCCGCTGAAATGAACGCGCTCGGCGATGCCGAGGCCGGCGGCGAGTTTCCTGTAGCGCGCCTCGTGCTTGTCACGGCCGACGACAATCAGATGGCCATCGCCGCGCGCCAGCGCCAGTGCTCGCAGGAGTACCGCCACGCCTTTGCGCTCGAAGCCCGAACCGACGTGCAGGATTGCCAGTACGTCGGATGCAATACCCAGCTTCAACCGGGCGGCCTTGCGCAGTTCCCGCGCGCGCACCGGGTTGAACTCATCGAGGTCGACGCCGTTGTAGATGATATTCAGCTTGCTTTCGTCGATTTTGAAATGACGCTGGATGTCGTCCCGGACCATGCGTGAATTGCAGATCACGGCGCGCAGGCGCGGGCTTTCGAACATGCGCCGCTCGGTGCGCAACAAATAGCCATGGTGCGGGTTCAGATGTATCGCCAGGCGACGCAGCGGATCGAGATTGCGGGCACGCTGCTCGAGCCATTCGCGGTGGACGCCATCTCCCGCGCGATAAACGTCGCAGCATTCCAGCCTCTCGTGCGACTGGACCAGGTCGTAGTGCACCTGCTTCTGGTGGCGACAGACTGCGCGTGCGAACCCTTCGTCCCGCCAGGTACTGCCCAGATACCACGGATTCAGCTCGACGACGGTTCGCTTCGAAGCGTCATGCCATTGCCGGGTAATGAGCGTGACCGCCACGCCCTGCTTCGCAAGCTCGTCCATCGCCCGGCTGACGAAGCGCTCCGCCCCGCCCGCCGGGTTGTATTTCTGGCGCACGAGCGCGACCTTCGGTGCGCTCAACCGGTTTCCTCCAGCAGGGATCGAATGGCATCGAGCACCTGCTGGGGAGCGATGACCTCCAGGCACTCGCTGCGCTTGCCGCCGCCGCAACCGTCGCGACCGCAGGGTCGACAGGTGTGCGCGGACGTCACGACCCGACGCGGAACCTGCCACGGCCCCCATTCGATGTCGCCGCTCGGCCCGAACAATGCCACGGTCGGCGTGCCCATGGCCGCGGCAATGTGCATCGGCGCCGAATCCATGCCGACGAACAGGCGTGCGCGCGCGATGAGCGCGCCGAGTTCCTTCAGCGAGAAGGTTCCGGCAAAGGTTGGCAGCGAAACGTCGAGGCGTCGCGTAACTTCCGCCAGAAGCTGCTTTTCCACGGCATCCGGCCCGCTGACGAGGGCCACGCGCGCGCCGCCCCTGACCAGCGCATTGCACATGGCCGCGACCCGATCGGGCGGCCAGCATTTGAAGAACCAGCGCGATCCGGGATGGACCAGTATGAATGCGCGCGGCGCCAGGCCATGCTGCGCCAGCGCCTTCTCGACGGCCGCGTGTGCCGCCGCGTCGACGGCGTAGGAGAGCCCGCGTTCGCCGGCGCTCGGGTAGATACCGAGACGCCGCAGGGCGTCCAGGTTGATCTCGACGGTATGCCGGCGGTTTCCGCCGATCACCGGATAGCGGTGCGTGAAGCTCTTGCGGTAGTAACGGGCCGGCCGCAGGTCGGGCGCCACCGAGAATGCGGGCCGCAGCAAGCGCGCCAGCCAGATGCCGCGCACATGCTCGGTCAAATGCACGAGGAGGTCATAGCGGCGCTCCCGCAAGCGCGATAACAATTGCGCTTCGCGCCCGAATCGCTGGACCGCGCCAAGACGCTTCCAATTGCGGTCGACGAGGTGCAAGTGGGTGAGATCCGGATGACCACGCAGCATATCCGCGGTATCGGCATAGACCAGCGCGTCAACCTCGAGATGGGAACCGTGTGATTTCAGCACCGATACCACGGGGGCCGCCAGCAGGACGTCGCCGAGGTTGCGCAGCTTGATTACCAGTACGCGACGTATCCGATCGAGCGATAAGGCGTCCGGGGGCAGAAAAATTTCGGACAAGGTGGAATGACTCCACGTGAAGAGGGGCGACTCCGGGCAGCCCCGATTATAGCCGGGCATCCTGCGCAAACTGAAGCACGGCGGGGACTTAAGCGCCGGGAGTGGAGGACGTGCGCTTGCCCTCGCGCCAGAGCGCGGCGAGCTTCGCCGTCTTGCAAAAACTGTTGAAACAGCCGATCGTCACGTGCACGAGACCCGGTATGCCATCGAGGAACCCGCCGCGCAGCACATAGAATTTCACGAAACGAACCAGCGGGGACAGCACCAGCTTTGCGGCGCTTGCGCGCGTTCCCTTTTCATACAAGGCCTGCGCCTGCAGCGTCGTATAGGCGTTCTGCTTCTCCAGGTATCCGTGCAGGCTTTCCGCCGATTCATGCAGTAAATCGCCCGGGAGCAGACCGACACGCTCGCTGGTCACGACTTTCTCGTGCACCGGATCGTCCGACCATTGGGCGACACGCCGATCGAAAAGCCGCAGGATGCGATCCGGATAGCCTTCGCCGTGACGCAGCCACGCGCCCATGAAGCGATTGCACCTCGCCACTTCGTAGGCACGATAGGCCGGTGCAACCAATGCCTCCAGCAAGCTGGCGCGCAACGCGGGACTGACCCGCTCATCCGCATCGAGGCAAACGACCCAATCGTTCGACGCCTGGTCCACCGCGAAACGTTTCTGGGGACCATAACCCAGCCACCTATGTCGAATCACCCTCGCACCTGTGGCTTCGGCGATCTCGGGAGTACGGTCCATGCTGCCGGAATCCACGACGACGACTTCGTCCGCAAAATCCACGCTCGCCAGGCAGGCTTCGATCTGCGTCGCAGCATTGCGGGCGATGATGACCGCCGAAACGCGCTGACGGCTCGACTCAGGCGGCTTCACGATGGAGCCTGCCCTGTCTGCCGTCGCAAAGTTGTTCGACCTGAAGCATCGGAAGGATCACTGTCTCGCAAGGTGCGCGAAGTATAGCCGACCCCCTTTTCGCCCGGGAAAATTGGCCCGCGCCCCCGTTCGCGCGGCGTCAATTGATTGTTCCCGGCCATATGCTTATTCTTGCGCCAGTACGATCATTGGCAACCCCACGACCCGATCGATTCAAATGCCAGGCGCGCACACCGAGCCCTCACCGGCCAATCCCAAGATCCTGGTAATCCGCCGCGACAATATCGGCGATCTCATCCTCACCACGCCGCTCATTCGCGCGCTGCGCCAGCGCTTTCCGAAGGCGTGGATCGGCGTGCTGGTAAACAGCTATACCGCACAGGTTCTCGATAACAATCCCCATATCGACGAGGTTTTCGTTTATACGAAGGTCAAGCATCGCGGCTCCGCGAGCGTCTGGTCGGCTTATTGGTCCACGCTGCGCCTGATTCTCAGACTCAGGCGGGTGCGCATCGACTATGCCGTCCTGGCCTCACCGGCCGCGTCGTCCAAGGCGCAGATGTTTGCCCGCCGCATCAAGGCGAAGACCATCGTCGGATTCGGTGAATGCGCAAGCCCGGGCTATGGCTTGACGGCCGGCTCCGCCGGGCCCCTGCACGAGGTTGAAGAGGTATTTCGCATCGCGCGTCTGTTCGAAATCGAGGGCGCGCCTCCCGCGACCTTGATACACGTCGACGATCGAATCGCAGAACGCGCGTTAGGTCTTGTCACCGGAAAGCTGCCGCCGGGCAGCACGTTGATCGGTGTCCACATAAGCGCACGAAAAGTCAGTCAGCGACTCCCGACAGAGAAGGTAGTGGAGTTGCTGCGAGGACTTCGCGAGATTGCACCGGATCTTGCGTTTGTGTTGTTCTGGTCACCCGGCGCCTCCGACAATGCGACCCATCCTGGAGACGACATCAAGGGCTCGCAGATTCTCCAACAACTCGGCGATTTCCCGATCGTCCCGTTTCCGACTTCCAGACTATCGGAACTGTTCGGCGGTCTTTCGACTTGCGAAATGGTCATCTGCAGCGACGGCGGAGCGATGCATGCGGCGGCGGCCCTTGGAAAACCGATCGTCTGCTTTTTCGGCGATTCAGATCCGAAGAAGTGGCACCCGTGGGGGGTGCCGTATCGCCTGATGCAGCCCGAGTCGAAAAATGTTGCGGATATCAGTCTGGCCGAGATCGTCAACGCATTCCGGAACCTTCGACTCGGAGAAGCACCCGTCACCGCCGACTTGCAGGAGCGGGACGGATTCAATTTTCAACCCGTTCATTAATTCGGTCTTTCGGCATCACCGATTCGGAAGCCAACCGCACATCGGTAATGGTGAGCCGCGAGGCGGCTAGGTCTGCACGTCGAGGCGTAGTATATTGCGACGGCGTCCAGGCGATGGCACGACCGATGTGCTTGCCTTCCGTGTTCGCCGCGAGTTTTCTTCACGCCGATCATCCATGCCTTCCACATGCGTCGTTTGACTGAATTTACCCCGAGGGAATGGCTGCAGTTGCTGCCCGTGCAGCATGCGATGAAGCAGGTTCGCAACGATGCCTGGATGGCCATTTACAGACGGAAACGCGCACCTCAATTGGGCCGCTTCCTCGAGGAGACGGCGCAATTATCCGGCAAGAGCATAGCGCTGGTCATCGCATTCGAACAGCCGTGGTACCTGGATTGGCTGTTGCACATGGCCAACGTGAATCTTGCCGATACCAAGGTGCTGGTTTTTGACAATTCGAAGAGTGACAGCAAGCGCAGCGAAATCGAGGAGGTTTGTGCGAGTAACAGGGCCCCGTACCTCGCATTGCCCGCTAATGCCACCAAGCACGTCAACCGGTCACATGGCATGGCGATGACCTGGGTCTACTACAATGTCGTCCGTGCAATAGAACCGCGCATCTTTGGTTTCATCGACCACGACCTCATCCCAGTGCGACCAGCAACGATTGCCGACAAACTTGCAGACCAACCATTCTACGGGCTAGTCAACGTCGGCAAGCTCGAGTTCTGGTCGCTGTGGGCGGGTTACTGTTTTTTCGAGTTTGGCGCGACGAAGGAATTGTCGCTGAATTTTCTCTACGATTTTTCCCGCGACCTCGATACCGGTGGGCGCAATTGGGATTCACTTTACCGGCAATTCGACCGATCGAAGATGCGCATTGCCAGTTCTCAGAATGTCAGCATGACAGTGCCTGCAATGGCGAATGCTCGCCAAGTACAGTGGGTGGATCGAAGCTGGTTGCACGTCGGCGGTGTCAGCTACAACGAGAGCGAGACGCCGCGCGACAAGATCGAGTTCTTTCGCGCGCTTGAGAACACCTTGCGACAAGGTTGATCTGACCACGCCATTTTCAACCATGCCCCCAGCCACGGACAATCAGAAACTGCGTGTGCGACGATGCGATCGCTGAACAGGGAAATCCTGCCGCTTGTGGCGCCGGCCATTCTGCTGATCCTGCTGCTGTTCATCCATGTCGCGGCTTTGAGATCGATCGCGTTCGCAATCACGGTCGCCACCGCGTTGTTCGTCTGGCGCAAACATCCCGGCCCCACCGTTCCCCTCAAGATCCCGCTATTCCTCTGGGCGGCGCTGGCACTGCTGTCGCTGCTGTGGGCACGGAGCGTGGCTTACTCGGTTAGCGAGATCCGTGTCGAAGTCGTCTATGACATCGCGTTTTTCCTCTCGTTTTTTGCGCTGACCCGCGAGCGCCTGCAGTGGAATGTTTTCCGCGGGGCGTTGCTAGCGGGCCTGGCGACGCTGGCCATCATGGCCATCGGCTTTTTCGCTCGCACTCGCGACCTGAACCTGAACAGCATCCTTGGTGGCGTGATGTCGATTTCCACGCACATCGTCGCGGTCTTCCCGCTACTGGTGGCCACACTGTTCGAATTCAGGGGTAACACGCGCGCACGGGTAATCGGCGGCCTCGTCGTTATTTTCGTACTGACGGCGGGTTATTTGACGTTCAACCGGAATTTCATCGTGGCGATCGACGCGGTCGTCCTGACCATGGTGCTCGCGGCAATCTGGCTTCGCAGGACAGATCGAAAACACACCGTAACGCTTGGGTTAGTCGCGGCTATCTGGATTGCAGCGAGCGGGCTGTTTTTTATGTCAGTGGTGCAACAGCGTGCCGACGAGGTCAAAGCGCCTGTCGAGTCGGCGCTCAAAAGCGATCCGCGCCTGGGGATATGGCAGTTCAGCGTCGGACTGATTCATGAACAGCCGTTTACCGGCGCCGGCTTCGGCCGTTTCGCGGCCGTGGATTCCTATCGCGAAAAATTTCCGAACGATGCTGCCAACGCCCACGCGCACAACCCCTTTCTGAACTACGCAGTGCAGATGGGCATTGAAGGTGCGCTACTGCTGGCTTTCCTGATGTTCACCGTGGCGAGGGAATTCTCGAAACTCGCGAAGGATTTGTTGCCGGAGGTCGGCCTCATTGGTATCGCGGGCCTGGGCATGGTGGTGGGCGTACTGGTAAAAACGCAGACTGACGATCTCTGGGGTCGACAGCACGGTTACCTGTTCTGGGCTCTCACGGGGATGATGCTGGGCTACGCACACCGATTGCGCTCAAAACCGATACCGGCCGATCGCTGACTGTTGCCTGAAAGTCGCAACGAATCGACGCCGGCAGTACTACGCGCTAGCGACGCGCGGCACCGTGTCGACGACTGGCGTCGCGGACTCTACGCCGTATTCCGGAACCCATTTCTGGAGATCGGCGCGCACCCGCCAATCTTCACGCGGCGGCTCGTCGAGCCACACGAGCAGGGATTGCAGCCACGATTCATCGACCGCGCGCGCGCGGGCGATATGCAATTTCGGGTGTGGCGTGGGTAGTGCCCGCTCATCATCGGCGAGCACTTCTTCGTAGAGTTTTTCGCCCGGACGCAATCCCGTGAATACTATCTTGATCTCATCGCGAGTGAAACCGGACAGGCGAATCATTTCCTTTGCCAGGTCGACAATGCGCACGGATTCGCCCATGTCCAGCAGGTAGATTTCACCACCGCGGCCCATGCTGCCCGCCTGCAGCACCAGTTGCGCGGCCTCCGGAATGGACATGAAGAACCGCGTGATCTCCGGGTGGGTGACCGTAATGGGTCCGCCCGAAGCAATCTGCTCGCGAAATTTCGGAATGACGCTGCCGGCGCTGCCGAGGACGTTGCCGAACCTGACCATCACGAATTGCGTGCCTTCCGCGCGCTGCAGGGACTGGCAGACCATTTCCGCAAGGCGCTTGCTGGCGCCCATGACGTTGACCGGATTGACGGCCTTGTCCGTGGAGATCAGGACGAACTTGTGAACGCCGTGGCGTTGGGCCTCGGAGGCGACCACATAGGTACCGTACACGTTGTTGCGCACGGCTTCCCAGGTGTTGAGTTCTTCCATCAACGGCACATGCTTGTAGGCCGCGGCGTGAAACACCACCTGCGGACGGTATTTCTCCAGCGCCTGCGCCACGCGCGCGGGATTTTTGGCATCGCCAATCATGCAAATCATCGGAAAGCGAACTCCCGCGTTCTGGAACTCCTGCTCGATCTGATACAGCGCGAACTCGGAAATTTCGTACATCACGAGCTGGGCCGGCTTGTGACGCGCGATCTGCCGGCACAGCTCCGAGCCGATCGAACCGCCGGCACCCGTGACCATCACGGTTTTGCCCTGCAGCAACTCCGTGAGGCCCGCAATGTCGAGCGTGACCGGATCGCGTCCCAACAGGTCGTCCAGCTCGACGTTGCGAATCTGCGAGATAGTGACCTTGCCGCTCATCAGGTCGTCGAACGACGGTACGGTCATGACTTTGACACCCGCCGCCTGACAAACGCCGATGGCGCGGCGCCGCGTGGTGTGCGACGCGTCGGGCATGGCAATGATGGCGTGCTCGATGGCAAATCGCGGGGCGAGCGAGGACAGGTCGGCGATGCGCCCCATAACCGTTGCGCCGAGAATGCGGCGCTTTTGCTTGACGTCGTCGTCGTCGAGCAACCCGATCACGCGCCACTCCGCATTGCCCGCGAGATCTTTGAGCAGGGAAACAGCGGCGTCGCCCGCGCCGAGGATGACGACCGGCTTGCCGTAGAGGTCACCCAGCTTGCCTATGTTGCGTTCCTTCCAGGCACGATAAACAAGACGGCTGCCGCCCATGATGAACAGCAACAGCATCGGGTGCAGCACAAAAACGGACCGCGGCACGACAAAGTCGGGTTGGATCAGGGTGACCAACGCAGGCATGCCGATGGCGGCGACGCCCACTGCGACCAGGATCAGGCGCAAGTCGTGAATGCTCGCGTAACGCCACAATCCCCTGTACAAACCGAACATCCAGAAACACAGCGCGTCGAGCGCAACCACCCAGCCCACGGTAATCCACATGGTCGGCAGGTATTCCATCTGGATCGAGAAATTAAATCTGAACGCGAACGCGGCCAGCCAGGCCACGCCGGCTGCGGCGACGTCGTGCGCAAACGCCAGCGCCGAACGCGGATTGATTTGCCGAAGCTTAATCATGGGCCGCTCCGGAAAAGCGCTTCCAGCGCCGGTCCACCATCCACATCATCGCGACCAGGCTCAGTGCGAGGGCGCAAATCAGGATGGACTGTCCCGCAATGGGCTGTTTAGCCGCGATGAGGGCCATGACGGCGCACGCGAGCATGACTGCATATTCGGCCAATGCCGTCCGGCGGTGGGTCCACCCGGAGAGAATCAGGCGCTGGTAGTAATGCTGGCGATGCGCCTCCCATACCCGCTCACCGCGCAACAACCTGCGAAGGAGCGTCATGCTGGCATCGACAATGAACGGCGCGAACACGACGAGCGGAAACCAGAGCGGCCACAGCCTTTTCTCCCACCCAGCGATTCCCATGGCAGCGGCTAGAAATCCCAGCGGAATCGAGCCGACGTCGCCCATGAACATTCGCGCAGGGGGAAAATTGAAAGCCAGGAAACCGGCGGCGGCAGCCGCGATCGCCCACGCGATGGCAGCAAAGTCGCACCCTCCGGCAATAGATGCGGCGACACCGTAGGCGCTGAACCCGATCACTGCCATGCCGCCGGCGAGCCCATCGGCGCCATCCATGAAGTTGTACAGGTTCGTGATCCACGCGATGGCCAGCCACAGCACGGCGAACATTGCGGGGTTGAGTGGACCGCCGGCTGCGTAAAGAAACGCGCCGGCCGCGACTGCATGTGCGATGAAGCGCATCGAGGCCGGCAGCGAGCGGCGATCGTCAATGGCCGACACCAGCGCGAGACCCGCGGCCGGCACCAGCAGCGCCGGACCGGCGCCGATCCACAACGCCGCGGCGAAAACGCCGGCGGCAATCGCGAGGCCACCGGTGCGCGGGACAGGCACGACATGCAGGGAGCGTTCGTTGGGTTCGTCCAAGGGAAGACTGCGATTGCGCAGCAACAGCCGCATCGTCGCAACGCTGACGATCCCGGCGAGGAACGGGGCAAACAGACACGCAGAAATGCCGGCTTCCATCGCGGGATTATAACGGCGGTTGCCCGCTGCCGCGATATTCCTCAGGCGGATGGCATCAAGAACCGCTGCTGGGGGCACGGCTTCACTTCGGCTGCATCCTGAACCAGGCTGCGGTTCGCTCGAGACCCTGCCGCAAGGAATGCTGCGGACGCCATCCGAGTGCGCTCTTTAGCGCGGATACGTCGATTTGCAGGGAACCGGTCAATCGCGCAACCTGCTCCGCACGTCCGGTGAAGCGTCCGGCGGCATGCAGCAGCGCCGTCGGGAAAGGGAAGAGCCGCGCCGGCCTCCCCAGCGCGACCGCAATTTCGCGAATGAGCCCTGGCGTGGACACGTCGTGATCGTCGCTCACAAAAAATGTGCGGTTTGCCGCGGCGGGATGCGCCAGGCAAGCCTCGATAGCCTGCGCGAGATTCCCGACGCCGAGCAGGCTGCGCCTGTTGTCGACGGTCGAAAACGGCAAAGGCACGCCAGCATTCACAATGCGCAGCAAGTGCAGGAAGTTCGCCTTCACGCCTGGACCATACACGAGGGGCGGACGCAGGATGACGAGTTCGAGTCCGGTATCGGACGCGACAGCCCTCAGCCGTTTTTCCGCCTCAGTCTTGGAAACTCCATATTCATCCACCGGTTCCAGCGGGTCAGTTTCCGTGAACGCGCGTCCTACGGTGAACTCACCATTGACCTTGACGGAACTCATATAGATGAGCCGGCGCACGCCGGCTCGCGCGGCCTGCACGGCCAATCGCTCGCTGCCCTCCACGTTGACCCGATGAAAATCGGCCGCCAGGCGCGAATCCCCATGCATCACATGCACGTGTGCCGCGAGGTGCACCACTGCATCGCAATCCTTCAATGCCTCTGTCCAGTCGGTTTGGGGCCCGAT
>JBDTTE010000069.1:0-14240 GCA_039930785.1 Betaproteobacteria bacterium | reverse complement strand
TCGCTGTATTCGAGATACGGAGAACGCAGCAGGCGCGGCATCTGCAATTCCTGCAGCAACCATTGGCGACGCGTGGTTTCATCGAGGCTCGAATACCCCGGCATCATCGCGCCCAGCGCGAAGAGTTCGTCGACGACTTGTTCATGCACGCCGCTGTGCTGTCGCATGTCCAGCGGCGCCAGGTGGAAACCGAAAATTTCAGCCGCGCGCATGAGATTGCGCAAACGGCCGCGCGCCACGCGCTTGGATCCGTTCGCGGCGAGGGAGTCCGCCAGCACGGCCAGGTCTTGCGCGAATTCGGCGTTGTCGGGATAAGCCTGCGCGCCCGCCACCGCAGGTCGATCGGGCACCCGATTTCCCAGAGCGAGCGAAGTGGCGACCACTCGCGCATAGATTCCGGTCAACGCACGACGATACGGTTCGTCGCGCCGGTGGTCGGAAAGGTCGGGCGAGTGATTCGCGAGTTCGTCGAGCGCCGGCGTCGTTTCCACGATGCGAACCGACTGTGACAGCTCGCCGCCGAGCACATGAAGTTCCTCGAGGTAGAAATCCATCACGGTCGCACAGTGCCGCGTCAAAGCATGGCGCATGACGTCCTGCGTCACGAATGGATTGCCGTCGCGATCGCCACCGATCCAGCTGCCCAGACGCAGCACCTGGCCAAGCTTCACCTTGCCGAAGCCGCTATCCGCGATGAGGTCCTCCATTTCCGCGTAAAGGCGCGGCACCTGGCGCAGGAAGGTATAGCGGTAATACGCCAGGCCGTTTTCGATTTCGTCCTTCACCGTCAAGCGCATCTCGCGCAGGATGCGCGTCTGCCACAGGGTCAGGACAACGCGGCGCAACGCATCTTCATTGCGCACGATTTCATCGGGCGTCAGCTGGACGCGATCGCGCTCGGTCAGCAGGCGCGCGATCTCGAGCTGGCAATCGAGAATGCTCTTGCGCTGCACCTCGGTCGGGTGCGCGGTCAGCACGGGCGAAATCAGCGCGTGCGAAAAAAACTCTGCAACTTTGTCGTTCGTCACGCCCTCCTCGCGGGCGCGGCTCAGCGCCAGCGCCAGGCTGCCTTCCTGCGGCGGCGACCCCGCGATCAGGTGCGCGCGGCGGCGGCGGTTGTGGTGCTGGTCTTCCGCAATGTTGGCGAGCTGCGAAAAATAACTGAAGGCCCGCACCACCGCGACGGTGCGCACCGGGTCGAGCTTGTTGAGCATGGCCTCGAGCTCGCGCTTGGCGGCCGGATCCTGGTCGCGACGGAAGCGGATCGCGTTCTGGCGGGTACGCTCGATCAGGTCGAAAATGGCTTCGCCTTCCTGCTCGCGAAGGGTGTCGCCGAGGATGCGCCCGAGCAGGCGGATATCTTCCCGCAGCGGCGATTCCTTGTCTGTTGCATTCGGGTTCTGTACTGGAGCATTCATCTGCAGGATCTCTTTCGAAAGCGCCGCGCGTCACGCGGCTTCGGCGATGGCGGCAGGACGACGTTGCGTGCCTGCAAGCAGGCCTGTTGCGAAGCAAACCCTGCGCCCGCGCAGGTCGCGCGGGATTTTTGCCGGTAACTCAATGCGTTGAATCCGACTTCCGAGCCCGGCAAGAGACCCGGCGCGCGCGATAAAGGTGCGGTCGCCTCACACCAGCGGTCGCCGGCGACCGCCACCGTGCTTCTTTAACTGGTCCAGCGTCACCGTCAACGCCTTTCGATACTCGGTGGCGGCTTCGTCCGACTTGCCTTCACGCTCCAGCAGTTCGCCGAGGTCAAGGTGGGCGGAATGCGTGGCCTCGATCGACAGGCTGGCCTCCAGGTAGCTGCGCGCCTTGCCCCACAATCCCTGCTGGGCGCAGAGCCGGCCGAGTATCAACAGCAACACGGCGTCGCGCGGATGCTTCTGCAACCACAATTCGGCGCGCTCGAGCTGGCGGCGCGCGTCCCCGTCGGGACATTCGGTGTACATCGCCAGCAGGGCCGGATCCCACTGGCGATCGAGCCCTTCTTCCACGATTTTATGCGCGTCCCGGCACGCGCCCAGTGCCGTGAACGCCTGGGCCGCGGCGGCGGCGATGCGCGTGTCCTGCCGATCGTCGGCAGACAACTTGCCCCAGTACTCCCGCAGCGACTTGTCATCCACGGATTTGCGCTTCAGGGTTTCTATGACAGCGTGCCTGTGAAGCTGGACGACAACCGGCTTCTCGAATACGCGCCGCCGTTCGAGTTGCGGTATCAGCGCCAGCACACGCTCCCAGTTCATCGCCATCTGCTGCGCACGCAACTCCAGGCGCAGCGCTGCGGTGTGCTTCTCGGGCAGCTTCCTGAGAATATCGAGCGCATCGTGATAGCGCCGCTCGTCGAGCAGCATCTCCGCCTGGGCCATGAGTTTCATGGCTTCTTCCGCCTCTGGCGTACCCGCCGCTCTCGCGAGATATTTGTCGCGCGTCGAGAATGCGCGCATGCCGTGCGCGGCGCGGGCGGCGAGTATCGTCGAGAGCGCGGGCGACTCACCGGCTTTTAATGCGGCGGCCGCGGCTTTTTCCGCGCGGCCGAAGCGACCTTCGAAGAAGTTGATCAATGCCGAATTGAATGCCGAGCGGGCGCGGTTCTCCGTGCGTCGCCGCTGGAATGCCTTCACCCGCACGGGCATGGCCATCGTCACGAAAACCGTGCGCACGACCAGATAACCGGCGAGGAACAGGATCAGGGCGAGGATGATGGCGAAATTGAACGACAGTTCCGCCCGCCATGGGGGCAGCACGACCAGCACGTAACCGGTGTTATAGCGGAACGCGATCACGAGGCCGACCGCAGCCCCAAACAGCCCCAATAACCAGATCAGCGCGCGCATCGCTCAATGCACCGTACGCTCGCGCACGAGCTTGAAGTTGCGAACCGCGTCCAGGCTCGCGGAAATGTCGGGAACCCGATCGCCGAAATCGGATTGCAAGAGTTGCTTCAAGGTCGACTGCGCAGCCGCGACAGCTTTGTTGCCGCCATCGTAGTAGCGCGTCAACCACTCCGATGCAGCCTTCACGTCGGCCTTGAAACTCGCCTCGTCGTGCGCCAGAAGCGCGAGGCGCGCGCCCATCAGGCGCAATTTGACGTTCTCGCGCAGGAAAAATGCCTGCTCGGGGGGAAGCAGCGGCAATTCCGGCTTGTCGACGTTCTGGATGCGGATGAGATCGCGGATGTCCTGCTTCAACTCGCGCCAGCCGCGCAACCAGAATCCGGCCGCGGGATCGATCTGCGCATCGGGGCGCGACGGACGCTGCTCCGCAGCCAGGGACATCGCATCGATCTGGCCGATGAGGTTGTCCAGGCGCAGCGCGGAGCCCACCACATCCAGGTAGGGCGCCGCTTTCAAGCGCTCGATGTCCTGGCCGATCACGCGACGCAGCGCCGTGAGTTGCGGCCTTTCCGCACGGGCAATTCGTGCATCCGCAGTTTCCAGTGCGATGAGCGCGGCCTTCACGTTGCCGGCAAGTTGCAACTGCTGGTTGGCGATGAGCAGGATCTGCTCGACCTCAGCCAGGGTCCATTCATCGCGACCGCGCGACAGGTCCCGGTACAGCGATTCAAGCGCAAGGCGCTGGTTCTGCGTCTCGAACACCCGCGTTTCGAGCTGCCCGAGCCGCGCGCTGACATCGCTCATGATTTCGCGCGACTGCGCGGCGAGCGCGCGGCTCTCCCGGCTGAGCCCGTCAACAGCTGCCAGCCGCTTGGCCACGTCCTGTCCCGTGACCTCCATGCTGCGGCGGGAATCGAACCATTGCCAACCCGCGAGGACAAGGGCGATCGCGGCCAACGCCAGCGCCAGGCTCGCATAGCCTTGAGGTGGCCGGGATCGAGTCGCCGGAGCGGCGGGCGAGCTGCTGTTTTCAACGGGTTCGGCCATCTTGAGTTTATCTACGAATGTCGGTGACTCAGGGGCTGGCGCGTTCACGCAGTCGCGCAAACCAGCTTGTCAATCCCGCGACCAAGGCCTCGTCGCCGTTGCCGGCCACGAATACGGTCTGTACGCCGCGTGAGAACGCGGTGGCGGCGACGCGGGCGTGGGACACAAAAAAAGGCAGGCCTCGCAACCATGACGCGTTTTCAACACCGGCCATTTCAAACAGGTTCACGACGATGTTCGCGCTTGTCGCCGTACAGGCCTTCACCTCGCCGTGGATCGGATCGGACAACAGATCCCGCATGTCGCGCGCCGGTTTCAAACGTCGATAGCATTCCAGGTACTCGACCGCCGTATCGCGCGAGCGCAACACCTCGCCGAGCACTTCACGGCCGCCTTCACCGCGGATGATCAGGGCGCGGCGCGGCGCGAAATCCGCCAGCTCCGCGAGGAGCGCTTCGCTGTCGTGGCCCGACCGCGGTGAAATGATGTCCTGCACCCCGTTTTTTTTCAACTCCGCCACGGTGCCCGATCCGATCGCGGCAATTTTCGTCTGCGAGTCGATCGCCGGGCGCACCAGCGGCAAACCGAGGCGGGCCGCATTCGGGCTCACGAATATCAGCATGTCGAAACCGGCACCGGCGTCGACAGGTGCGACGGCAAGCGCTTCGATCTCCAGCGCGGGAAACGCGATGGGTTTGCCGCCGGCCTCGCGCACGAGTTGCGAGAGCCGCGCGGCCTGCGCGACCGGTCGCGTAACGAGGATGCCCGCACCCGCCAGGGCATTCACTCCGCGTGACCTTCCAGCGCAGCGAGAATCTCGCGCGCGCCTTTTGCGATCAGGCGGTGCGCCACCGCGTTGCCGAGGTCCGGCGCCACGCTGGTACTGGCGGCGCTCTCCTCATCGCTGACCATGCGGCTGCCGTCGGGGCTGGCCACGAAGCCGCGCAATCTCGCCTTTCCGCCGCTGATCTCGGCGAATCCACCCAGCGGAACCTGGCAACTGCCGGCCAATGCGCGACTCAGCGCGCGCTCCGCCTCTACGCACCAACGGGTTTCGGCGTGATTCAAAGGCGCCAGTGCCGCGATGATGTCCTCACGCTCGCTGCGACACTCGATGCCGAGTGCGCCCTGGCCGACCGCGGGCAGGGATTGCGATGGCTCCAGGATGGCGGTAATACGCGCGGAAAGCCCCAGTCGCTTGAGCCCGGCGGCGGCGAGAATGATGGCCGCATAGCGGCCTTCATCGAGCTTTCGCAGGCGCGTCTGCACGTTGCCGCGCAGAGGTTCGATACGGACCTGTGGATAGCGGGCGCGCAACTGGCTTTCACGACGCAGGCTGGAAGTGCCGATCAAACTGCCGGGGGGCAGTTCGTCAAGCGAACGGTAGTTCTTCGAGAGGAATGCGTCGCGCGGATCCTCGCGTTCGGTTATGGCCGCAATGCTGAATCCCGGCGCGAGGTTCATCGGCACATCCTTCATCGAGTGCACCGCGATGTCGGCGTCGCCCGATTCCAGCGCCAGTTCGAGTTCCTTGACGAACAGCCCTTTGCCGCCGATCTTCGACAGCGCCGTGTCGAGCTTGCGGTCGCCCTCGGTGGTCATGCCCATCAAGCGTGTTTCGATACCGGGATACAGCGCACGCAGCCTGGCCTCGATGTGGCGGGCCTGCCACAAGGCCAGTTCGCTTTCGCGGGTTGCAATGACGATTCGGGAAGGATGTTTCACGACGGGGAGTTAAATGCCTTTAGAAAACCGTGACTACGTGACTGTCGTGACGGCGTGACTGCCGTAAATGCAGAAGCTTCGGGCCGGTCGCGATCGTTACGCCGTCACGACAATCACCGCAGTCACGGCAGTCACGATCGTCACGATAGTCACGTCACTACTTGCCGAGCAGGCTGCGCAGCATCCACGCGGTCTTCTCGTGGTCCTGCATGCGCTGCGTCAGCAAATCCATGGTGGGTTGATCGTCGCCCTTTTCCGCGGCCGGAAAAGCCTTGCGCGCCGTACGCGTGGCGATTTCATGTCCCTCGAGCAGAATCCTGATCATGTCCTGTGCGCCGGGAACGCCCATCGTTTCGCGAATGGTCGCCAGCTTGGAAAACTGCGCATACGTGCCAGGCGCCACCGCGTCAAGCGAACGGATGCGCTCGGCGATCAGGTCGACGTTGGTCCACAAATTGGTGTACTGGGTCTCAAACATCAGGTGCAACGTCTGGAACATCGGGCCGGTCACATTCCAGTGGAAGTTGTGCGTCTTCAGGTAGAGCGTATAGGTGTCGGCGAGCAGCTTCGACAGGCCATCGACTATCTTCAGTCGATCCTTTTCCTTGATTCCAAGATCGGCAGCCATTGCATTTTCCTTTGTGGAGATTGGGTCGGGGTTAGTGGTCGCGCGGGATCGCAAATGATAGGCCAATTCCGCCCCGGCTTCATCCACCGTGCGGCGGCACCCGTCGTGAAAGCATGCAGGGCGATCAAAGATTCCTGCCAATGTCCCGGACGATGTGCTGCTGCCTGCGGCTGACGGGCAACTTCTCGTCGATGCCGTCGATGATGACCGCCCAGCGTGATTCGCCCTCTGCCGCATCCTTTTCGAATCCCACGATATGCGCGCGCGCCACCAGGCAGCTGCGGTGGATGCGTACGAAGCGCTCGGAGAATTCCTGCTCCAGTCGTGCCAGCGATTCCTCGACCAGATGTTCCGCTTGAGCGGTGCGGACCGTGACGTACTTGAGCTCGGCCCGCAGGTAGCGAATGTCCGGGACCGCAATCAGCGTGACCCTGCCGCGCTCCTGCACGGACAGATGCTTGCGCGGTTCCGGCGCTATGCGTTGCAGCACGTCCAGGCGCAACGGGGTGATCGCCCGCGCCCGCGTCAGCGCATCGTGCAGGCGCCGCAGCCGGATCGGTTTGACCAGGTAGTCGACCGCGTGCAACTCGAACGCTTTTAACGCGTGGTCATTGAAAGCGGTGGTAAAAATCACCGAGGGCGGTTCCGGCATTTTCAGCAGATGCTGGGCCGCCTCGAGGCCGTCCATTTCCGGCATGCGGATGTCGAGCAGTACGACATCGGCGGGGGCTTTTTCCAGCAACGCCAGAAGCTCGCGCCCGGTAGCCGCCTCGCCGACCAGTTCGATCGGAAAACTGCTTGCGCAATCCTCCAGCAAATCGCGCATGCGGCTGCGCGCCGGCGTTTCGTCGTCGGCGATGACCACCCTGAGTGCCTGGGGATTGCGGGTCATTCGCGGGCCTTGACGTAGGGAATGGTGATGTGCACCTCGTATTCCCTGTCGCCTGCGCGTGCCTGCAAGCTGGCTTCGACATCGAAATGCAACGCCAGGCGCTCGCGGATATTCGCGATTGCCATCTTGTTGCCGGAATGATGGCTGCCGTCCCGGCGGTAGGGATTGCGCAGGACCATGTGCACCTGGTCGCGCACGTCGTAGATGTTCACGCTGATCACGCCCGGCTCAATGGAGGGTTCGATACCGTGGTATACGGCATTCTCCAGCAGCGGCTGCAGCAGCAGCGGCGGCATCAGCGCGTCTTTCGGCATCTTGTCGACATGCCAGTCGATCTGCAGGCGCGGGCCGAGTCGCAGTTGTTCGATCGCGAGGTACTGCCGACACAGCTCGACCTCGTTTTCCAGCGGCGCGAGGTCGCGATTGTCGGCCATCAGTACGCGAAACAGGTCCGCCATGTCTTCCAGCGCGGTTTCCGCCCGGCGCGGATCGGCGCGGATCAGGGAGATCACGGCGTTGATGCTGTTGAACAGGAAGTGAGGGCGTATGCGCGCCTGCAGGGCCTGCAGTCGCGCCTCGGCCAGCGCCGGCGAAAGCGCGCGATTGCGCAGGCTGAAATAACCGGCCAGGGCGAAAGTCACGGCCATTGTGAAGAACATGTCGCGCCACGCATCTTCGAGGTCGGTGCCGAGCACGAAGGCAGCGAAATTCAGGACGGCCAGCGTGATCAGCAGTTCCGCGAGGACAATCACCCCGATCGCCGCGCGGTATTCGATCCGGTGCAACCCCACATTCGCGACGCCGAGCAGCAGCACGGATACGATCGCAATGGGCTGCACGACAGCCGTGATGCTCACCCACTGCTGGATGAAGGTTCCCCAATTCGACGACTTCAGCATCGCGGCGAAGACCGACAACGCCATGACGATGACGAGGATGCGCAGCATGACGCCGAGATTGCGGAAATCCGGCAGCAGGGTTCCAGCGGGGATTTGATTTATACTTGCCATCCGTGAAAGCTACGGAAACGTACGCGGAAACAATTATTTAACGCAATCATTCTGAACGGGGCAGCGCGTCAATGCAACAACGAAACCCGCCGGCGAATAAAGGCGGCAAAACGGACAAGGGCGCGACATGGTCCGGAAGATTCGACGAACCGGTCGCGGAACTCGTCAAGCGCTACACGGCTTCGGTCGATTTCGACAAGCGGCTTGCCGAGTTCGACATCCGGGGTTCGCTTGCCCATGCCCGCATGCTGCAGGCCGTCGGCGTTCTGGCGGCCACGGACGTTGCCGACATCGAGCGCGGCATGGCGGCCATTCTCGAGGAAATCCGCACCGGCAAGTTCAACTGGTCGATCGACCTCGAGGATGTCCACCTCAACATTGAGAAGCGGCTGACCGACCTGGTCGGTGATGCCGGCAAGCGGCTGCATACCGGCCGCTCGCGCAACGACCAGGTGGCGACCGATATTCGCCTTTACCTGCGCGACGCAATCGATGAACTGATCCGTCTTGTCGCGGCGCTCCAGGTGAGCCTGCTCGACCTGGCGGAACAACACGTCGACACGCTGATGCCGGGATTCACGCACCTGCAGGTCGCACAACCCGTGAGCTTCGCCCACCACCTGCTGGCGTATTGCGAAATGCTGTCGCGCGACGCCTCGCGATTCGCCGATTGCCGCAAGCGGCTGAACCTGTTGCCGCTGGGCGCCGGCGCGCTCGCGGGCACGACTTTTCCGATCGATCGTTTACGCGTCGCCAAAGAGCTCGGCTTCGACGGTGTCTGCGAGAATTCGCTGGACGCGGTATCCGATCGCGATTTTGCGATCGAATTCTGCGCCTGCGCCGCGCTGGTCATGACGCACCTGTCGCGGCTGTCGGAAGAACTGATCCTGTGGATGAGCCCGCGCTTCGGCTTCATCAAGCTCGCCGATCGCTTTTGCACCGGCTCTTCGATGATGCCGCAAAAGAAAAATCCGGATGTGCCTGAGCTGGTGCGCGGCAAGACCGGCCGGGTGAATGGCCACCTCGTCGCCCTGCTCACGCTCATGAAGGGCCAGCCGCTCGCCTATAACAAGGACAACCAGGAAGACAAGGAGCCGCTGTTCGACACGGTCGATACGCTGGCGGCGACCCTTGCAATTTACGCCGACATGATCGGCGGCATTACGGTTGACAAGGCGGCCATGCGTCGTGCGGCGATGGAAGGCTACGCCACGGCCACGGACCTTGCCGACTATCTGGTGAAAAAGGGGCTGCCGTTTCGCGAAGCGCACGAAATCGTGGCGCGCGCGGTGCGCCTGGCCGCGGACAAGGGCATCGGCTTGGCCGAACTCGGTGTCGCTGAGCTAAAGCGATTTTCCGATCGCATCGAGGCAGATGTGGTCGACAAGCTGTCCCTCGAGGGATCGCTGGCGGCGCGAGACCACATCGGCGGCACGGCGCCAGCGCAAGTGCGCGCGGCGATCGCGCGGATGCGCGAGAGGCTCGCGGGACACTGAATCCGGATCGATTGCCTGCCGGGCAGGCGATCGATTCGTTGCTGGCCACGTTAAAAACCTGCTAGATTCCGGCTCAATTCGAAGTACGCGGCAGGATACAAATCAGCCCGCTTGCTTCACACAAATATTCGAACGTCCAGGGGAGGGCACCATGCGCGTCGCCAATTTTCTTAAGTCTTTCGCGTTTCTTCTTGCAGCGATTCCAGTTGCTGTTCCGACCCTTGCGACCGCCGACGAAAAACCAATCCGCATCGGCTTGGTGACCTTCCTGTCCGGCCCGGCTGCCGGTCCATTCGGCGTACCCGCCAAGGTAGCGGCCGAAGCGATCGTCGATTCGCTGAATGCCGGTAAGGTCCCGGCGCCTTATGCCACAAAGGGATTCGGCGGCAGGCCGCTGGAACTGGTCGTCATCGACGAGGCGGGTGGCGGCACCAAGCAGGTTTCCGAGTTCCGCAATCTGGTCGAACGCCAGGACGTGGATTTTGTAATCGGCTACATCGGTAGCGGCGACTGCCTCGCCGTGGCGCCCGTCGCGGACGAACTCAAGAAAATCACGATTCTGTTCGATTGCGGCACGCCGCGCGTCTTCGAGGATGCCAGCTACAAGTATGTGTTCCGCACCCGGCCGCATGCGACCATGGACGCGGTCGCCGGCGCGCTGTACCTGCTCGAAAGCCGGCCCGGCATGAAGAACTACGGCGGCATCAACCAGAACTATGCGTACGGTCAGGATTCCTGGGCGGACTTCACGGCGGTCATGGAGACCCTGAAGCCCGAAGTTACGGTGACCACATCGCAAATGCCGAAGTTCGGCGCCGGCCAGTACGGACCGGAGATCTCGACACTGTTGCAAAGCAATTCCGAGGTGATCCATTCCAGCCTGTGGGGCGGCGACCTCGAAGCCTTCATGTTGCAGGCCAAACCTCGCGATCTGTTCGCGCGCAGCCAGCTGATCCTCGTGGCCGGTGAGCCCTACCTGCATCGCCTGCCCGGCAACATTCCCGACGGCACCATCATCGGCGCACGCGGCCCGAGCGGCGTTTACGCGCCGAAGAGCCCGCTGAATGATTGGCTGCGCACGATTTACAAGGAGCGCGGAGAGACTTATCCGAACTATCCCGCGTACAGCGTCGCGCAGGCGTTTCTGGGCCTGAAGACCGCGTACGAAAAAGCCAAAGCCGGCGGCAAGACGGAAACCGACGACATCATCAAGGCGTTCGAATTCGAGACCTTCGATTCGCCGAGCGGAAAAGTCATGATGAAGCTCGGCAAGGGCCATCAGGCCGTTACCGGCACGGCTTACGGACAGACGCGCGAAGTCAACGGCGTGGTCACCGTCGTCAACGTCAAGTACTACCCGGTCGAGCGCGTGCAGCCGCCGGAAGGCATGAAGAGCGTGGACTGGATCAAGGCGGGAATGAAACCCGGCAAGTGGTAAGCAACAAACAGTACTGACTCATGGCCCAGCTTCTCGCCGTCCTGATCGACGGTCTCATTTATTCGTCCTGGCTGTTCATCATCGCGGTGGGCCTCACGCTGATCTATGGCGTGATGAAAATCCTGAACATCGCCCACGGCAGCCTGTACGCGCTCGGCGCGTACAGCGCCGCATCGCTGGCGGGGTACTGGCTCAAGCAGGGCTATCCCCCGATGGGCAGCTACGCCGTCATGGTGGTCGCGGCGATCCTGGTCGGGCTGATCGCCGGCCCGATCATCGAGCGCGGCCTGCTGCGATTCATGTACGGCAAGGATGAGATCGTCCTCGTGCTGGTGACCTACGCCGTGTTCCTGATCCTGGAGGACGCGGTCAAACTGATCTGGGGCGTCGATCCGTATTTCATCGCGCAGCCCTACGGGATGCTCGGTAATTTCAGCATCGGCGATCTGACTTATCCGAACTACAACCTCGTCCTGTTCGGTGCGGCGGTGCTGATCGGCGTGGTACTGGCGTGGGTGCTGACCAAAACACGCCAGGGCAAGATGCTGCTCGCGGTGATCCATGACCGCGAAATGTCCGGTGCGATGGGCATCAACGTGGGCAAGGTTTACTTCATCACCTTCACGGTCGGCGCGATGCTCGGCGCGCTCGGTGGCGCCCTGACGGCACCAATGATTTCCGTGCAACCGGGAATCGGCGCGGAAACCATCGTGCTCGCCTTCGCCGTCGTCGTGATCGGCGGCCTCGGCAGCCTGCCCGGCGCCGCGCTCGCCGCGATACTCGTCGGCATCGTGCGTGCCGCTGCCGTTCACTACCGGCCGGAGCTCGACCTGTTCAGCATTTACCTGGTGATGGCGGTCGTGCTGATCGTGCGCCCCAAGGGCCTGTTCAGCGCACAGGAGGCGCGCAAGATATGAAGCACGCACGCACGCTTCCGGTCCTTATTGTCATCGCGGTACTGCTGCTCGCGGTAGGTCCGTTCCTGCCGCGCTGGGCGCTGTTCCTCGTCACCGTATCGCTGTGCTACGGGATCGTCGTGCTCGGCATGATGCTGTTGATGCGCACCGGCGTCGTGTCATTCGGCCACGGCTTGTACTACTGTCTCGGTGCCTACGCGGCCGGTACGCTCGACCAGGTGTACAAGGTTTCGGACATGGCGGTCATGCTCGTCGCGGCGATCGTCACGACCGCCGTCGTGTCCGGTGCGATCGGATTCCTGTTGCGCAAATACCGCGACATTTTCTTCGCCATGCTCTCGCTGGCGTTTTCCATGATTCTCTACGGCTTGCTGGTGAAGACATCGGCGCTGGGTTCCAGCGACGGCTTCAACATTGCCGCTTCGAAGATCGCCGGCATCACGGTGGCCGGCACGGGCAGCGAGCGCTATGTGCGTTATGCGCTGACCGTCGTGTTCGCGCTGGTCTCGGGCATTTTCATGCACCGTTACCTGAATTCGCACATGGGCCGGCTGGCGGAAGCAATACGCGACAATGAACTGCGCGTCGAGTACATGGGCGCATCCGTGCGCAACGTCATCCACGTGAACTACATGATCTCGGCCGTTCTGGCGGGCATTGGTGGCGCACTGGCAGCCATAGCGGTCGGCCACATCGATCCGGAGATGGCGTACTGGACGACGTCGGGAGAATTCGTGTTCGTCGGTATTCTCGCTGGCACCGGCAGCGTCCTGGCACCCTTTCTTGGCGCCTTCATTTTCGAGACCATTCGCAGTTTCGCCTACGAGTATTCGCCGAACACCTGGCAGATGGCGCTGGGCATCACGATGCTCGTCGTGATCATGTTCCTGCCCGGTGGCCTGTGGTCGCTGTTCGTACGCAAGCGCAAGGCGGCCTGACATGGCGATCGTTCTCGAAGCGAAGGCATTGAACAAGACATTCGGCGCGGTCACGGCCGCGAAGGACATCAATGTCGCCATCGAACAGGACGCCATCGTTGGTCTCATTGGCAGCAATGGCGCCGGCAAGACGACGTTCATCAATATGGTGACCGGCTATCTAAAGCCCTCGTCGGGTTCGATCGATTTCGGCGGTCGCGACATCACGCCGCTCAACCCGCGCCAGATCACTCGCCTCGGCATTTGCCGCTCCTTCCAGATTCCCCAGCTGTTCAATTCGCTTACGGTCTACGACAACCTGCTGGTCGGCATTGGCATCGTCGTCTCCGGCGGAAAGCAGTGGTCGCAGGCGAGCCACCATACCGGCACGCCGCAGGAAGCCGTCGACGGCATGCTCGAGCGCTTCCGGCTGACCGAGTATCGCGACAAGCTTGCCGGCGTATTGCCCGAAGGCATCCGCAAGCTGCTGGACATCGCCATGGCGATGGCGGTCAAACCGAAAATCCTGCTGCTCGACGAGCCGACATCCGGTGTTTCCGCGGATGAGAAGTTCACGCTGATGGACATGGTCATGGAGGCCGTGAGCGCGCAAAAAGTCACGGTGCTGTTCGTCGAGCACGACATGGAAATCGTGAATCGCTATACGCATCGCGTGCTGGCATTTTACGAAGGCCGGGTCATCGCCGACGGCGCGCCTGCGGCGGTGCTGGGCGATATCGAAGTGCGCAAGTACGTCACCGGGGAGTCAGCGCATGCTGCGCATTGAAGGCCTCGATGTTTCCATCGCGTCCGTCGGCATCCTGCGCGGCGTCAACATGGATGTGCCCACCGGAAAATTCGTGGGGCTGATCGGGCGCAATGGCGCGGGCAAGACCACGCTGATGCGCTCGGTCATGGGTATCCTGCCGGCGCGCCAGGGCAGCATCAGCTTCGACGGTTCGCCGCTGGGCAAGACGCCCGTGCATCAACGCGCGCGCAATGGCATCGGCTACATGCCGGAGGACCGGCGCCTGGTTCCTTCATTGAGCGTGGAAGAAAACGTGCTGATCCCCGCATGGTCCGCGGGCTTGGCCGATACCAGCGCGCGGCTGGCCGACGTTTACAAAATGATTCCGGAAGTCGAAGCGTTCGCCGGTCGCAAAGCGTTGCAGCTTTCCGGCGGGCAACAGAAGCTGGTCGCCCTCGCGCGCGCGCTGATGTGCGGCACCAAGCTGCTGCTGCTGGACGAACCCTTCGAAGGCGTCGCGCCGGTGCTCGCGAAACGGCTGGCGGAAGTCATTTCCGGACTGAAGGTACGCGGGCTGTCCATCATCCT